>JADGPF010000059.1 GCA_017882585.1 Thermoleophilia bacterium
CGGCCGCGATGGAGGCATGGCATGAGCAGTTCCGATCGGCCGTCGAGGCCTCCGTGACCGCCCGTGAGCGCGCGCTCGGGATCACCGGCCTCGACCGTGCGATCGCCACGGATCTTGAGGAATTGGGTCGTTTGGCCGCCCGCCTCGACGGGCCGATGCCCGCAGCCGCGACGCTCGCCGGCGCCATCGAACACGCCGACCGGCTGGTCCGCGAGCTCACCATTCGCAAGAATCAGTCCGACGACCGAGCGGCCGCGATCGATGCAGAGAACGCCAGTCTGCGTGCGGCGCGGCTGGCGCTCGGCGAATGCCAGTCTGCGATGGAGACCTGGCGCGTGGCCTGGGCGCGGTCGGTCGCCGGCATCGGATTGGATCCCACGGCCAGTCTGGCAGAGGCGCACGCCGTGCTCGACGCGATCGCGGCGATCGCGATGCAGCGGGGTATGCGGGACGACGAGCTTGGGCGCATCGCCGGGATCGACGAGCGGAATGCGACCTTTGTCGCGAGCGTCGCTGCGGTCGTCGCGGCCCTTCCGGGCCATGCCGACCTCGCCGATCGTGCGCCCGAGATCGCGGTCGCAACGCTGGTTGACCGACGCGAACAGGCGCAGTCCGTCGCGGTCACCCATCGGACTCTGGCCGAGGAGCGCGCGCGTCATCTCGAGGAGCTCGACGCCGCGCAGCGCACGGGTCGCGCCGCCGATGCGAGGATCGCCGCATTGATCGCCGACGCGGGCCTCGACAACGAGGCTGGTTTCGTCGCCGCGATAGCCCGCTCACAGGGGCACGCGGCGGCTGTGGAGCGGATCGCGGCGATTGAGCGCCGCCTGCGCGAGTCGCACGGCAAGACGACCGACGCGCTGGCGGCCGAGGCCGCAAGGCTCGGTGACCACGAAATCGCGCCACAGCTGACTGTGCTCGACGTCGAACTGGCCGACCTCAGCGCGCGCTGGCAGGACGAGAGCGCGCGCGTTGGCGCGTTGACGACCCGCAGGCGTCAGATCACCGCGTCCGGCGACGCCGCCGAGGCGATGGAGCATGCGCAGCTGGCCTTAACGGACGTCGCCGAGCTGGCTGATGAGTACGTGCAGATCGTCCTCGCGCGGCGCTTACTCGAGGAGCAGATCGCCGCCTATCGTGCCGCCCACCAGCAGCCGCTGATGCTGCGGGCCAACGCCACGTTCGCCGCACTGACCCTTGGCCGGTACACGGGGTTGGACACGGACACCGGTAATCGCGGCGAGCCCGTGCTGCGCGCGCGGTCTGCCAACGGGCGCGTCCTCGATGTCGGCGCACTGAGTACCGGCACGCGCGATCAGCTCTATCTGGCACTGCGGTTCGCGGCGCTCGAGGGTCTGATCGAGCGGCGCGGCGCGATGCCACTCGTGCTCGATGACCTGTTTGTCCACTTCGACGACGAACGGACCGACGCCGGCCTGCGGGTGCTGGAGCAGGTCTCCGAACAGACTCAAGTCCTGCTGTTTACCCATCACAGAAGCGTTGGCGAGCAGGCCCTGGCGGCGATCGCGGCCGATCGCGTGCACGTGCTGCATCTGGCGCCGATGACGGCCTGATGGCCGCCGTGCGGCCATGATTCGGCGAACGGGGGAGGACTCAGCTACGCTACGCTCGAACGTGAGGGCGGCAGATCAGCCGATTTCCCTCGGGAGACATGTCGTCATCATCGTGCCGTCGGGTGCGGGCGGGCGGTTCCCTCCCCACTCGATCGCGGCCAGTTGGCCGCAAGGAAGCGAATTTGACGAAAACGACGTTCGCCGAACTCGGCGTGAGTTCGGCGGTGTGCGCCGCATTGGCGCAGAACGGCATCAACGAGCCGTTCGAGATTCAAGAACTGATGATCCGCGAGGCCATTGCCGGCGCGGACCTGCTGGTGCGTGCGCCCACCGGCTCCGGTAAGACCTTCGCCTTCGGGCTGCCCATCATCGAGCGCGTGCGCACGATGGAGCCGGCACGAGGCCCGCGGGCACTCGTGCTTGCACCGACCCGCGAACTGGCGGTGCAGATCACCGGGGAGCTCGCGGACCCCGCGCATGCCGCCGGCCTGCGGATCGCCAGCTGCTATGGCGGCGTGCCGATCCCCCGGCAGGCGCAACGGGCCGCACGCGCGGACATCGTTGTTGCCACCCCCGGGCGGCTCAACGACCTCATCGAGCGGCGGATGCTGACGATCGCCAATGTCCAGATCTTCGTGCTGGATGAGGCCGACCGGATGCTCGACATGGGGTTCACACCGCAGGTCGACCGCATCGTCGCCCAGATTCCGTCGGACCGCCAGACCCTGTTGCTGTCGGCGACGCTCGAGGGCGAGGTTGCCCAGCTGGCAAAGCGCCTGACCCGCGACCCGGTCCAGATGCGACTCGGCACCGAGCAGGTCGTCGTCGGCGTCGAACATCGCTTCGCCGTCACACAGGGCGAAGCGCGGATGGCGATGCTCGTCGACGAGCTCACCACGGAGCCCGGTCTGGTACTGGTGTTCACCCGCACCAAGCGTGGTGCCGATCGGCTCGCGACGAACCTCGGGCGACATGGCATGGATGCGGTTGCCATGCACGGCGACCTGTCGCAGTCACAGCGCGAACGGGCGCTTGGCCGGATCCGCAAGGGTCAGTGTCGGGTGCTGGTGGCGACCGACGTCGCCGCGCGCGGCATCGACCTCGAGGACGTCGCGCTCGTGGTCAACTACGACCCGCCGAACGACCAGTCCGATTACACGCACCGCGTCGGGCGGACCGCCCGGGCGGGGCGAACCGGCAATGCACTGACGCTGGTCGCGCCGGCCGATGCCCCGAAGGTCAGCCGTATCGCGGTGTCACTCGGGCTCGACGCGGAGTGGGCGGCGACCGGCGTGCCGGTCGGTCAGGCCAAGGTTGTGTACGCGTCCAAGCGTCGCGGGGGCCATTTCTCGTCCCGGACAACCGTGGCGAACACCTCGGCGCCTCCGCGCGCACGGACGTCGGACCGTGGACGCATCAAGCGGGGTACGCGCCAAGGCTGAGCAGGGGTGCACGGCGGGTACGGTGGCAGGTCCTGCACAGACCGACACCGTACCCGTACCGCATCAGGCCGCGTGCGACCGTTGTTCGGCCTGCGCAACAAGAGCGGCGAGCAGGCCGCGCAACTGGGCGCGCTGCTCGGCGCTCAAGGGCTCGTCCGACTCAAACGCCTGCTTGGCGTGCCCGAGCGCAACTTCGCCCTCCTGGACCCGTGCGCCGCACGACCCCAGGACCTTGCGCAGTTCGGCCTGCGACCAGACCGCTCCGTAGGCGCCGGTGCTCGCCCCGATGACCGCGACCGGAACGTACCGCAGTGCACTGTGGTTGGGGGGGCGCGAGGCCCAGTCGATGACGTTCTTCAGCCAGCCGGGAACCGAGAAGTTGTACTCGGGCGTGGCGAACAGGATCGCGTCGGCACTGGCGAACTCGCGCCTCAGCCGTGTCACGGCCGGGTGCGCGGGGTCGCGATCGTCATCCTCGTCGTACGGCGGCACCTCGCGCAGTCCCTCATAGATGCGGAACTCCACCCCGACCGGAAGCTCTTTGACGGCCTCCAGCAGCAGCTGGGTGTTGTAGGAGCCCTGGCGCAGGCTCCCCGAGATGCCGAGGATCTGCATGGTGCTAGGCCTTGTTGAGTTCGAGGCTCGCCACGAGCTTGACTTCGTGCCCGAGCACGAGCCCACCGGTCGGGAGTGTCGCGTTCCAGTTCATGCCGAAATCCCGGCGGTCGATCGTGCCCTCGAGGGTCACCCCGAGCTTCTCCTGGTCTTCGAACGCGACGGTCGGACCGACAATCTCGCCGTGCAGGGTGACGTCCTTGGTCACGCCCTTGGCGGTCAACTGTCCGTGCACCACCAGGTGGTCAGCATCACGGGTGACATCGGTCGAGGTGAACGTGACCTTGGGGTACGTCTCCGCGTCGAAGAAGTCGGGGGAGAGAAGGTGGCCGGTGAGGTTCTCCTCGGCCGTCTTGACCGTCGCGACGCCGGCGCTGGCGTCAAGGCGTGCCGTGCCATCTTCGTTACCGACCAACGTGACCTCGAAGTCCGGCAGGCTGCCATGGTACGTCGCAACGACCATGTGGCGTGCGGAAAAATCAAAGGTGCTGTGAACCTTATCGCTGATCCAGGTTCCTGCAGGAACAGAATTGCTCATAGTCAGTGGGCTCCCGGTGAGATATACTTGAGTACGCAAACAGGCTAGCGAGTGGTACTTGAGTAATCAAGCTTTGAACAGTCAGGTCCCGAGTGCGCTCACCGCGTTCGTGCGTCTCGCAAACGCGCACGGGGCTATGGAGCGCGCCTTCAACCAAGAACTACAGGCGGCCGGGCGCATTACCGTCACCGACTTTGAGGTGTTACGGCGTCTGGCTGATGCCCCGGACGGCCGGATGCGCCGCATCGACTTGGCACACGCCGTCGGAGTGACCCCGTCCGGGATTACGCGCCTGCTCGACGGGCTCGAGGCATCGGAACTGGTCGGCCGGCACCACTGTACGCAGGATCACCGGGTGACCTACGCGGTCATCACCAACGCAGGCCGCGATGTGCTGCGCGCGACCGCCGCGACGCATCTGGCGGGCCTCGTGGCGCTATTTGCCGAGCGGTTTACCCAGAATGAGCTCAACCAGCTTGTGACGCTGCTCGGACGGCTGCCGGGCGCCGATAGCGACCTGTCGTGTCCGGCGGCCGCTGTTGAACCGGTGACGGTCGAGAGCTAGGCCCAGATCGACCCGGCGGTGTCGCCCGGTGCCACCCGCCCGGGGTGCCGCCCGATGGGTCGCCCGCGTTCCCGCCGCCTGTGGACGTCTGCGAGCCACCCGAACCGCGGTGCGAGCCGGTGCACAGGGGCGTTCCAAGCCCGACCTGGGGTCCCCCGCCCGAGGTCGCCGACCCGAGCCGGTGCTCGAGCGCAAGCTACTGCGCGGCTGAGCAGGATGTGCCCGTGGCCCAGCGCGACGATCGACGCGCGGTAGGCGAAATCGTCCGGTTCGAGCATGTGTGGGGCACGCATCAGGACGGCGATGCACAGGCCGACGAACGCCACGATCGCCACGAGGGCGTCGGCGGGAAGCTGGCGCGGCAGCTGGGCGATGCGGCTCACGGAGCGCGGGCGACCGACGCGGCTATTTGCGGTTGTCATGCAGGGAACGCTCAGGCACTGTCCTATACGGCTCTTACGAAGCGCGTGAGTGGCGCATTCAGCCAACGAAGGACATGGACGTGGATGCAGGGGATTCTTTGCGCGTGCGCGACATGCCCATGATCGCGGGGTGCGGGCATGTCCGTCGGGCGCGGATCCGAGCGGCGGCCGCGGCCGCCCTGGTGGTCACCGCGACGCTCGCGCCCGTGGCGATGGCGGCGCCGGGCACACCGGGCAGCCCGGTGGTCCCGCCGCCGCCAAAGCCGTACATCCTGAAACTCGCCCGCCTGCACAACTTCGCGACGTCGACGCACTGGCTTGTGTTCCACCGGGGACGGCGGGTGCTGCGCACGATGGTGGTGATCCCGCGCGTGACCAAGGGCGTGGTGGTGCCCGCCATCGAATTCGCACACGGCTGGAACAGCAATCCCGTCGTGTACGCGAGCATGCTGCGCGCGTGGGCGTCGGCGGGATTCCTCGTGATCGCCCCGACGAGCCCTGGTATGGCGCGGGGCAGGGGACTGCTCTCGCAAGGGGCAGCCAGCGCCCGTCAGGCCGCCGACCTTCCTGCAGTCTTGACCCACGTCCTGTCGCTGAAGTTGCCGGTCGCGGTCAATCGCTCGGCGATCGCGTTTGCCGGACACAGCGACGGCGGCAGCACGGTTGCGACCCTCGCGTTCAACCGCGGCTATCGCGACAGGCGCGTCGACGCGTACCTGATCTTTTCTGGCGGACGGACGTCCGTAAACGCCGGTGCCCGGGAATGGCGCGGGAATGCCAAGCCCGTGTTTATCGCAGACTCGTACGCGGACCAGTACGGTGATTTTCCGAGCGCTGGCGGCTTCTATGCGCAGGCTCGGGCCCCCAAGGTGATGGTCGGAATCGGGCGCGGTGAGCGGCACCTGCCGCCGTGGGCCGATGCTACCCCGTTCAATCAGGCCCTCTGGAACGCGACCGTCGACTTTGCAAGCTGGTCGTTTACCGGCAGCGGGGCCGCCCTGCGTGACATGGTCAAGGACCTGCGCGTGCGGGGGTTCGGGGTCCGTCTGGACGCATAGTCACCGTGGACGGGCTCCGTGGAGCGCCTACTCGTCGGGGATCTGGCGGCCTGCCTTCGTGGCGGCGCGACGCCGCTTGTCGGCCAGCCGACGCTCGACTGCGCCACGCGAGGGGCGGGTCGGGCGCCGCGGAGGTGGGGACGGCTGCAGCGCTCCGCGCACCCGGGACTCGAGCCGGGCCAGGACGCGGGCGCGGTTGTGTTCGCGCAGGCGCTCGGTACCCGCGCGCAGCCGCAGTGGACGGTCGGCGAGGGCGAGCGCGGTGCGCAGGCGGTCGGCGATCGGTGCCGGCAGCCCCTGCAGGTCGGCTGAGGTGATCTCCAGGCGGGCCTGGGTTGCGACGTGGTCGCGCCGTTGCCCGCCGGGACCGCCCGCGCGGGAGTACGTCCAGGTCCCGTGCTCGGCGAGGTAGGTGGTGATCTCGCCCGGAGTCATCCTGTGGGGTGCACGGTCGGTGTCTGGCCGACGGACCGGAACGGTGCGACAAGCGCAAGATCGCGGGAGTAGTCGGCAATCTCACATCCGTTCGCGCGTCCGGTGCGGTAATCGACCTGGCGAGCGCCGACGGTGCCATGAACCGTGAGCACCTCCGGGCCGCCGTAGATCATCGTGCAGGGCGAGTTCGGGGGCGGGGGCGTAAAGGCATCCGTCGTGGCGTTCAGCCGCGCGCACGCGGCGACGTGTGACGGGCTCGGACAGGTGACATCCCAGGATTGGGGTGCGCCTGCGGCGACCCCGGCGTCGAGCGTTACCTTGAGGTCGACCTGCGTATTCGGTGTCGCGGATGACGACGACCCACAGGCCGAGATGACGAGCATGAGCGCACCGACCACGACGGCCGCGCACATGGCGCGGCACACACGCGAACCCGTCGGCACGATCGGCATGGCAGGCCAGCCTGCCGTTAGTGCTCGATGCAGGTTGCCGGCGCCGTGCCGTTCGTGGTGCTATTGGTGCCGTCGGGGCAGATCGTATTCGACCAGATGACCGAGCTGAGGTTCACGCCGGTGAGCACTGCGCCGCTGAGGTCGGCGCCGGTCAGATTCGCGCCCGCGAGGTTCGCGCCGGTGAGGTTCGCGGCGCGAAGATCGATCCCGGTAAGGTTGCGCCCCGCGAGGTTCACGCCGGGCAGGCTGCCCGACGGGCATGCGCCGTGCATCGCCACGCGGCATGGCACCGGCAACGTGTGCACGCTCACCGCGACGGCGCCCGACGCGCCGTAGGCGTTGAGCGTGATGACGTGGTAACCGGCGAGCCGCGATCCGGGCACGAGTCCCCGTGCGGTCAGGCGTACGGGTGCGTGGTGCCATGCCTGGGCGCGCGCCGAGGCCGCGACGGTGCCATCCTGGCGCAACAACTCGACCGTCGTGCGTGCCTCGGCCGCGCGCAGCCAGACGCTGACGGTCGCGATGGTCCGGGCGGCCTGTGTTTCGTGGGCGCGCGCCACGGGGACCGGGCCGAGCCCCGTCGTCCCAAGAATCCAGCCGAGGTGTGCCGGGACGTCCTGGAACACGTTCGGGAAGAAGTCGCAGCCGATGAACGATCCGTAGTCGGTGACCCCGAGGAGCCGGTCGGTCCAGGGATCGCCGGTACTCTGGAGGACCAACGGCCCGCCGGAATCCCCGTTGCACACCGACGGGTACTGGTTGTTGCCGGCCTGATCGGGTCCGCCGGCGCAGAGCTCGGTGTTCGGGTCGTACACGGCAGGCTCGGCGCTCGCGCAGTAGGCCTGATTCCACAGGACGGTCGCGGCCTGCTGCGGGGCGTTTGGGGTGACCCCGAAGTCGCTCGTCAACCCCCACCCCGCGATCCTGACGGTCCAGTTGCCGGTCGGGTCGGGGTTTGCGCTGGCTAGTTCGATCGTCTGGCGGGTCGTCGGACGGCGCAGTTCGATCAGCGCCAGATCACCGATCGCGGTCACCGGGTCATATTGCGGGAATGCCGCGATGCGGATCGGGGTCTCCCAGTTGCGCCGCATCAGCAGCGCGCCACCCCCGACGGTCACGCGCATCACGCCGGCGGGGTACAGGCCGCCGGTCAGGTCCGTCACGCAGTGGCGCGCGGTCAGAATCCACCTGGCGCCGACCAGGTCGCCGGTGCACAGCCCCTGGGGGCTGATGACCGCGACAAGATAGGGCCACGCCGTCAGGGAGGCGGTCCGGCCACCGATGACGTACGGGCTGATGCCCGATCTGCCCGGGGCAGGGATGACCCGAATGATCGCCGACCGCGTCGTAGTCGCAATGGGTGCGGTTGTGGTCGGGTGGGCGGCCGGTGCGCCGACCGCCACACCGGTGGCTGTCGCGGCGATGAGTACTGCTGCGAGCAGGCCACGAACACCCACGTGCGACTCCCAAAGATTGCCTCTGGCCCCTGGGGCAGGCGCATATGCACAAGCTCCGCCGGGCGATGCGATAGCGACAGGATATGCCCCGCCGCGGCTAACCGTGGCCCGCAAACCGTTGATTCGCGGCATGTTGCAGGTTGGCTGATCCTCGCGCGCTGTCTGCGCACCGCGCGCCCCGCCGGTGGTCGGCGCTACGGGCCCAGCTGGTGGGTCTGGTGCAGGTAGCGAAGGATGCCTTGGCTGAGCGACGTGGCGATCAGGCTGACATGGCCGAGAAACGCGTTGTCGGCGCCGGCGGCGCCACACTCGACGAGGACACGCGCCCCCGTGTTGACGCGGTAGTAGCCATAGAAGAACTGCATCCGCGCGTTGCCGTAGCGGCCGGGCTCGACGCCGCGGAAGTGACTGTGCGCCCCGTTTCGGACCGTGAAGATGGGGCGGAACGTCCCGGCAAGATCGCGGGCCAGCTGCAGCGAATGCGCCTGCACCGTCGCGGTGACCTTCGTGGCATGCCGATGGGGCGCCGAATCGCGGTATGGGGTCGGGCTGGCAGTACCCGTGCCCTGGCCGTGGTAGTAGTTCTCGCCTCGTCCGGCCTGGCCAACGGCGTACCCGATGCCGGCACTGCCGCCGACGGCGTCGAAATGCAGGCTGATGAACACAGCCCCCGGGGCGCCCCACGGCGTAACCCGCGCCGGGGTGTGGCGCACGACGACGCCTGCCGCCCGCAGCTTCGCCTCTAAGGCGGCGGCCAGGCGGATATTGAAGGCGACCTCGGTGCCGAACGGGCCGCCACCCGCGCCGGTCTGGGCGAGGTAGCCAGGCTCGCCGGGTGCCTGGTGCCCGGCTTGGACGTAGACGACTGGCCGGGGGCCGGACGCAGCCAGACGCGCCGTGGCGGCGGGCGTTGTCGCGCGGTGGGCTGACGGTAGCGGTCGGTGATGCACCGATGTGGCAAGCGCCAGGCCCACGCCGGCAATCACTGCGAGGGCGAGCGCGAGCCCGCCCGCGGACGCTGTGCGCCGCCGCCGCGTGCTCGTGGTCCGGCTCGCCGGTGAGGCACCGGGTGGTGTGGGTGAATCGGGCATCGGTCAGGCGCCTTCGGAACTCGGGGTCGCTGGCAACGGTAGGGGAGACCATCGCATGGGTCCAGCGCCGCGCGCGCCTGCCGGTCAACGGCGTCCGGCCGTCCGCGACGTCGCTCCGGCCCAGGAAGGGAGTTCCGCGCTAGGCTCAGTGGACCGGCACTCGTAAGGAGATCGCTCCATGAGCTCACAGGTCCCAGAGCCCGAATCCGCGACAGGCGACGAGCCCCGCGACGACGAGCACGCCGAGTGCTGCCACGGCAAGGGCCGGCACCGTCATCGACACGCCCATCGCCACGGGCGGGGCGGGTGCGGGTGTCACGGCCACGGCCACGGCCACGGTGAGTGCCATCACCACGGGTGCGGATGCTCGTGCCACGGTCATTGCCATTGCTGCTGTGGGGGCAACACGCGCTGCGGCGGCGGCAAGGGTAAGGCCCTGCTTGCCGTCATCGCCCTGATCGTGCTCGTCGTCGGGATCGCCTCGGCGCCGCGCTGCAAGAGCTCCTAGGCGCCCGCCAGAAACCGCGGCTCTCCGGGTCGGTTCCCGGGCCGGGACGCGGGGTACCATCGCAGGTGTGAGCCGTCGACCCGCCGACAGACGGTCATCCCGGACGGCTCATCGGCGTGCAGGTGCGCGCTGGGCCGGGTCGCTCGGACCTCGCGCTGCGGCAATTCACCTCGGCTTGGGGGCGACCGCTCGGGGTGGATGGTGAAGGAGGCGCGACCGCTGTGATGGGGAACTGCGAGTGCGACGACATTTGGGATACCGCCGCTAAGAGCCACCTCTGTGCCCAGAACCCGGCGGTCGCTGGCAGGTCGTTTCATCCGTGAACGATCGGGTGCCTGACGCGTCGGAATGGCTCTTGACCCCTCAATTGCCCGGCTGCCATTGCTCGCGCAATTGCTGCCGCGCCTCCCTCAACGATCTTTTAGCGTGTCCGACGGTCGTCGGCACAGGCCGCCGCAATGCGTCCGTCACGGAACGTTCCCAACGTGCCGGAAAACACGCGGATCGCATTATGTCCGCACTCGTCGCTGTGGTGCGCCGGTCGTGCATGGGCGCACAGCGATCCGGGGGGGGCTGCATGCCGATCGTGACGTGTCGGACGCGCTCCTGGCGGACGGCCGCCAGGGCCGGTGATCCGGCCACGGTGGGTGCGGTGCCGAACTACGTGGCGCAGACGCTCTGGCCGGCAGGTGGAATCACGGATGGCGCGTGCGGATCCGTTTGGCGGGCAATCCAATACGACAGGGTGGCCCCGGGCCCCGAGCCGGACCACCCACCGGTGTCGCAGCGTGTGCGGCCAGCGTCAACGCGGCGGCCCGTCGGGCGTGACGGTGTAACACCTGTGACCGGTGCCGCGCTGATGCGGCCGGCAGATGGTCCGAGTGCCGATGGGCGCTCGACTCGACGATGCACTCGTCGGGCGACGTGCCCAGATGATGCCAGCGTCCATATCCGAGCACGCGTGGCCGCGGCTCCGAGCCGTGATGAGTGGGCGAGACGCCACGCTGGTGCACGTGTGGATCGCGTGTGGCCCCCGCAGATACGCGGTCATGGCGTGCTGTGGAGACACACCGACGCCCGCCCCGCCATCGGACCGCCGCAGCACGACGAGGCTCGCGATGCGCGTCCTGGTGTCCGCGCCGGGCGCGGGACACCCTGGCATCGATCCCGGCTGCGAACGCCTAGCATTGCGAGTACCGCGCCGACGGGCAGAAGGTGGGCAGGATGACGCAACGATTGCGAACGTATGCGGCCTCCAACATCGGGTGTGCCGTCGTCTGGGCGATAGTCCTGATCGCCGTCGCGGCGGCGGCCAGCGCGGACACCGCACAGACATACCTCTTGATCTTCTGCGGATGGGTGATCGGATGGCTCTCGGCAACCATCGCGAGGGTCGCGTACCCGCCACCCAAGCAGCGGCATCGATCAAACGTGATGCCGTAGCGCGGACCTGCTGAGAGTAACAGGCGTATGGAGCGCCACAGGCCGCGCGAGGTGTGCGGTCGAGCGGCGCGATTGGCCGTTGCCGGCGAAGATGGGGAGCGTTTCCATCGAGCCTGATCGGAGCGGGCCGACCGTCCTGCGCACCCCACGCCCTGCGCTTGGAGCGGGTGCGTCAAGAAGAGCATGACGATTGCGTCGATCCGCTGGCAACCCAGCCGGACGGTCGCGGCACTGCGCACGACGATGTCGCCGCGTGGACGTTGCCACGGGCGGTGTCGATGCCGCA
Source organism: Thermoleophilia bacterium (assembly GCA_017882585.1). Taxonomy (GTDB): domain Bacteria; phylum Actinomycetota; class Thermoleophilia; order Miltoncostaeales; family Miltoncostaeaceae; genus CAITWD01. The sequence continues at coordinate 11,887 of JADGPF010000059.1, forward strand.
AGATCCCAAGGGTGGGGAGCGGGTCTTCGGGTGATGCCAGTCGTAGGTCAGGTACCCGCCCATCCGCGCCTGCCGACTCACAGCCGACGAGGGGGACCATCGTGCCATTGGGAATCCAACGCAGAATCGATGCCGAGCTTGAGCGCATTACCCGCAGGCCCCTTCGCGGGGCGTGGATGGGTGCGGCGGTGGTCACGCTCGTGGTCACGGTCATCGCGGGACTACTGATGCGGCTCACCGACCCACACAGCTTCCCGAACATCTGGCTCGGCCTGTGGTGGGCCGTCCAGACCACGACTACTGTCGGCTATGGGGATGTCGTACCCGCCTCGGCGCTCGGTCGCGTCATCGCCGCGTTCGTCATGGTGGTCGGGCTCGGTTTCATTACCGTCTCGACCGCCGCGATCACGAGCGCGTTTCTCGAGGCGGCCCGGCGACGGCGGGCGGCGACGACGACGGACTCAGTCGCCGAGGAAGTGCGCGAACTCCGGCATCAGATGGAACTGCTGACCGCCGAGGTGCGGGCCGTGCGCGGCGCCAACGGTTCCGAGCGCGCGTCCTAGCGTGTACGGCGATTGCGTTGCGGCCACGTCTGAGCGCGTCCTTCCAGACGCAGTGGGCTGGCTGCGCTGCGAGGCACCTGCACGAAATTCAACCAAGTACGGCTCCGGGGCACCGGCCAGGCTTCGGACACGAAACGGAGCAGCCTCGACATTTGCCCGATCCAGCAGTAAGCCAGAACGCACACCCGCGGGGCCGGGCGCGTCGCCAACTCCCACTGCGCAGCCACAGGCCCGTCTGAAAGGACGCGTGAGATGACCACGCAGACCAACATGGAGTTGATGCAGACGCTCGACGACGCCTGGAATGCCCAGGACCTCGAGGTGTTCGCCCGACGACACAAGCACGATGTCGTGGTCCGGTGGCCGGGGCAGGCACCGACCCATGGCATCGATGACCACCGCCAAGAAGCCATCGAGTTCTTTCGTGCCTTCCCGGACCAGCACCTCGACAACCGGCCCTACAAGGTCTTCTTTGCGGCTGGTGACTGGACGTGCTCGATCGCGCACTTTACGGGCACGATGACGGGTCCCATGAGGGCACCGGACGGCTCGGATATTCCACCGACTGGCAAGTCTTTTGAGGTTGATTTCTGCACGGTTGCGCGATGGCACGAAGGCCAGATCGTTGAGGAGAACCTCTTCTACGATCTGGTCAGCTTCCTGCGCCAAATCGGGCTCAGCAACTAACGCCGTCGCGGTGCGTGGGCCGGTGCTCATCGAAGCGTCCAGTGCGCATCGAGGCGACTGCCACGCCGATGCCGGAATGTGACGCCCAGGGTCACGTGCGCTTGGACGTCCGCAGACGTGCGGCCTGCGGGCAACGACGGGCTAAGGAGCTCCGATCCCCCGCAAATGGAGCACTTCGTCTCGACGGCACGGCTGCGCACGGATGCGTACCAACGCGCCCACGCTCTCGGTGCGACGGATCACGTTGATCCGGACGGGAGCGGGCTCGAGCGATTCAGCATCTTCCTGTCTCACACCGAGGTGGCCGTCGTGTTCGAGACACGTGAACCCGAGCACCTCGTCCGTCGGCTTGTGAATGATCCAATTCGGGCGCCGGGCTGAGCCCGTGGATACCGCTGTTCGAGGGACCCCTCCACCGGGCGAACGAGGCGTACCGGTGATCTCGCGATGAGCCGACTCGCCCCTCAGGCGCCGACCCGAGACCGATCCGTCGATTGCAGTCGATCCGGCGACGCGACGTGAACTGCGTCACGGCGCTTGGTGGCTGCCTTGACGGTTGGAGCGGGGGACGGTCGCCTCGTGCACATCTACTGTTGATACCGCTCCACGACGTCGGCGTCGCGCACACTGGCGTCGTCAGCATCTCGGTTGGCCTCGCTGAGGGCACGCCGCTGCCGGAGCAAATCCCAGCAACGATCAAGACTAACTCTGACTGCCTCGAGCCGTCGACGATCGTCCTCCGTGGCTCCGTCCTGCGCCTCGCGGTCCAAGAGTCCGTGTTCCTCTGACACCAGCTGCTCGATCCAAGCATGTACCTGGTCGTCGTTCATCGATCCCCCCGCTTCGCGCGCGATTCCGGCCGTTTGGGTTCGTGTCGCCAGCCTAGCAACCGCGCGCGCTCTGCCATTTCCTCGATGCCGCATGAGCTTCGCGCCAGCCGGGAGGGCTGATCAGGACCCACGGCTGACGTCGGATCCGTTCGATGCCGCGCGCGATGCCGTCGGCCATTCGTGCGCGCGTACCACGGATCGCGTCCGTTCATTGCTGTGGCGCCGACAGCCCGTCGACAATTCGGCGTGCTGGCTCGATCGGTGTGTCGCACAACTCGACGTCTATGCACGCGCACATGACGCCGACGAACGGCTCGCGACCTTTCGAGTCAAGCTTTGTCACGTGCTCGAGCGGATGGGATGCATGCCGATCATGGGACCATCGAACGCTGACAGACTTTGCGCCGCGAACGCACTGGTCGCCACCCAACCGCCAGCTGCACTGGCCCGATCCGTTCACGACGACGGCCACAATGTGACGCGGCTGTGTGAGTCCGACCGCATGTCGCCCGCTGACAGCGGGGCGTCACCCGCATCATTCGAGCCGGCCGCCACAACGCCCGAGACCTTCGGCGACGCGCGTCGGGCACGCAATGGGAGACGGATGCGGGCGCATACGGTGCGCGGGGAGCTCCTCGGGCTGGACTCGAACCAGCAACCCTTCGAGTAACAACGCAGGGACTATCTTGGACGAAGCGTGACAGCTAAGGACGTCGAGGGCAGGCGCTTTCTTCCTGGCGCCGCCCGCGTGGCTACGGGTGGGTGTTCGCGCGGTGTGCGCGCGCGGCGAGTGAGGCTGCGTGCGTATCGAGCGGGTTCGGCTCGGGTGGACACTGCCTGTTCAACGGAGCTGGCCGTGCTTCGATCCGATGCAGCGGGCCGTGGATGCGCCTGGGCGATCTTCTGAGTCCGCATCGCCGGTAATTGGACTTGCGGCGTGCCGAAGAAGCTCACCGCGCGCTTCAAGTCGTCCGCCGCGACGATGTGTCAGCGCCGGGTCTTGGCAAAACGTGACGCATGGCCGGCGCCAGTTCGTCCCACCGCCGCCCTGCTGCTGCACTTTGCGTTCCCATTCGTCTTTCTTGTGTTCTTCAGCGCGACGGATGCCGCCGGGCGCACCTTTGAGAGCCGAAGTGCGGTTTGAGCAATCCTGGCCACGGTCATATTTGTGCCGCTGAGCCTCTGGATCTGCGGCGTGTATTTCCAGAAAGGGACGGAGAACGGTCCCATCAGGCGAGTCGGAAACCTCATCCGAACGCCCGAGTCTGGGACGACGCCAAGGAATCGGTTCACTCGCCACCCAAAGCTCTTACTCACGGGCGCGCTCCTGATCGCTTTGGTCATCGTGCCGCTAGCCCTCGGCGCGAGCACCGCCGTGACGCTCGGACTGTTGATCATCGCGCTTGCACTGTGCGGAATTGTTTGGGCCGGCGAGGTGTTCGGGCGGTGGAGCCGTTCCGCCGTTCGCGACCGGGGGCAGTTGGGGTGTGTCGGCGCCGCGGTGCCAGGGTGCCGCACCCCATCGGCGGTACTCTTGCGAAATGCGACCCCTTCGGTACTCCATCAACGTCACATTGGACGGGTGCTGCGATCATCGTGCGGGTATCCCCGCGGACGAAGACTTGCATCGTCACGCGGTCGAGAACCTCAACCAGGCCGATGCCCTTCTCTTTGGCCGGGTGACGTACGAAATGATGGAATCAGCGTGGCGGCCGCCGGCGCCGACGGGAGCGAGACCCGATTGGATGGA
>JADGPF010000060.1 GCA_017882585.1 Thermoleophilia bacterium
ATTGATCCGGTGGTGCGCCGCGCGGAGCTCACCGAGGAGTACAAGGACCGCTTCGCCAACCCGTACGTCGCCGCCGAGCGCGGGTTCCTCGACGCGATCATCGAGCCAGAGGAGACCCGCCCCTGGTTGATCCGTGCGCTGGAGGCCTCGCTGACCAAGCGGGAGCAAGGACCGGCTCGCAAGCACGGGAACATCCCACTGTGAGCTCTCGGTTCGCGGGGGCACCCGAACCGGAAATCGCCGCGGCAATCGTCGCCTGCATCGAGGCCGTGCTTGGCCATGTGGAGCCGCGAGATCCCGCCGGCATCCCCGTCTGGCGGCGCGAAGGCATCCGCGAGAACGTCACACCTCCCCCGACGCCCGGGCGCGGCGTCAGCTGGCGCGCGGCGAGCGCCGGTCCGTAGCCTTCTTCCCTCATCCCTGGAGAGGTCAGCGTGTTTCGCAAAGTACTGGTAGCCAATCGCGGCGAGATCGCGATCCGCGTGTTTCGCACGCTGCGCGAGCTCGGGATCGGGTCCGTCGGTGTCTACAGCGAGGTCGACCGCGACGCGCCGTTTGTCGCCTACGCCGACGAGGCGTTTCTCATCGGGCCGGGTCCCGCGGCAGAGAGCTACCTCAAGTACGAGCGGATCATCGAGACCGCGGTGCGCGCGGGAGCCCAAGCCGTTCACCCGGGGTACGGGTTCCTTGCCGAGAACGCGACCTTCGCGCGCGCGTGCGCGGCGGCCGGACTGGTATTCATCGGTCCATCGCCCGAGGCGATCGACGCCATGGGATCCAAGATTCAGGCGCGTGCGCTGATGGACGCCGCCGGGGTTCCGATCGTGCCGGGCGTCACCGACGCCGTCGAGACGATCGCGGACGCGCGCGTAGTGGCCGAGGCGATCGGCTATCCGGTCGCCGTCAAGGCCGCGGCCGGTGGCGGCGGCAAAGGCTTTCGCGTCGCGCTGACCGCGGATGAACTCGAGGACGCCTTCGAGGGCGCCCGGCGTGAGGCCGAGAAGTTCTTCGCCGATACCGTCGTCTATCTGGAGCGCTACCTGCCCAACCCCCGGCACGTGGAGATCCAGATCCTCGCCGACGGCCACGGCAACTGCATTTGGCTCGGTGAGCGCGACTGCTCGGTCCAGCGCCGCCACCAGAAGCTCGTCGAGGAGACCCCCAGCCCGGTCGTCTCCGACGGCCTGCGTGCGCGGATGGGCGACGCGTCGGTACGCGCAGCACGTGCGGTCGACTACGTGTCGGCGGGCACCCTGGAGTACCTGGTCTCCGGTGAGGAGTTCTTTTTCCTGGAGATGAACACGCGGATCCAGGTCGAGCACACCGTCACCGAAATGGCCGTCGGCATCGACCTCGTGCGTGAGCAGGTCCGGATCGCCGCCGGGGAGCCATTGTCGCTCGCCCAGGACGCGGTGCAGCCACGCGGGCATGCGTTCGAGTGCCGCATCAACGCCGAGGACGCGACCAAGCGGTTCCTGCCGTCACCTGCGTTGATCACCGCCTACCGGGAGCCCAGCGGTCCCGGGATCCGCGTCGACTCCGGTGTGCGGGCGGGAACGCGGATCGCCGAGATCTACGACCCGATGGTCGCCAAGCTGATCGTCTGGGACGTCGACCGCGAGTCTGCCCGGCGCCGCATGCTGCGCGCACTCGACGAGTACGTGGTCGAGGGTCCGGCGACGCTTATTCCGTTCCACAAGTGGCTGTTCGGCCTCGACGAATTCATCGCCGGCGGCGCCTGCCACGACGAGCTGGCCCGTCTTGCCGACGCACCGACCCCGCTGCCCGAGTCCGGACGGACGCCGCTCGGTGGAGCGGCCTTCTCGGCAGCCGAAACCGAGCCCCAGATTGTGCGCGACTTTACCGCCGAGGTGGATGGGCGGCGGATCGGCGTGCGCCTGAGCATGCCGGCGAGCCAGGCAGGTGGCGCCGGCCCCGCGCAGGCCCGGAGCACGAAGACCCGCACCAAGCACAGCGCCGGCAGCGGCAAGCCCGGGCAACCCACCGAGGCGGTCACGACACCGATGCAGGGCACCGTCCTCCGGGTGCTGGTCCGCCAAGGCCAGGAAGTCGCCGAGGGCGATGTGATCTGCATCGTCGAGGCAATGAAGATGGAAAATGAGGTCGCGGCGCATCGCGCCGGCGTCGTCAGGACGCTCTCGGTGACCGAAGGCCAATCGGTCGACGCCGACCAGGTGATCGCGATCGTCAGCTAGGCGGCGTCTTGGAAGCTGGCGAGCGCCCTGTCGCTCGCCAGCTTCCGCAGTGCCCGCGCTTCGGTGCGCCGCACGGCGTCCGGAGAGATCTGCATCGTGCGGGCCGTGTCCGCGCCGGAGTGCGGGGTCTCGCCGGCCATGCCGTAGCGCAGCTCCATGACGCGGCGGTCGCGCTCGGGAAGGCGGTCGAGCGCGTCGGCGATGGCTTCAGACTGCTGGGCGATCGCCATCTCGTCGAACGGCGTCGTCGTGTCGTCGGCGATCTCCACCACATCGCCGAGGGTCGTGTCCCGGTCGTCGCCGAGGGGGCGGTCGAGGCTCGCCACCACGCGCGCACTCTCGCGCACGGATGCGACCCACGATGGGCGCAGACTCGTTTGCGCGGCGATCAGTTCGTCGGTTGGGCGGTGTCCGAGCCGTTGCTCGAGTTCGCGCTCGACGCGCGTGACGGCGCGCTCGCGCTCGACGGCGTGGATCGGCAGTCGGATCGTGCGGCCCGCGTCGGCGAGCCCGCGTTGGACCGCCTGCCGGATCCACCATGTGGCGTACGTTGAGAACTTGTGCCCGCGGCGCCAATCGAAACGCTCGACCGCACGGATGAGGCCGAGGACCCCGTCCTGAATCAGATCGAGCAGGCTTAGCCCCTGGCCCTGATATGGCTTGGCGATGGAGACCACCAGGCGCAGGTTGCTTTGGACCATGCGTTCCTTGGCCTGCATGTCACCGGCCTCGATGCGCTTGGCCAGCGCGATCTCCTCTCCGGCGGTCAGCAGCGGAATGGCGCGCATCTGGCCGAGGAACAGCTGCAGTCCGTCGATGCCGGGGCTATCGGCGTCAACGCCCCACTCGATGTCGTTATCGGCGACGGCGGCCTCCGGGGCCGACCGAGCATGCGTGGCGCGATCCGGGAGGGCGGAGCTGCGGGTACGGGGGCGGCGCGCCGGTGCATCGGCCCAAAACGGCGGGAGATCCGGCGCCGTATCCATCTGTTTTACCGCTGGCGGAAGGGCGGTCGTGCTCATAAACGAAAGTCTGCGGGCGCCAACGCGCTGCGACATCGGGGACACCCCCTACCCTCGGTGCGCGTGATTACGGGACCGCGCGGACCGAGGGCACGACGACGCGACGCCCCGGCCTAGCCGGGGTTAGGTCGCGCTGGCGGTGGCTGTATCGGCGAGCTCCGGCCGCACCAGGTGGACGTCGCACGGCGAGTGGTAGGCGACGTACGTCGCGAAGGATCCCAACAGCGCCCGGTCAAAGTGCCCGCGATGCGAGGCCGCGACGACCAGGTCGACATCGGACTCCTTGGCCCAGCTCACGACGGAGATCCCGGGATGTCCTTCCAGCAGGACGCCGTCGACCTTGGCCGAGGAGCCTGCCGCGCGCAGGGCGTTGTGGGTCTCGTTGACGACATCCTTGAGCCAGTGTTCGGCGCTCTCGAACAGTCCCGAGATGTCGGGCGCCGGGGTGGCCATCATCGCGATCGGCTGCGTCACGACGTGCAGCAGTGTCAGCGTGGCGTCGTCAGTGGTGGCGAGCATGCGCATGCCGACAGCGATCACGGCCTTGTGCGCGAGCGAGCCCTCGACGCAGCAAGCGACGTGTCGGTAGCCAGGTCCCATAGCGATCCTTTCATGGGGGGTTATCAGGAGGGTCCCGCGTGGAACACGCAGCGGCATCGGTGATGCGCCGAGTTGCGGCCGACGGAGTATCCCTGATGCCGTGGCCGCCTGCCGGATTTGGCAGGTCGTCGGACGGATCGGCCGATCAGTCGGAGGCGAAGTAGGCGCGCATCGGGTCGAAGTAATGCGCTTGCCATCCGCCGTCCTCGAAGCCGCGCAGCCGATCGGGGACGCGCGTGTGGACGAGCCGGAGTCGTGTCCCGGCCGGCAGCGGCTCCAGCAGCACCTCGATCTGTGAGTCGGCGTCCGATTCCGCGAAGTCGGCGGTCCGCCAGGTCTGGACGATGCGGCGCGCGGGCTCCAGCGCAGTCGTGCGACCGACGATGTACCCGTCCCACGCCGTAAACATTCCGCCGATGCGCGGGTCGATCCGCGCGTGACGAACCGACCCAGCCCGAGTCGGTCGTGCAGGGCCCCAACCAGGCGGCACCCGCGCGCCGCACCGCACCGGCGGTCGCGTCGGCGGCGATCATCGAGGCGGGTCGTTGCGTTGCGGTGTCTCGGGCATCGCGCTCCCGCGGAACTGCCGGACCTCTACGGGCAGGGTGGTCGCCGCGGCCAGCTGGCGACCCCACGCGATTGCGTCGTCCCGGTTGGCCGCGTTGATGATCGTCAGGCCCCCGAGATGTTCCTTGCTCTCCGCGTACGGACCGTCGGTGGCGAGGAGCTCATCGCCGACGCGCCGCAGCACGGTCGCCGAGCTCGGGGGGACGAGACCGTCCGAGAAGACCCACGCGCCTGCCTGTCGCATCGCACCGTTGAGGGCGACGAGGTCGCGTCCGATCTGTTCCAGGTTGACCGACGCCGGCGGCGCCCCGTCGGGCTGGTAAATGCTGAGCAGGTACTGCTGCATGTCGGATTCCTTCGCATCGATGCCGCCCAGTGCCGGGCGCGTACTGCATCTACGAACGACATCTGATCAGATCGACACCACGACGGCTCGACCGCACGGTGCGTCTGCTGGTCCGCTCACGGTGCTCCGAAACGCAGACGGCCTCCCGTCGCGTTGCGAGGAAGGCCGTCTGGCACACGTCGCGATCGGCGTGGTCACGGGTACACATGTTGCGTGGGCTATCGCGCCGCGAGGGTCTCCTGCACGAGCTGGGCGACCTCGGTCGGGTTGGTTCCCACCCGCACGCCCTTGGCTTCGAGCGCCTGCTTTTTGCCCTGGGCGGTTCCTGACGAGCCGGTGATGATGGCGCCGGCGTGGCCCATCTGCTTGCCGGGAGGTGCCTGGAAGCCGGCGATGTAGCTGACTACGGGCGTCGAGACCCGCTCGGCGATGAAGTCCGCGGCCTTCTCCTCCTCGTTGCCACCGATCTCCCCGACCATCACGATCAGATCAGTCTCGGGGTCCTCGTCGAAGCGACCCACGATGTCGATGAACGACGAGCCGACGACCGCGTCGCCGCCGATGCCGACGACGGTGCTCTGGCCGATCCCCAGGAGCGCGAGCTCCTTGGAGATCTGGTACGTCAGCGTCCCGGACCGTGAGACCAGCCCGACCCGCCCGGGGTTGAAGACCTGGGTCGGCATGATGCCGACGCACGCCCGGCCGGGGCTGATGATGCCGGGGCAGTTCGGCCCGATCAGCGTCTGGTCCCCGCGCCGCAGGTGCGTGTACACGCGCAGCATGTCGTGGGCGGGAATTCCCTCGGTGATGCAGATGACCAGTTCGACGCCGCTCTCGAGCGCCTCATAGAGCGCGTCGGTCGCGAAGCGCGGCGGCACGAACACCATCGCGGTGTTGGCGCCGGTCTGCTCGACCGCATCACGCACGGTGTTGAAGACCGGGATGCCATCGACGTCCTGGCCGGCCTTCCCCGGGGTGACCCCGGCGACCACGTTCGTGCCATAGGCCTTGTTGCGGGTCGCGTGGAAGGCACCCTCGCGGCCGGTGATGCCCTGCACGACCAGCTTGGTGTTCGTGTCGACAAGGATGCTCATGCGGGGACCCCCTTCGCCAGCTCGACGGCGCGCTGCGCGGCGGAGAGCATGGTCGCTTCGACGACAACGTTGGGCGGTGCCTGCTCGGCGATGATCTTGCGACCTTCGTCCTCGTTGGTCCCGTCCAGCCGCACGACGATCGGCAGCGTGGCGCCCAGGTTGTCGAGCGCGGTCAGCAGGCCATTGGCGACCTCATCGCAGCGGGTGATCCCGCCGAAGATGTTGATCAGCAGCACCTTGACCTTGGGGTCCGACAGCAGCACCTCAAGCGCGGCCACGACCTCATCGGCCTTGGAGCCCCCGCCGGCGTCGAGGAAGTTGGCCGGCCGGCCACCCGCCAGTGCGACGACGTCGAGGGTGCTCATGACCAAGCCGGCGCCGTTGCCCAAGATGCCGACGTCACCGTCCAACTTGACGTACGTGACGCCCTTCTCCTGGGCCAACCGCTCCTGCGGGTCCTCAGTGACCGACAGCTGCATCTCGAGCAGATCGGGATGCCGGTAGAGGGAGTTGTTGTCGATGGTGACCTTCGCGTCGAGGGCGACGACGTCGCCGGTGGCGGTCCAGATCAGCGGGTTGATCTCCACGAGCATCGTGTCGAACTCGGTGAACGCCTGGTAGAGCTGCTGCAGGATCTTGACGACACCCGCTTGGGCGCCGGCGTCGATACCGGCGTGATACACGAGCCATCGTGCGTGGTGGGCCTGGAACCCGGTCAGCGGGTCGACGTGCACCGTCGCCAACTTTTCCGGCTGGGTGGCCGCCACCTCTTCGATGTCCATGCCGCCGGCGGCCGACAGCATCACCAACGGCTTCTTCTCACCGCGGTCAAACGTGACGGAGGCGTAGTACTCCTTGACGATCTCCGAAGCGGCCTCGACCCACACCTGATGGACGATGTGGCCGCGGATGTCCATGCCGAGAATGTTCCGCGCGTGCAGTTCGGCTTCGTCGGGCGTGCTGGCCAGCTGGATCCCACCGGCCTTGCCCCGCCCACCGATTTGCACCTGCGCCTTGACGACTACCGTGCCCCCGATGCGCTCGGCAGCCGCGCGGGCGGCCTCCGGAGTTTCGGCGACTTCGCCGCTCGGGACGGGGATCCCGTGGCGTGCGAACAGTTGCTTGCCCTGGTACTCAAAAAGGTCCAAGCGACGCCCCTGTGATGTGGTGACCAAGCAATGTGCACCGCGAGCTCGCAGTGCCATCGGCCATCCTACTCATATCGGCCGCGCCGCCGGACGCGCGGGTGCGGCGCTCGCGGGTGCGTTGCGATGCCGACAAGTGCGCCGGTCGCGCGGTGCCAGAACTCGGCCGCTAGGATGCGGGGTCGTGTCGACCGCCATTTCATTCGCCCGGGGCGCCCCATGCCCCGAAGCCCTGTCCGGCGACCTGATTGCGAGCTGCACCGCGGCGGCGCTTGACGCCGACGCGACGCGCGTGCTCTCGTACGGGACCGGTCAGGGGTACCCGCCACTGCGCGAGGTGCTCGCACATGACCATGGGGTGAGCCCGGACCAGGTGTTCGTCACCAACGGCTCCCTGCAGGGCTATGTGTTCATGCTCGAGGCGCTCCTGTCGCCCGGCGACCTGGTCGCGGTCGAGGCCCCGACATACGACCGCGCGCTGCTGCAGCTGCGGCTGCACGGCATGGAGGTCCTGCCGATCCCGGTCCATGCAGACGGGCTCGACGTCGATGCCCTGGCCGCCGCGTGCGCCGCCGGGCGCGTGCCGAAGCTGCTGTACACCATCCCGAATTTCCAGAACCCGTCCGGTGCGACGCTGTCTGCGGCCAAGCGGACCACCCTGCTGGAGCTCGTCGACCGGTACGGCTTCTGGCTGCTCGAGGACGACCCGTACGGCAAGCTGCGATTCGAAGGCGAGCCGATCACCGGACTGTTCGCCGCGCATGACGGCGGCAAGGTCATGTTCACGTCGTCCTTTTCCAAGACGGTCGCCCCGGGGCTGCGGGTGGGATACATCGTGGCACCCAAGGACGTGTCGGCCACGCTCGCGGCCGCGGCGTCGCGGACCTACATCTCACCGTCGTTGCTGGCCGAGGCGGCGATCGCCCAACTGGTGTCCGGTGGCCACCTGCCCCGGAATATCGACCACGTAACTGCGCTCATGCGCGAGCGACGCGACGCGATGGCCGGCGGTCTGGTCCACATGCCCGAGGGCACGGTGTGCACGCCACCCCAGGGTGGCTTTTTCATGTGGCTCGAGCTGCCGGAGGGGCTTTCGGCGGATGCGTTGTTTGCGACGGCCGGCGCCGCGGGAATCGCCTACGTCAAGGGCAGTGACTGCGTCCTCGCCGGCGGCGAGCAGACGCTGCGCCTCGCATACAGCGGGGTCAGTCCGGCGGAGATCGCCGAAGGTATGGAGCGACTGGGCACCGTGTTCCGCACCGCCCAGCAGTAGCCGCTCAGTTGGTGCTCGGCCGCCCGGGGTACCGGACCGGACCACCGGCGGGGACCGGCCTGCGTTAGCCGCCGCCGGCCCGCGTGGCGCGTTGGGCGTCTCGCGCCAGGCTGGTCACCCAACGCACGGCGGCGTTGACGGCGTCGAGCTCGTGACCGTCGAAGGTGTGATTGGCGCCGTCGACGTACTCGAGGTGGGCCGCAGGACAGCCTCCGTCGCGCGCGAGCTTGACG
>JADGPF010000005.1 GCA_017882585.1 Thermoleophilia bacterium
AACGAGCTCGGCGCCGGTGATCGCCTCGATGCGACGGGCGCCGGAGCCGACGCTCGTCTCGGTGACGATCTTGAACGGCCCGATCTCGCTGGTGCGTGCGACATGGGTTCCGCCACACAGCTCCTTGGAGAAGTCTCCGGCCGACACGACCCGCACGACGTCCCCGTACTTTTCGCCGAACAGGCCGATCGCGCCCAATGCGTCGGCCTCGTGTTTGGGCATCTCAGTCCAGGTGACCGGCGTGTCCTCCGCGACGCGCGCGTTGACCAGCCGCTCGATCTGCTCGAGTTCGTCACGCGGAACCCGCCCGCGATGAGTGAAGTCGAAGCGCAGTTTGTCCGGGCCGACATAGGAGCCGGCCTGCTTGACATCGGCGCCGAGCCGTTCGCGCAGGGCCCAGTTGAGCACATGCGTGCCGGTGTGGTTGGCCTGGGTCGCGCGCCGGCCGGGCACGTCGACATGCGCGAGCACCGTCGCGCCCTCGGCCACGGCCGCCCCCGCGACGACCAGCACCTGATCGTCCCCGACGCGCAGGACGTCGACGACCGTCTGCCGGTGGCCGTCGGTTGCGATCCAGCCGCGATCGGAGATCTGACCGCCCCCTTGGGCGTAGAACGGTGACCGTGCGAGCTTGACCAGGTGCCTCGTGCCGTCGAGGTCCATGACGCCGGCGACCGTCGTGGAGATCTCGAGGTCGTCGTAGCCGACGAACGTCGTGCGCGGCCCGCGCGCGGCAAGCTCCGCGGCCCGCACCGCCAGCTGGCTCTCGCTCGCCGCGGTGATCCCCGCCCGAGAGCGCTCGCGCTGCTCGTCCATCAGCTGCTCGAACGTGGCGGTGTCGACCGCAAGGCCCGCGTCGTGGGCTGCCTCGGCGGTGAGATCGAGCGGGAAGCCATACGTATCGTGCAGCCGAAATGCATCGTCGCCGGTTACCGTTCCGGTGTCGGCCGATCGTGCGATGACCTCACCGAGCAGGCGCCGGCCCTGCTGAAGCGTGCGGGCGAACTGCTCGGCTTCGGCACCCAGGGTGTCCGCGATCGCGCCGTGCTCGCTGAGGAGCTCCGGGTACGCGTCGCCCCACCCGGCCGCGACCTGCTCCGACAGGGCCACCACCGCGTCGATCGGCAGCCCGAGCTGGGTGCCCTCGGCGACCGCCCGCCGCACGATCCTGCGCAGCACGTACCCACGGCCCTCGTTGGAGGGCCGCACACCGTCGGCGGCGAGGAACGTCATCGCGCGACCGTGGTCGGCCAGCACGCGCAGCGCCCGGTCACTGCGCACTGCGGCGCCGTAACGTACGCCGCTGGTCCGCTCAGCCCACTCGATCAGAGGCCAGAATGCATCGGTCTCGAACACCGACGGCGTGTCCTGCAGCAGCGCGGCGATGCGTTCGAGTCCGGCACCGGTGTCGATGTTTTTGGCCGGCAGTGGGCTCAACGCCCCGTCGGCGGCGCGCTCGTACTGCATGAACACCAGGTTCCAGTACTCGAGATAGCGATCGCCACCGACCCTGGGGCCGCCCTCGGGGCCGAAATCGGGACCGCGGTCGAAATACAGCTCGGTGTTCGGGCCGCACGGCCCGGTCGGTCCGGCCTTCCAGAAGTTGTCGGCCTCGCCGAGTGCCTGGATCCGCTCCGCAGGAATGCCGAGCTCGATCCAGCGCCCGCGCGCCTCGTCGTCACCCGGAACGCTGTCGTTGCCTTCGAAAATGGTGATCCAGATACGATCCACGTCGAGGCCGAGGACCTCGGTGGAGACCTCGAAGCCGAATCGGATCGCATCCTCTTTGAAGTAATCGCCGAGCGAGAAGTTGCCGAGCATTTCGAAGAACGTCAGATGACGAGCGGTGTGGCCGACCTGGTCGATGTCGACGGTGCGAAAGCACTTCTGGCAGGAGGTCAGGCGCGGCGCGGGCGGCACCGCCGTCCCCATGAAGTACGACTTGAGCGGCTGCATGCCGGCGATGGTGAGCAGTACCGACGGGTCGTCGTCGTACGGCACCAGCGACGCCGACGGCAAGGCGAGGTGCCCCTGGCGCTCAAAGTATTCCCGAAAGGCGCGACGGATCTGGTGAGTCGTCATCCGATCGCCGATCGTACCAGCACCGCGACGACGCTCGCGGGCCGTACTGGGCTCGGCGACGACGCCGTCGCGCGGTCAGGGTCCCTTGGTCCTGCCGCTCGGAGACGCCTCTTCGACCTCGCGATCGAGCTGGGCGATGCGGCGGTCGCTTGCGCGTTTGCCGGCCTCGATCGCTTCCTCGACCTGTTCGCGCAACACCGCAACCTGTTCGCCCGCGTAGGCAGGCCATTCGTGAGGATCTCGCGGGAGCTTGGAATACGCCCAGCCGACCGCGCCGAGCAGCGCCAGGGTGCGTAGCTTCATGTGCCCGCCTCCGCGTCGCCGGAGGCCGCCGCGGCTGCGCCCGCGGCGGCCTCCTCGCGCTCAGGTGAAGTGGTCTCGCTTGCGGCCTGCTGAGCATCGGCCGCGCGGCGGGCGACGAAGGTTGCAAGCCCCTCCTTCACGCCCGCTGCGACGCCGGTCACGATCCGCACGGGGGCCGAGACCGCGCTGGAGATGGTCTGGATCGTCCGCTCGGCGCCCTTGGCGCCATGGACCGCCGTCACCATGATCTCGTCCACGCGGTCGATCTCCCGGTTGACGCCGTCCATGGTGGTCTGCGCCTTGTTGAGGATCGGCACGACCTCGTCGGTGACACGGGTCACCGATGACCCGAGGCGGCCGAACACGCCGGCCATCCGCAGGAACAAGTAGGCCAAGCCGAGCCCGGTCAGCACGAGGAACAACGAGAGTGCGGCCTTGAGGACGTCGGACCACTGCACGAGTTACTGGCTCCCGCTCGAAGGATGTGACACCGCGATCGTACCTGCTAGGACGAGTCGTCCGGCCTGGTAGATCGTCGCAGTTTGTCCTGGGGCGACGCCTGGGGCGGGCTCGGCGAGGTCCACCATCACCGCCGAGTCATCGATGGGCACGACCGCGCGTCCCTGAAGCGGCGCGCCGCGATACCGTACCCGGACCTCAAACGGCGCGTCGAGGTCCAGAACGTCATGGGCCACCGCCGGGCGCAATTCCAGGCCCCACGTCGCCAGTGCGCTGCGGGGCCCGACGACAACCGCGTTGCGCTCTGGGTCGGTGCCCACGACATACAGTGGCTCACCGGCGGCGACCCCGATGCCCTTGCGCTGTCCCACCGTAAACCGCCAGTAGCCCTGGTGCTCGCCGATGGGCGTGCCATCCAGATCGACGATCGGTCCGAACTCCGGCGCGAGCCCGGCATTGCGCTCGAGGAACGGGCCGTAGCCGCCGGCACCCACGAAGCAGATCTCCTGGCTCTCGACCGCATCGGCGGCCGGCAGTGCCGCCGTGCGAGCCCGTGCGCGGACCTCGGGCTTGGTGAGCTCGCCAAGCGGAAACACCACGCGCCCGAGGATGTCCGGGCCGAGCATGCTGAGCATGTAGCTCTGGTCCTTGTCCGCATCGGCCGCGGCCGCAAGGACGGGGGTACCGTTGACGCCGTCGACGACTCGCGCGTAATGCCCGGTCGCAAGCTCCTGGGCACCGACCAGCGCAGCCACCTGGGCCAGGACCGTGAACCGTACGCTGCCGTTGCAGACCACACACGGGTTGGGGGTCAGACCGGCCTTGTAGCCGGCCATGAACTCCTCGACGACCCCTTTGTGAAACGGTTCGACAGCGTCGATCGTCAGATGCGGAATGCCAAGGGCGTGGGCGCTCGCGCGCGCCAGGCGTACGGTCTCCGGTGAACAGCACGAGCGCTCGGCGGCCGCGGCTGCTGGGTCGTGCCAGAGGCGCATCGTGACCCCGACCACGTCCCTGCCCGCCTCACTCAGCAGCAGCGCGGCGACGGCCGAGTCAACTCCACCGCTCATCGCCACCACGACGCGCCCGGACCTCAGCGGGAGGCCGACGCCGCCGAGCCGCGCCGAGAACCACGCCTCAAGCGCCCGCGCGACGGCATCGCCGGCGATCTCGGCACCGTGACGCCGCGCATCGCCCAGGCCGCCGAGTGTCGCATCCAACCGATCGGCCGACAGCAGCATCGCCTCGGACAACTCGACGCCCTCAAGCGCCGCGCATGCCGCGCTGGCCGCCGCGAGTGCGGCCGGGCATCCGTAGGCCAGGAACCGAGCCGTCGCAACGCGCCCGTCGGCGATCCGCAACTGGATGCGGACAACGTCCCCGCAGCCGACCGCTCCGGACTCGCCGACCGCATTCGCGTCATCGAGCGATCCCGCGCCGAATGGACGGGCGACATGGCGAACGATCTCAGGCGGGTACGCAGGCACCCGGCAAGGTTAGCCGGTCATGCTCGGCATGAGCCAGCCGCCGGCCGGATCAGGTCGGCGGTGCCGCGATGGCCGTCGCCAGGGCCGCCGAGATCACACCCTGATCGACATACCCCGTCCAGGTGTTGGCGATCCGTCCGTCGCTGCCGATGATGACCACGCTCGGGGTGCTGGTCACCCCGAGAATCGTCGCCAGGTCCCCAAAGGTTTTGCCCTTGGTGACGTCGTAGACCAGGTACCTCACCCCGGCAATCGCCTGTTGGGGCGAGGCGAGACCCGCGATGGCCGCCGCCACGGCAGCGTCGTCGGCCTGTCCATGGATGACAAACCCGACCACGACGATCTCCTGGTTGCGCAGGGCGTCGCTGACCGCAGCCGGAGTCAGGGTATCGGTGCTCACCCGCGCGCCGGCCGGGGTCGCGGTCGCGACGTGGGTCGGGACGGCGACTGGTGTCCCAAGCACCGGTGCCGACGATCCGCCGCCACTCGAGCCGGAACCGACGAATCGGACAGCCATCACCACGACCAACAGGGCGATGACGCCCCCGAGGATCAGTTGGCGACGGGGCACGCCGGCGAGACGATCGCGCAGACCGCTCACCCGCGCAGTCCCGGATGTGAAAGACCCCACCGTGCCGTTCCGGTATGAGTGCTGAACCTGCCGTAGCAGGTGGGACGCGTGCAGCCGCGGCAACAGGTGCGGCGACCAAACAGCGCATCCCTGGTGTTAAGTGTTGGCTCAGGCCTCGCGCCGGTGGCGCACACGGTCGGGTCCTTCCAGAGTAGTTGCTTTCAGATGTGTCGACAATCTGGTGCGGCAACTCAAGCCCTTCGACGCAAACCCTCTGCGCGGGGGCTGCGGTCGTCGTCGTGCCCGCCGCATGCGCATCGACCACGACCGCGATCTGTCGTACCCTCAGACCCAGATGTCTGCCACGCCGCTTGCCGATCGCCTGGAAATGCTGCTGGTCGCACAGTGGCTTGAAGCCGGCGCGCCCGAGGACGGGCAGATCACCTTTCAGGTCGTCGCGGCGGCCGAGGAACTCGGCTGCGACGCCGGGCGGACGGGTGTGCTTGAGCTCATGGCCGCCCTCGGTGCCCTTGAGGAGGACGGGCGCATCCAGATCTGGTGGTCGGCGAGCGCAGGTGCCCCGGCGCTCATCCAGCTGGCCGATGCGCTGCGTCGCGACGCACACCGCGCGTTCGAGCCGCCGCCGCTCTAGAGACCCACATACTTGGTGGGCGTCGCGTCGGGTCCGATCGAGGCCCAGAAGCCGGACGGGGTCGCCACGACGGCGCGCACCGGTGCGGTGATGACCTGCATCTGCCGGATCGCCGGTGCGACGAGCGAGATGTCCACAACTTCCCCGGTCGCCGGCGCGCTGACGACCACGTGCCCGTCGCTGACCGACACCGCCCGCATGTTCGACGGCACCGAGATCCGTTGGATCACGTGCCCGGTCTTCGCGTTGAGGTGCAGCACCTGACCGCCCACCAGCGCGCACAGAATCCCGCCGTACGACGAGATCCCGATGGGCGCGCGGGACGTGGTCAGGACCACCCGCGCCGTCTCGGTGCTGGGTCGAGCGATGATCTGCGACAGCTGTGCGCCGCCGGTCGGCGTGCGGGTCAGCGCCCAGACACCGCCGGGCACCGCGGCAAGGCCGAGGATCGGTGCGTTGACGGTGACCGGCGCACGCTGCACGGGAACCATCGTGAGCTGGGCCGCCGTCCAGATCGTCGGCTCGTGCACGTTGATCGGCTCGACCTGACGCCCCCCGGAGACCGCGGTCCACAGCCACCCACCGGCGCTGGCGATCAGCAGACGGCCGGGGCCAAGGCGCGGGGTCGTCGTCCAGACGTGCTGGAGGTTCGTCTCGTCGGTCGTGTAGCCGTAGACCGTGCGCCCCCGAACGATCCAGACCCGGTGGGTGCCGACCGTAATGGCGCTGGCAATCGGCGTGGCCGCGGGCGGAGGGATCATCAGCCGCCCGGGCGGGGCCTGCACGTCGAGTCGGGTCAGCGCCCCGTCACGCGAGGTGAACACGCCCGCGTGGCCGTTTGCCGCGACCACGATGTGTGCGGGTGCTGCGGTTGTCGAGAGATCGCGCGACCCGAGCACGCCGGTCGCCGACGACGCGAGGCCGACGACGCAGGCGGCAACCACCACGGCTGCCAGCACGCGGCGGCGCCTCACGCGCGCTGCCCCTCGGCCGGCGAGACCGTCGACCGGATGCCCAGTTCCCGTAACTGCGGTGCGTCGACGCCGGCGGGAGCACCGGTCAACGGGTCGCTGCCGGTCGCCGTCTTCGGAAACGCGATGACGTCACGGATGGAGCGCTCACCGGCCAGCTGCATGACGAGTCGGTCGAGCCCGAGCGCCACGCCGCCATGCGGCGGCGCGCCGAGATCGAGTGCACGCAGCAGGAATCCGAACCGTTCCTGCGCCTGGTCGGCGTCGAGCCCAATCACGGAAAAGACGCGCTCCTGAAGATCGGTGCGATTGATACGGATGCTCCCCCCGCCCAGTTCGAGGCCGTTCATGACGACGTCGTAGGCCTGGGCGAGCACCTCGCCGGGATTCGATTGTAGGCCATCTTCATCTTCCGGTCGCGGTGCGGTGAACGGATGATGCAGCGCGTCCCAGCGTCCCTGGTCGGCGTTCCATTCGACCAGTGGGAAATCGACGACCCACAACGGCGCCCAGACGCCGTCCGGAATCAGCCCGAATCGGTCGGCCCAGCGGACCCTCACGGCGCCAAGGACGTGCTGGGCCGCCGGTTCGGTGTCGGCCACGATGGCGATGAGATCCCCGGGGCCCGCGCCAACGGCGTCGGCGAGCCCGGCGAGGAACTCGGCCTTGACCGACGCCCGCAGCGCACCCGCCTCTCCCGGCACCGCCCACACCAGCCCCTTCGCCCCCAGTTCCTGAGCCTCGACGACCAGCCCGTCCAGATCCTTGCGCGACAGGCCGACGCCCGCGCCGGGGAACACCACCGCCCGCACCACGCCGCCGGCACCGACGACGCCGCCGAACACGCCCAGCCCTGAGCTGCCCGCGGCCTGACTCCAGTCGTGGATCTCGCAGCCAAAACGAAGGTCCGGCCGGTCGCTGCCGAATCGGCGCACGGCCTCCGCATAGCCCATGCGCGGAAACGGCGTTGCAAGGCGTATGTCCGCCTGGTCCCACGCGGCCACGAGGATCGCCTCGACCAGGTGCTGGATATCCGCCGGCTCGATGAACGAGGCCTCGATGTCGATCTGGGTGAACTCCGGCTGGCGGTCGGCGCGCAGGTCCTCGTCCCGGAAGCAGCGCACGACCTGGTAATACCGCTCGATCCCGCCGACCATCAGCAGCTGTTTGAACAGCTGAGGGCTCTGCGGCAGTGCATAGAACGCACCCTGCTGCAGCCGCGACGGAACGAGGAAGTCCCGCGCGCCCTCCGGAGTGGAGCGCGTCAGCATCGGCGTCTCGACCTCGAGAAAGCCCTCCGCCTCGAGGACGCCCCGGATCGCGCGGACCACCTGCCCACGCAGCTCAAGCGCGCGCAGGAGCGGCGCCCGGCGCAGGTCCAAGTAGCGGTAGGTCAGGCGCAGTTCCTCGCCGGCTTGGGTGTGCTCGTCTTCGACCGAGAACGGCAACGGGGCGGCTTCCGCCAGCACCTGGAGGCCCGTGACCCGCAGTTCGACCCCACCGGTGGGAATCCGCGGGTTGACGGTCTCGGCGCTACGTGCAACGAGCGTTCCGACGGCACTGATCACGTCCTCCGGCGACAGCCGCTGAGCGATCTCGAGCACGGTGCCGGCATCGGGGTGGATCACCAATTGCAGGATGCCGCTGCGATCACGGAGATCGATAAACAACACCCCGCCGTGGTCCCGGCGCCGGTGGACCCATCCGGCCACGCGCACCGTCTCGCCGGACGCATCCGCCGCGTCCACGCAGGTATGGGTCCGAAACCGTTCGGCACCGATCACAGGGAATCCTCCAACTCCGACATGCCAACCTCGATTTGTTCCCCGGACTGCATGTCACGAATCACGACGATCCCACGCTCGCGCTCTCGCGGTCCGAGGATGACCGTCCGCCGCGCTCCGACGCTGGCGGCGTGGCGCATCATCCCCTTGAGGCTGCGCCCGGCGCGGTCGGACTCACATGATCGACCACGCGCCCGTAGCCGGGCCATCATGGCAAATGCCTCCAGACGTGATTCGTCATCGACCGCAGCGAAGTAGAGATCAACCGTCGCCGCGGGCGCCGAGATGCCTGCGGCGTCAAGCGCGAGCACGATCCGCTCGATCCCTGTCCCGAACCCGACCCCCGAGAGCTCCGGCCCGCCGAGTTCATGCACCAGCCCGTCGTAGCGCCCGCCGCCGCCGATGCCGCTCTGGGCGCCAAGCCGGTCGCAGGTGAACTCGAACACGGTGTGGGTGTAGTAGTCCAGCCCGCGTACCAGCGACGGATCCTCCACGTAGTCGATCCCGATCGCATCGAGCGCTCTACGCACGCCGGCGTAATGATCACTGGCCGCGTCCGAGAGCGCGTCCACGATCCGCGGGGCCCCCGCCATCACCTTCGCCGTGGCGGGATCCTTGGTGTCGAACAGGCGCATCGGGTTGTCGGTGATGCGCTGACGCGCATCCTCGGGAAGCGCGTCAGCGTGCTCGATCAGGTACTCCACCAGCGCCGCGCGATACGGGGTCCGTGTGGCCGCCTCGCCCAGGCTCGAGATGCGCAGGCGCACCTCGGGGACCCCGAGGGTGGCGTAGATCCCGGCAAGCAGCGCGATGACCTCGGCGTCGACAAGCGGATCATCGGACCCGATCACCTCGGCGCCAATCTGGGTGTGTTCACGAAAGCGCCCGGACTGCGGCGCCTCGTAACGGAACATCGGACCCGTGTACCAGAGCTTCACCGGCAGCGGCAGTTTGTGCATGCCGTGCTCGACGAATGCGCGCACCACGCCGGCGGTGCCCTCGGGACGCAGCGTAATCGATCGCCCGCCCCGGTCGTCGAAGGTGTACATCTCCTTGCGCACGATGTCGGTGCTGGCCCCGACGCCGCGCGCGAAGAGCTCGGTGTGCTCGAAGGTCGGGGTCGTGAGCTGGCCGAACGCGTAGGCCGCGAAGGTGTCGGCCGCCACGGCAAGGATCTGCCGGCGGATGCGGTGCTCGGCGGGCAGGATGTCCCGCGTGCCCCGCGGCGCCTCGAGGCGCCCTGCACTCACTTGACGCCCGCCCGCGACGCCGTCCATTTACGCAGCTGCGCACGGTAGCGCCAGCGCTCGATCAGCAGCCCCATCGGCACCATGATTCCGAATCCGATCACGCCGACGCCGATCGCAAGGATGGTGTTGAGCTTCAGGATGAAGATCAGGACCAGCACGTAACCGGCCGCGATAAAGCCGGCGCGTTTGAGCACGCCCTGCGGGGCGGGCGGCACAGGTTCGCCGGGCTTGCGCTTTGGTCCCTTCTTCGTCTCGTCGACCGCCTCGCGTTCGAGCTTGGGGCTGCGGGCGGGCGGCGGGCCGGTCGGACGGTTCTTGCGACGCTTGGCGATCACAGACTCCTTAGATCTCGTCACGAGCGAGCGCCGGGCAGCGGGCCTCGAGCAATTG
>JADGPF010000061.1 GCA_017882585.1 Thermoleophilia bacterium
AACAAGAAGTGAGTGCGGCGGCCAGGACGTACTGCCTTCTGGTCCGCGCAAATGGAACGTTGAGACGTGCCATATCAAGGTGCGCGCCCCGTAAACGGGACGCAACGCTGGGACGCTACCACGGCTCAGGGGAGGCGTTTGAGTCGCCACGACCCTCGCGGTCTCCCGGATGCCCTGGCGCAGGGGCCCGCCGTTCGCGGCGGTCATGCCAGGAATCACCTGCTCAGAAGCGCATTACCTATGTGCCGAAACCCCTATTGTGTCGTGGTGACATATGTCCGGAAAGATGGGGCAAAAATCATGTCGCGCGGCGACGCGGCAGGGGAGGCGCTGTTGTGGAAATTGTGCTTTCGCTTGTGGATAACCCGACGTTCGCCCGTCGCGGGCACGCTCAGTCCTGGCCCGTGGGATCGCGCCAGGCGAAACCCACGGGGGACGCGGCAACCGGAAGTGGTCCGTCAGGTAGTCCGGGGGGCGCGACCGCACCGTGGAATCCGCGCGGTGAGACGTCGTTCGGCCCGTTGGGGTGAAACAGGGAGGCGAGATATTGGATCTGACCACGACCGGGACCGAGTTCGAAGAAGCCGCCGCCGTACATCGCGATTCCGCGGGCGTCGCAAACGTCGTAGGCACCGCACAGGGCCCGCAGGCTGCCGAAGCGGCACGGCTTGATGTTGAGGATCCGGGGGGGGTGCGGGAGCCCGACGATGTCGTCGACACGGTGGATCGGCGCATCCCAGCTCACGCGGTCCCAATTGCCCTCCAACAGCGGCAGTACGCGCGGATCTGTCGACGGGTCCTCGATCACGGCCTCCGGCCATGCGGCCAAACAACGTTGATAAAGACCTGGATCCGGCTGCGTGTCGACACTCGTGCCGTGGTAGTGCGCCTTGAAATCCAGTGAGGCAACACGACCTGCGGCCACAGACTGCAGCTCAGCGATCAGCGGCTCGTCCCAGTCCTGAACGGCATCGAGCTTGAAGCGGAGGTCCGGATAGACCGCCAAGCGCTCGGCGACCGGTCGAACCGTCGACGCCGCACCGGGCGTCGCCAGCCGCAGTGAGAGCACCCACGACACGGGCGCCGGCTCACGCTCCAGGACATCGGCAAGCGACCGCCCCGCCTGGCGCAACGCAAGATCAAGGGCCGCGGCCTCGAACCCCCAGCGCCGGAAATCGGTCCCAGTGGGACTCGGCGCGTCGGGAAACACGCCAATTGCCTCGAGATGCCGCGAAAACGCATCGAGCGTCCACGATCCGGACAGATCGAGTACCGCGCCGGCCGTCAGAAAGCGGCGCTGGTCGTCGGCGTCGGTCCAGACGTCTTCGCCTTCACCGGACAGCCCGCCGCCAAACAGACGGATGACGGTCGTCAGCCGCTCCCAGCCGCTGGACACCGCGAGTGCCCGACCCGACAGCGCATAACCAGCCACCTCGAGGGGCAGATCGGCGAAACGCCGGTAGGTGGGCGAGGCCGAACCCGGACCGCTGGCCACGCGCAGACCCCTCAGCCGCCGAGCTGGGCGAGCTCGTGGGCGAGACCGGCGATGGCGGCATCTCCGGCCTTGCGCAATGCGCGGCCCGCGAACGGCGCCGCGAGCTTCCTGAGCCCCTTCAGCGCGAGCTCCGCCCGATAGGTGACCTCAGAACCGGCTCCGCTCGCAACCACGGAAATCTCGTCATGTGAGACAAACGTGCGGCCATCGGCGATGAGGGCCACGCGGCGCGGCGGATCGTATTCGGTGATCTCGTACGCCAGATCCTCGGTGCCGCCGCCCAGCCGCAGCGTCAGCGAGAACCGCGAACCACGGGCCGGTGGGCCGTCGCTCAACGCCCGCGCGGACACCACGCCAGGGTCCCACTGGACCGTATTCTCGAACCGGGCCAGGTACGCGAACGCCTGATCGACGGAAGCGCGCGTGACGAGTTTCGCGGTGTAGGTCGGCACCGAGGCTCCTTGGTCACGGGGTGATGACATCGTGTCAGAAGTGCGTGTGGCCGGACGCCGGGATCCGCCGCTCAGACGCGTGTCGGTGTCCGCAACCGTCCGAGCACCGCGGTGATGATCGGCCACAGCCCCAGGCTGGCCCCTGGTCCCGATCGCCACTCACGCACGAGAAGTAATGTTCCGTTACATGATCATTTCCCGGGCCCTCGACGGCCTCGGCGGCACCCGTCCCCCGCATCGGCACCGTGCAGATCGAGTTGCCCGGGCGGTGCGATTACGATCGCACCGCCCGGGCACTGCGGTCCGTGGATCGGGTTCGCATCGCTACCTCGGCGCCGAGTCGTTGCACGCCGCAAGGTCGCTCGCGCACATGTTCTGGCGAGTGCGATGCCACTCCCCCGATCCCGCGACCGTCGAGCCGGACCTCACGATCCCCGGAGCGTCGTCGACGTGCCGTGCCGCCGACGCGGTCCAGTTGGCAACCGATGCGGACGTGCGCTCTGGGCACGGGTCGGTCCGGCACCGGACCCGTCCGGATCACTCCCGGCGCGTCCTGTTGATTTCTTGCTCGGACGGCTGGCCCGCGATGGACTATGTAACTTTGGCCACAAGGCCAATGACCGTCGCCGACGACCAGATCTACCGTGGCCGCATGTTCACTATTCCCTCGGGCGCATTCACCCCAAGCATCGTTCGCCTCCGTCGGACGATGGGTGAATTGCGCGCAATCAAAGCCTCATTCGGCCTATAGATCTCCCGCCGGTGCGTCGCCACCACGGCGCTCCGGCACGGAGTCGTACCTCGGCCGTCCGGAGTGACCCGGTGCGTCCGTTGTGCCGTGGCAGGCGCAGTGAAGGCCTCCTGCACTCCGCGACTGCGAACGCCGCCGGACACGTGTCCGACCGCCGGCGCTGCACCCTCACAGCCGCGTCACAGCGCAGGCTCGCACACTCTTAACGCTCCTCATACCGGGCTTTCAGGCAGGCGCGCAACACTAGCCGCATGAGTCCTTCACCCAAGCACGTCCGTCCGAACGACCACGCCGCATCTAACGGCGTTGCCTTCCGCGAGCGCGGCCAGCGCCGCCTGCGCAAGGTCACGACGATGACGATCGCCGGCGCAATTGCCGTGACGGCCGTCACAACGGCACTCGCCAGCCAAGTGCCGACGCACCACAAGGCCACCACCGTTGCCAGTGGCGGGGTCGCCAGCAGTCCCGCCGCGATTGCCGCGGCCCAGCAGGCCGCCAACACGGTCTCGGCGTCCAACGCGACCAGCAGCAACTACAACTCCGGTTCCTACGCGCCGTCGACGTCCCAAAGCGCGCCCGTCGCGTCCTCGGGCGGTTCCTAGGCCACGGAGTCCTCTGGCGGCAGAAGCTCACCAAATGCCGCCCGTGTTGCCGGCCGCCACAGCCACCACAGGCCGATGAGCGGCAGGACCAACGGCACGAAGCCGTAGCCCACGCCGAATTTCGACCAGACGCTGGCGTCCTTGAACAGGCTCGGGTCGAGCACACTGATGAGCCCGACGCCCACCACGCCGACGAACTCGATACATAGCGCGACGACCGCCGTCCGCCAGGATCCCGCCGACGGGAACGTAAAACAGATCGCCGCCAGCAGGTAAATCGCCGCCGCGACCGCGCTCAGGATGTACGCGAGCGGGGCGTGCGAGAACTTCGTGGCGATCTGGAACACCGCCCGCGCACCGGCCGAGAGTGCAAACAGGGCGTAGACGGCTGCGATCAGTCGGCCAGGCCCCTGGACGGAACGTCGTTCGGGTGAACTCATGGCCGGTGGTCTACCAGAGCGCCAGCAGCCGCAGCACCGCAACGGCCACGGCGAATGTCACGACCGCGATGACCCCCGAGTCCCACTGGGTCGCCTGCGGCGACCGGCCGCGCACGATTCCGTAGGGCAGCAGGATCACCGTCGCCAGCAAATACCCGAGGAATTCACCGATCGACGGAGGTCGGTGTCCGCCAGCGATCACGACCAGCGCGACGATCGCTTGGAGGACAAGTTCGATCTCGCCGATCGCCACCGCGGCCAGGTAGGTGCGATCGGGTCGACGTCGCGTCACTGCGAGGATCAGCCCCCAGACGCTCAGCGCCATGAGGAATACGAAGATGGCTAGCGCGGCAATTGCGTTCATCGCGGCACACAAGATACCCGCCGCTCCCCGGCCACGGGGCGCCTGGCTCACGGGCCGGACGCGTCCGGCACGCTTAGGATCCCCGCAGGCCGCATCCCGGCGGCCCCGTGACCGCCGATCGGGGTCCGTATGACCACACCCGTCACCCACGACCCGCTGGAAGCCGCGCGCGTACTTGCCGCTGGGGGCGTCGTGGCGTTCCCAACCGAGACCGTCTACGGGCTCGGCGCGAGCCTCGAGCACCCCACGGCCGTCCGGCGGGTATTCGCGATCAAAGGCCGACCGTCCGGACATCCCCTGATCGTCCACGGGGCCGACGATGCGATCCTTGACCGGTACGCGACCAGCCTTCCCCCCGAGGCCCGCGCACTCGCCATCGCCTTCTGGCCCGGCCCGCTGACGCTGGTGGTACCGCGCGCAACACGCGTGCCCGACACGGTGACCGGAGGGCGGAACACCGTCGGACTGCGGGTCCCAGACCAACCGCTGGCACGCGCGATGCTGCGCGCGCTCGGCTCAGGCGTCGCGGCGCCATCGGCCAACCTGTTCGGGCGTACGAGTCCGACGACCGCCCGGCACGTGATGGCCGATCTTGGCGAGCACGTTGACCTGATCCTCGACGGCGGCCCGTGCGCGGTCGGCCTCGAGTCGACCATTCTCGATCTGTCGGAGGCCCCGGCGACGATTCTCCGTTCCGGTGGGATCTCCGCCGAGGCGATCGAGCGGGTTCTCGGCCGACCGGTCATCCGCACCGCGTCGGGCCCGGCACGGGCGCCCGGCATGCTCGCGGCCCACTATGCCCCGCGCGCCCCGGTGATCGTCACGACGCGCTCAGAGCTCGTGAATGCGCTGGCCGGCATGCGCGCGTCCGGGCAACCGACGGCACTGATCGCGGCATCGGATGTGGCCCCGGGTGACCCGAGCGTGACCGTCCTGCACCCCTCCGGCGATCGGCCCGAGGATTTCGCGCACGACCTCTACCGGCTGCTGCGCGAGGCGGATGCCGGCGGCGCCACCGCGATCCTCGTGGTGCCGCCCGAGGGCGAGGGCATCGCCGTGGCCGTCCGGGACCGCCTGGCCCGCGCCGCGTCCGCCGCTCGCCCAGACGACCGTTGAGACAGCTCGCCGGGTTCGGCTCGCCGCGACACCATCCCGGGAGTTCCACCACACGCAGGTCGCCGGCGGCAGCCGGGCGCCCGGCGTGAACGCGTCGCCGATCGTGAACGCGACCGGGATCAGTGCCGCGTGGGTGAGCTCCCGGTGCGTAATGTCCAAGCTCTCGGCGGCGTCTCGCCGCTCGAACAGATGGATGGCGGTCCATGCCGTGCCCAGCCCACCGGCGCGCGCTGCCAGCATGACGGTGCACCGCCAGACGGTGCGCCGGGCCAGTTTCACGCCGGACCCCGTTGCCGGTGTGCGGTCGCGGGCACCGAATTCCTCGCGGCGAGCCTCACGCGCGTCGCGTCGCAGATCGGTGACATCCACGCGGTGCCTGGTGCCACCGCGTGGACTGATGCGGCTAGGCTGACGACCGGTGCCCGCGCAGCGCGCGGGCGTCCCCGGCCCCATCACGGGGATCGCACCCGATGACATCAGGCACACGCGTCCACCTCGTGGACGGCACATGGGAGCTGTTTCGTCACCACTTCGGCATGCCGAGCGGCGTGCGAGCTCGAGACGGCGCAGCCGTCCGCGCGGTTGCCCGCTCGATGGCGGGGCTGTTGGAATCGGGAGCGACACATCTCGGCGTTGCGACGGACCATGTCGTCGAGTCCTTCCGCAACGCCCTGTGGCCCGGCTACAAGACCGGCGCGGGGATCGATCCGCATCTCCTCGCGCAGTTCGGGGCGTTCGAGGACGCGCTGGAGGCCTGCGGGATCGTCGTCTGGCCGATGGTCGAGTACGAGGCCGACGACGCACTGGCGAGCGCAGCCGCCCGCGCCTCTGCCGATCCGGACGTGGTCCAGGTGATCATCTGCTCGCCCGACAAGGACCTTGCGCAGTGTGTCGAGGGAACGCGGGTCGTGCAGTTGGACCGGCGCACCGATCAGGTCCGCGATGCCGACGGCGTGCGGGAGCATTTCGGTGTCGCACCGCCCCAGATCCCCGACTGGCTCGCGCTCGTGGGCGACAGCGCCGACGGATTCCCGGGACTGTCCGGCTGGGGAGCGCGGTCGGCGGCGGCGGTGCTCGAGGCATACGGATCGCTCGATGCGATTCCCGACGACGCGGGAACGTGGACCGTCGGCGTGCGCGGCGCCGCGAGGTTGGCATCGGTGCTGAAGGCCGACCGGGCGCTCGCCGAGCGCTTTCGCGCGCTCGCACGCCTGCGTCGCGACGTTGACGTGTTGCCGACCGGTGTGGACGCGCTTCGTTGGTCCGGCCCGACCGATCGCATCGCGGCCGTCGCCGAGATGCTCGGGGCTTCCGAGTTGCCCGAGCGTCTCACCCGCCTTGCGGACGCGCGGGCCCGCTAACCCACCAGCGAGCGGACGTCGGCGGCCAGCGCCGGCACACTGATCGGGATCGCACCGGCGTAGGTGCCGACCTCTTGCCCCTGTCGGTTGACCAGGACGACCAGCGCGGTGTGCGTCGAGCGGATCGCGTTGGCCGGCTGGGCGCGGATGCCCCACGCCTGCCAAATCGGTGCGAGCTCGGCGCGGGATCCGATGATGTAGCTCATCCGGCTGGTGAGCTGGTGCGCCGACAGGAAACTGTTCACCGCCGTCGGGGTGTCCCCCACCGGATCCACCGAGATTGCGACGGTGTCAATCTTCGCGGCGGTCCCGGCGCCGACCGCGTTCAAGGCGGCCGCAATCTCGCCCGCGATCAGCGGACACGAGGTCGTGCAATGCGCGTACAGGAACGTCACCAGCGCCGGGCGCCCACCTTCCGGCACGCTGACGAGGTTACCGGTTGAATCACGACCGGCGGTCGGGGGCGCGGCAACGGGCGGGCTGATCGGGACGGCGTTGAGCGGTGGTGTCCCGCCCGATCCGTTGACCAGGATCACGACGACCACCGCGAGCGCGCAGACGGCGGCCACGAGGATCGCACCTAGAACCCAAACGCGGCGCATCACCCGGGCATCGTACTAGAGGACCATGACCGGCCCGCCGGTGCCCGCGGCGAGCGAAACTGCCCGGCACGGGCGGGGTCAGGCCGCCGGATACACCGTTGCGTTCTTGGTCGCGCCCGCGGGCGACGGGGCCACCGCGACGACCTGTTCCGTCGGCACCTCGACCGATCCGCGCATCGCTGACACGACCGCACCCAGCAGCGAGAACCCGCACAGGATCCAGAGCGCCAGGTGCATGCCGCTCATAAACGGCGCAAGCTTTGCGGCCGAGAGCCCGGTCGTCAGACCGGAGAAGATCGAGAACAGCAGCAGCGTCGGCACGGTGGCGGTCACGATCATCAGCATCAGCGCGATCGAGATCACCGCACCGGTGTTCTGCAGCATCACGCGCGTGCCCGAGGCGATCCCGCGCCGCCACGGCGGCACCGCCGCCATCATCGCGCTCGTGTTCGGGGAGTTGAACACCCCCGAGCCGATCCCGACGATGCTCAGCCAGATCGCCGACACCCAGAATGGGCTGTTGACCTGGAGGGTCGTCATGCCGGCCAGTCCGGCCGCCGTGAGGAGCATCCCGAGCACCGCCGGTGCGCGCGAGCCGTGACGGTCGGCCCACGCACCGGCAAGCGGCGAGGCCACGAGCATGCCGATCGCCAGGGGCGCCAGCATCAGGCCCGCGGTGATCGGATCTTGCTTCTGGGGGCCCTGGAAGTAGAAGACGAACAGGAACATCAACGCGAACCGCGCCAGCCCGTTCAGAAACGCGGCTGCGGCTGCCGCGGAATACACCCGGATCCGAAACAGCGACAGGTCAAGCATCGGTGCGGGTACCCGGGACTCCACCCAGACGAAGATCGGCAGGCAGATGAACCCAAGCGTAAGTCCGATGGTCACCATCGGCGCCGTCCAGCCGTCGAGTCCCGCATCCGAGAGCCCGAGCACCAGTCCGGTCAGCCCGACGACCATGAGGATGTTCCCCGCCCAGTCGAGTTGCTGCTGGATGTCCCGCCGCACGGTCTCGTGAAGGATCAGCCAGGCCCAGACCGTGCCCGCGAGCCCCAGCGGAACGTTGAACCAGAACACCCACTGCCACCCGTAGGTGACCAGCCAGCCGCCCAGCACCGGTCCGATCACAAGGCCGACCGCAGCCACCATCACGTTCGTCCCCATCGCCAGCCCGAGCCGCTCGCGGGGGAAAACGTCGGTCACCAGCGCGCCCGCGTTCGCGAAGATCAAGGCCCCGCCGACGCCCTGAATCACGCGCCACACGATCAGCGACGTACCCGATCCGGCAAAGCCGGCCCCAAGCGAGGCCAACGTAAACAGCGCCGTCCCCAGGACGTACAGGCGCTTCCGTCCGATCTGATCGGCAAGGCGTCCAGCCGGGAGCAACAGCACCGTGCTCGCGACCATGTACGCCAGGATCACCCAGACTAGGGTCAGTAAGGAGGTGTGCAGGGCCCGCTCGAGATTCGGCAGGGCGATCAGCAGCGTGCCGCTGTTGACGGTCGCCAGGAACATGCCCAGGCTCGTCACGGACAGCACCCACCAGCAGTAGTTGGGGTGTTCAGCGTGCACGCCCGGCCGGCGTCGGCGCGGGGGCGCCGCCGATTGAGACGGGGAACTCATAATCGTTAGTGTACTACTGAATTGTGCGCGAGCGCCACGCCACCCTACGAGTGCGGTCCCCCATCGCCCGCCGGGCCGCGCAGATGCCCGACGTACGGGCGGCGCGCGATGAGGATGATTGCGGTGAATCGCCCCTGCTGGCTTGCCAGGATCTTCTCGGCGTGTTTGCCGGGCGCACCGCCCCCCCGGGCCCGTCCCAGCAACGCAAGGCCCTTGCGCGGGCCCACGTGCCGGATGACGGCCAATGTGCCGGGCAGCAGCAGCGACTCATGGACGACGCTCTCGATCTCGAGACCCACAGCGGTCACCAGGGCGCGCCACTCAGCCTCGGTGAGCGGGAACAACCCGCCAGACTCCGGCTCGGCGAGGCGCGTCCGGACCGCGCTGGTCGACTCTCCGGCGAGCCCGACGTCGCGCAGGCACAGCTCGTGCAACCCGAGGCGCCCGTTGGGGCGCAACAGGCGCGCGGCCTCGGTGACGACGGCCTGTTTGGCGGCGTCGGGGAGCCCGAACAGCAGCCCCTCGCTGACCACGACCGTCGCGCTGGCGGTCTCGAGTCCGGTCGCGTCGGGCGAGCCGAGCTGTGCGCGGGTCACGGCACTCGGAACGGCGGCCCGCAGCTGGTCCGCCGCGGCGGCATCACGACAGATGCCGGTCCACGCGTACAGGTTCTCCTCGGTCGCCCGCAACCCGGTCTCGCCCGTGCCGGGGGCCAGGTCGACGATCCGATCCCCGGCCACGAGGCCGAGTCCGTCGATCAGGGCGACGGACCCGTCCGAACCCCCGGGCTGCATGGCCCATACTCCATAGTGCCGCGCAGTCGGCCACGCAGACGTAGCGGACGAAGGTTCATGCCCGAGCGCATCGGGCGTACCGGTCGAAGTCATGCGCCTCCCGTGACGCGGGGGATCCAAGTCCCCCGACACGATATCCGTCGGCGGCCGCGCGGGGGGCCCGTCGGGCCGCGTACAGCTCGGGCCGGCGCGCTCTACCGATCGACGCTAGGAGCCCGGAGGGTTCCGCTTGTCATTGGCCTTTGCTGCCGCGGCCTGGGCGTGCAGACGACGCGCCCGCTCGGCCCGCG
Organism: Thermoleophilia bacterium; assembly: GCA_017882585.1. Taxonomy (GTDB): domain Bacteria; phylum Actinomycetota; class Thermoleophilia; order Miltoncostaeales; family Miltoncostaeaceae; genus CAITWD01. The sequence goes on from JADGPF010000061.1 coordinate 9,894, forward strand.
TGGCCCCGACGAGCGCGAAGGTGAGCATCCCGCCCCAGAAGAATCCGTACCCGATCGCGCGGCCAACCGAAATATTCGGGACGAAAAGCCAAATGTGGATGAGCGACATGCCGATGATGCATATCGGGGCGACCACGGCAATCTGCACGACGACGCTGAGATCCTCCCACCACACAACGATGCGAGGGCGTTTTTGCGGCGTGGAATCCACACGAGCACAATAGCGACAGCGCAGCAGCAGAGCGGGTAGGTCCACGCATGTCCACGCACTCTGAACGGCTTCGCACCTGGGCAGGAACCCTTGCCGACATCACGGGCGCGCTGGCCCTGCTCGACTGGGATCGCGACACGATGATGCCGTCCTCGGCGGCCGACGCGCGCGGGCAGCAGATCGCAACGCTCGCGGTGCTGCATCACCGAGAGCTGATGCGCCCTGAGTTCGGCGAGATCGTCGCCGCACGGGCGGCCGACCCGGACGCCGCCCCTTCGGCGCGGCGCGAGGCGCAGTTGCTGGCACACCGACGCGAGCGGGCCGAGCGCGTGTCCGAGGCGCTGGTGCGTGAGCTCAGCGAAGCGGCCTCCGAGGCGCTGGCCGTGTGGACCGACGCCCGCGAGCGGGGCGACTGGGATTCCCTGCGGGGACCGCTCGGCCGGCTCGTGGCGCTCAAGCGGCACGAGGCACAGGCGATCAGTGGTGGCCACGACCTCTACGACGCCCTGCTGGACGAGCACGAGCCTGGCGCGCACGCGGCCGAGCTCGCCCCGATCTTCACCGAGCTGGCCGAGCGGCTGAGTCCGCTCGTCGCTTCCGGCACCGCGCAACCTCCTCCGACGCTGCCCCAGCGCGACTGGCCCCGCGCCGCGCAACTGCAACTCGCCCACGACGTGGCCGCGCTGATCGGCTTCGATCTGACCGCCGGGCGGATCGGCGAGTCGGCCCATCCATTCTCCAGCTCGTCCGGGCTCGGCGACGTGCGCTTCGCGACCCGGATCGACGAGCGGAACCCGATCAGCAACGTACTGAGCGTTCTTCACGAGGCCGGCCACGCGATGTACGAGCAGGGCTTCGATCCGGACTACGCACGAACGATGCTCTGGGACGCCCCGTCGCTGAGCGCCCACGAGGCCCAGGCGCGTTTCTGGGAGAACCATGTCGGTGGCGCGCTCGAGTTCTGGCGGATCATCGAGCCGCGCATGCGCGAGCTGTTTCCTGCGGCCATGCGGGGCCTCGACGCCGGCGACTTTCATGCGGCGACCGCAACGGTGTGCCCCTCGCTCGTGCGGGTCGAAGCCGACGAGGTCACCTACAACCTGCACATCGTCCTTCGCTTCGAGCTCGAGCAGGCCCTGATCACTGGCGCCCTGGACGTGCGGGATCTTCCGGAGGCGTGGAACGCCCGGATGGACGAGCTCCTCGGAGTCGTCCCGGACTCCCCCGCCGACGGCGTCATGCAGGACGTCCATTGGGCGGACGGACTGTTCGGATACTTCCCGACCTACACCTTGGGGAACCTCTACGCCGCCCAGCTCGCCGCGACCGCCGACGTCGCCCTTGGGGGCCTGTCGGCCGCCATCGCCGACGGGGGGTTCGCCGACATTCTGGGGTTCATGCGTACTCGCATTCACCGGCACGGCGCGCTCTACCCCACCGCGGAACTGATGGAGCGCGCCACCGGCGTCCCGCTCGGGGCCGACATGCTGATCGCACACCTTGAACGGCGAACGCGCGCATCGGCGTCCACCCGCGGCACCGACTAGTCAGCGACGGCGTCGACCGCGCCCCTTCGGCCGGACCGGCCTGCTGCCGATACACCACTGATGCGACGCACGTGCACATTGCTGGCCGCGGGGGTGCTGACGACGGCACTCATCGCCGGACTCGCCACGGCGGCGCCCACGCCGCACCGTGGTGGACCAACCGCGACGGGCGGTACGGCGGGCGCACGCGGATCCGCCGGCGAGATTCAGTTGCTCGACGCACTCCGTGCGCGCATTACCGCGGCGCGGGCACGCGAGTCCGCGACCCTCGCTGCCGTCGAGCAGCGCTTACGAGCGATCTACGCGATCCCCGGCGAGGACCCCGTCATCGCGCTCCTGGCCGGCGACATCACCCAAGCCCAGGCTCTCGGTGAGCTCGCCGCCGCGATGACGCGCTCCGACGAGCAGATCCTGTCCGAATACACGAATTCCCTGGCAAATCTTCAGACCGCTCAGGCCGAACTCGCCCAGAATCTGCTGCGCATCAACGCGGCACGACGCATCGCCCAGGCGCGCCGGGCGGCTGCGCCGCCCGGCACCACAGCGCACGCAACCAGCGCACCGATGGTCCCGGCCATCCACCCGCCCGGTGACGGGCTCCCCCCAGGCGTCGCCAACCAGCACACCCTGCCCGGTGCGGTTCCGATCAACCCGCACACCGGCCGACCGTACGGCGTGACCGGCGCATAGGCCACTGTCTCTACTTTAAGTTGAGGTTGAGGCTACGCGCACGCCGATGCGAGTGCCGCGCCGACGACGCCGGCCGCGTTGCGCAACCGCGCGATCACGATCCGCGGCCGGACGTCGAGCAGCGGCAAGAAACGATTGGCCTCGACGGTGATCTCACCGCCCAGCAGGATCACGTCCGGCCAGACGAGCTGGTCGACGCGCTGCAGATAGGTCTCCAGACGCCCAGCCCACTCCTCCCAGCTCAGGTGCTCCGCCTCGCGCGGTCGGGCCGCGGCGCGGTCCTCGGCGACCGCACCGTCGATTTCGATATGGCCAAATTCAAGGTTGGGCACCAACTGTCCATCGACGAACAACGCCGAGCCGATCCCGGTTCCGAGGGTGAGCATGAGTACGACCCCGGTCTCGCCCACGCCCGCACCAAATCGCATCTCCGCGATTCCGGCCGCATCGGCGTCGTTGAGCACCACACAGCGCCGCCCGAGCACGGACCCAAAGAACTCCGGTGCATCGCAGCCGGTCCAGGTATTGGCCAGGTGGGTCGCGGCCATGATCCGGCCGTGCACGACCGGCCCCGGGAAGCCGATGCCAACCGGGGCATCCGGCGAGAGCTCGGCGACGAGGCTCGCCAGGACGACAGCCATCTCGTTCGGGCCGCCGCCGGGCGGCGTCGGAACGCGCCGGCGCGCACTGACCAAACTCCCTGTTGTGGTGTCGACGAGCCCGGCCTTGACTGCGGTACCGCCGATGTCGAGTCCGATCACCTTCACGCAGGCGCCTCTTCGGTTGCGTAGTGCACCAAGGACAGCACCTCGTGCGGGACCAGCTGCTGACGCCCGCCCAAGAAGTCGAGCTCGATCACGAACGCGGTGCCGACGACGATGCCGCCTTGCGATTCCACCAGCGCGACCTTGGCCGCGCTCGTGCCGCCGGTCGCCAACAGGTCATCGTGCACCAACACGCGCTGACCGGGCCGGATTGCCCCGCGCTGGATCTCCAGCCGGTCCGTGCCGTATTCGAGCGCATAGTCGTGCCCGATCGTCTCGCCCGGAAGCTTGCCGGGCTTGCGGGCGGCGACGAAGCCCGCGCCAAGCGCCCGGGCGATGCCTCCGCCCAGGATGAACCCGCGAGACTCCGCTCCGAGCACGAGGTCAACGGCACGCGGACGGGCCCATTCGGAAATCCGGTCGATCACGTAGTTGAGCGCCGCTGGGTCGGCAAACAGCGGCATCAGGTCATAGAAGACGATCCCGGGCTTCGGATGGTCCGGGACGCGCCCGATGACCGCGTCGAGATCCATCAAGTGACCGGCTGCACCAAGCTGCGCAATTCGGCGACGAGCATCAGGTGACGCAGGTGCGACACGAGGCCGGCAAGCTCCTCGAGCACGGCGAATGCCTCGGTGCGCCGGTCGGGGTTGCGCGAACGCAGCCCGCTCGCGAGCAGCTGCTCGAGCAGCCCCGCCTCCCGCTCGGCCGCGGTACGGAACAACCGCAGGTGGCGTGGCTGGACGCCGTACTGCGCCAGCTCGGCCGCCGACTGGACGACCTCGAGCGCGACCTCGTCGAAGCCCCCGTCCGTGTTGATGAGCCCGTACTCCTCGAGCTCACGGACCAGCACCGTCGAGGCGCCGGTTCGCTCCAGCAGCTCATCCAGGTTGTAACGCCGGCTCGGTGCGGGCTCAGACAATCTCGCGCGCTTGATCTGCTTGGCCTGCGATGCGGCGCTGAAACTGACCGACGCGTGCGACTCCAACTCCTGGCGGATGACCCGCAGCGGCAGGAACTCGTCGCGCTGCAGGCGCAAGATCGTGCGCAGTCGTTCGAGATCGTCCGGTGAGAACAGTCGGTAGCCGCCCGGCGTTCGCTTGGGCGACACGAGCTTCTGGTCCTCGAGGTAGCGGATCTTCGAGATCGAAATGCTAGGAAAGTCCGCCTTGAGGGCGTCGCAGACCGCGCCGATCGACAGCGTGGCGTTGTCCTGAGCGGGACTCTCGGTGCGTTCGGGAGCGGTCGTCATGGGTTCAACAACACCAATCGGAACTTGCCGATCTGCACCTCGTCGCCGTTCTGCAGGCGCTCCTCGTCATGGATCCGGCGGCGATTGACGTACGTGCCGTTGAGGCTCCCGAGGTCGCGCAGTACAAGCCCCTCGACGCGATGCTCAATCTGCGAGTGGTGCCGGCTGACGGTGATGTCGTCGAGAAAGATGTCCGAGTCGGGCGCGCGGCCGATGCTCACGATGCCCGTGCGGGGAATCGGGAATGCGACACCGGGCGGCCCGCCGGCACGCACGGCGAGCACCGGCCCGTCCAGTTCCGCCGGGTCACCGAATCCGAGCGCGGGTCCCTCGCCGAGCGCGAATGGACCGGTGCTCTCGAGCGTGACGCCGTCCGGGTGCAGCGGAGCGCCGCAGTTGCTGCAAAAGCGGTGGTTGGGGCTCTGCTGCTGATCGCATTCGGGGCAACGCACGCGGCTCAGCCCGATCCGTCAGGATCCTCTTGCAGGCGCTCCACATCCGGGAGACGTCCGGCAAGGATCCGCGCCAGCGCGTCAACGTCGACCACCGAGAGCGCACCCTCGTCCTTGGCCGTCAGCCGACGCACCAGTTCTTGGCGCAGCATGTCGATTCGTCCGTGGAGCACGCGCCGCTGCATCGAGACCTCACGCTCAGCTTGAGTCAGATCGTCGATCAGCTGCTTGAGCTCGGCGTCGGGCAGCGCGGCGAGGTCGGGAAGCGGTTCCAACTCCATCTGGTGACTCCTTAAGGTTGGCCGACCGACAGCATAGCGCCCCAATGACCGAACCCTCAACTTTGGGTTGAGATACCTCTCCCCCGGAGCGCCACGAGGGCGGTACGGACGTAGTGGATGAAGCTGGCGATCGACAGCACGACCGCGACCCAGAACAGCACATCGATCCAGGCCGCAGTACTCAACAACGCGAGCCCGACCGCCGTCATCACCAAAAACGACGACACTTTCCCGAACAGGTCGACGCGCAGGTCGATGCCGGAGTTGCGCATCATCACGACCCCGATCATGAGCGTGGCATCCCGGATCAGGATGATGAGCGGTCCCACCGGCCCCATCCGGCCGATCGCGATCAGCCCGATGAGTCCGACCGCCACCAACAGGCGGTCGGCAAACGGATCGGCGATGCGGCCAAATGTCGTCTCGGCATCGAGCGCGCGCGCCAAGCGACCATCGATGAAGTCGGTCACAGCCACCGCGGCGAACGTCCAGGCGGCCATCGCGCTCGTCGGGCCACCGTCATAGGCGAGCATCCAGATGATCAGCGGCAGCGCGAGCAGGCGGCCCACCGTCAGCGCGTTGGGCACCCAGTGGAACCGACGGGCGGTTTGTGGACTTACCCGCATGGAATCAAGTCGGGGCGAGAGGATTTGAACCTCCGACCGCCCGGCCCCCAGCCGGGTGCGCTACCAGACTGCGCCACGCCCCGTGGTGCCGCCTCAGGCTACCACAGGGCACCGGTACGACCCACCGCACGCGCCGCCCCACGGCCGCCATAGACGACCGCTCACCGCACCTGGCCGAGCAACGCGACGATCGCCGCGGCGGCGCCATGCAGCGGCACATCGTTGCGCTCCCGCCCCCGCCGCACCTGCACCTCGAGCGGCCCATCGGGCAGGGTGCGCTTGCCGATAGTGAGCCGGATTGGACATCCCAGCAGTTCGGCCTCCACGAACTTCTCCCCGGGCTTGGTGCCGTCCCGGTCGTCGAGCAGCACCGCGAGGCCCGCGTCCGAGAGCTGGGCATATAACGCATCGGCGAAGGCCGCCTGTGGGCTCGCCGCCTCGCCCACGAGCACGATATGGACGTCGAACGGAGCCAGCGCCTTCGGCCAGACGATGCCGGCGTCGTCATGTGACTGCTCGATGGCCGCGGCCAAGACCCGCGCCGGCCCGATCCCGTACGAACCCATGACGATGGACCGCTCCTGGCCATCGGCGGCGAGATACGTGGCACCGAGCGGGTCGGAGTACTTGGTTCCGAGCTTGAAGATGTTGCCGATCTCGATCACCGGCTCGAGCTCCAGCGGCTCGCCCGATACCGGACACCCCTCCCCGGCGAGGACCGTCCGAATGTCGGCGAGCTCCGCGTCAAAGTCACGTCCGAGTACCACACCGCGCAGATGCTCGCCGTCGCGGTTGGCGCCGGTCACGTAGTGCCCGGTGGCGATCGTCGCGTCGGCGACGATCCGGACGCCCTCCACGCCCACCGGCCCGAGCGAGCCAGGGCCGGCGCCGAACCACGCGCGAATCTCATCCGGCTGGGCGGGGCGGTGACGCCCGACAACGTGACTGAGCTTCTTCTCATGGAGCGCATGCGCGCCGCGCACGAGCGCAAGTACGGGTCCGTCGTCGCTCACGACCACGACGCTCTTGCACAGGCGCCCGGCCGGAAGGCCCGTGAACACGGCAAGCTCATCGATCGTCCCGATGCCCGGCGTCGCAAACGCCTCGGCCGACGCGGGTGTCGGTCCGAAGTCCGGATCGACGGCGACCGAGGTTGCCAACTCCACGTTGGCGGCGTACGCGCCCGAGGGTGCGCGGGCGATCGTGTCCTCGCCGGCGGGGCTGGGCGCCATGAACTCGTGCGCGCCCATCCCACCCATCATGCCGACATCGGATTCGACCATGTACCACTCGAGCCCACAACGATCGAAGATGCGTGCGTATGCCTCGGCGTGGGCCTCGTACGAGCGTGCGAGCCCGGCCTCGTCGGCGTCGAGTGAGTACGAGTCTTTCATCGTGAACTCGCGCACCCGCAGGATGCCGCTCTTGGGCCGCGGTTCGTCGCGGAGCTTGGTCTGGAACTGGTACCAGCTCTGCGGTAGGTCGCGATAGGAGCGGATCTCCCGCGCGGCGTGCCAGGTGATGATCTCTTCGTGGGTCATCCCGAGCACCATCGCCCGACCACCGCGGTCCTCGAGCCGGAACTGCTCGTCGAGCCCGTAGCGCCCGGTGGCCTCCCAGATCTCGGCGGGGTGCATCACCGGCAGCTGGAACTCCTGCGCGCCGATCCGGTCCATTTCCTCACGGATGACGGCCGTCACGCGGTGCACTGAGCGCAATCCAAACGGCAGGAAGCTGTACAGGCCCGACGCGAGCTGACGCACGAGTCCGGCGCGGACCATCAGCTTGTGGCTGACCGCCTCGGCATCGGCGGGCGCGTCACGCAGTGTCGGCCAGAAGCGGCCGGACAAACGCACCGATCCGCCGCGCGGGGCGGCCGGCATGCGCCACGTGTGTGTGGAGACGTCGCTCATGACGCCGCACCCTACCGCGCGCGGGTCACTGCCACCGGACTACGCCGCAGAGATCGCCGATCCGACCCGGGGATAGTGGTCCTCCACGTACGTCTCGACCATGGCGATGAACTCCTCGGCCAAGTGGTCGCCGTCGAGCGTGCGCACCTTCTCACCGTCGATATAGACAGGCGCACGCGGGGACTCGCCCGTGCCGGGAAGGCTGATGCCGATGTCCGCCGCGCGGCTCTCACCGGGACCGTTGACGATGCACCCCATGACCGCGACCGTGAGGTCGGCGACGCTGGGCCGCTCGGCTGCCCAGACCTCCATGCGCGCCGCCAGGTGCGTCTCGATCTGCTGGGCCAGTTCCTGGAAGACCGTGCTCGTCGTGCGACCGCAGCCCGGACACGCGGTGACCTGCGGGCGAAACTGGCGCAGCCCCATCGCCTGCAGTAGCTCGCAGCACACGCGGACTTCCAGCGTGCGGTCCGCGCCGGGGTCCGGCGTCAGACTCGCGCGAATCGTGTCCCCGATGCCCTGCTGAAGTAGTACCGCCAGCGCCGCCGAGCTGGCGACGATGCCTTTGCTCGACATCCCAGCTTCAGTCAGGCCGAGGTGCAGCGGGTAGTCGCAGCGCGCCGCGAGATCCTGGTACACCCCCACCATTTCCTGCAGGCGGCTCGCCTTGCACGACAGGACGATCCTGTCGTGGGCGAGACCGAGCTCCTCTGCCGCCTCGGCAGACGACAGGGCACTGGCGATCATCGCCTCGCGCACGACGATCTCCGCTGATTGGGGATCCGGGCGCCGCGCATTCAGGTCCATCAGCTCATCGAGCAACTCGGGATCCAACGAGCCGAAGTTCACCCCGATGCGCACAGGGCGATCGAATTCAATGGCGATCCGCACGATGTCGGCGAAGTTGGCATCGTGACGCGCGCCGCGCCCAACGTTGCCGGGGTTGATCCGGTACTTGGCCAGGGCGTCGGCGCAGTCCGGGAACTCGCGCAGCAGCGTGTGGCCGTTGTAGTGAAAATCGCCCACGAGCGGCACATCGATGCCGTGCATCTCCTCCACGCGCGCCCGGATCTCGGCGACCTTGGCCGCACTCGCCCGATTGTTGACGGTAATTCGCACGATCTCGGACCCCGCACGGGCAAGGGCGGCGACCTGTTCGGCGGTGCCGATGGCGTCGGCCGTATCGGTGTTGGTCATCGACTGCACGACCACCGGGGCGCCCCCGCCCATGGTAATCGTGCCAATTCGGCAGGCAACGCTCGTGCGTCTGGACCAATCGCTCATGACCGCAAGAGCCTACTTCCCGCCGAGGACTGTGCCATTGGCGATGTTCAAGACGTCCTTCTGGACCACGACGAAGAACAGCACGACCATCAGCGCGATGCCGATCACCGCCGCACGTTCGTACGCGGCGGCCGGCAGCGACCGTCCCCTGATGCGCTCGATGACGGCGAACAGGATGTGGCCGCCATCCAGCGGCGGCATCGGGATCAGGTTGAATAGGGCCAGCGCAAGACTCAGCACGCCGGTGAACGCGAGCACGGTCGCCAGACCGCGCGAGGCGACCTCGGTATAGACGGCGCCGACGCCGACGACGCTCTGGACCTGTGTCGGTGTCTGGAAGATGCGGGTGCCGGTCTCGTGGACGACCCACCAGGTGTATTGGGTGCCCTTGGAAACGCCGGCCAGCGGGCCTGCGCGCTCGGTCGCGTATCCGAAGCCCACGCCAAGGTGACCGATGCACCCGGCCTGGGTCGCCGGGTCGCAGGCGGCGCCGCTGGCCTTCACGGACTTCAGCCGCACCGTGCGGGTGATGTCCGCGCCCGAATGGGCGTAGGTCACCGTGACGAGACCGTTCGGGTGGGAGGTCAGGATCTTCCGAAACGCATCGGGATTCGTGCCGGATTGACCGTTCACGGCAACCAGCGTGTCACCCGGCCGCATTCCCGCCACGCCGGCCGGCGACGACACCTCGATTTGGGCCAAGCGCGTGGTCGGCGCGCCGCCGTTCGGGATACCGACCCAGTACATCACCGTGAAACACACAATGGCCACGAGGATGTTCACCGCCGGACCGGCGGCGATCGTCGCGATCTTGCGCCACATCGTGGCCGAGTAGTACGCCCGCGGCACGAGCGCATCCGGGATTTCCTCATCCCGGCTCATGCCGCTGATCTTCACGTAGCCGCCGACCGGAATCCATCCGACTCGATACTCGGTCTCGCCTCGCTGGAACCTCGCCAGCGACCGCCCGAAGAAGATCGAAAACCGCTCGACCCGCATGCCGCACCATTTGGCGACCACCATGTGGCCGGCCTCGTGGACGAGCACGAGGAAGATCAGGATGCCGATGAACTGGAGGATGTAGACGCCGGTCGTCACCGAGCGGCCCCCACCAGCGCCTCATCTACGGCCGCGCGAGCGGCCCGGTCGGCGCCCAGCACCGCCTCAAGGTCGTTGCCCGGACCGGCGGCCACGGTCTCCAGCGCGGACGCCACGAGAGCGGCGATGTCCAGGAATCCGATGCGCCCGTCAAGGAACGCCGCGACGGCGACTTCGTTGGCCGCATTGAGCACGGCGGGCGCCGTGCCACCCGCCAGCCCCGCCGCGCGCGCCAGGCCCAAACACCGGAAGGTCTGGTCGTCGGGCTCCATGAACTCAAGGGTACGCCCGGTCAATGGCATCTGGCCGTGTTGCGGCGGCGCGTCCGGCCATCGCAGGCCGAAGCCGATCGGTACGCGCATGTCCGGCGGACCCAAGTGGGCCATCACCGACCCGTCGTCCAGGCGGATCATCCCGTGGACGACCGACTGAGGATGGATGACGACCTCGATCCGCTCGTATCCGACCTCAAACAGGTGGTGGGCCTCGATGACCTCGAGGCCCTTGTTCATCAGCGTCGCGGAATCGACGGTGATTTTCGCACCCATCGACCACGTCGGATGCGCCAGGGCATCGCGGGCCGTGACATGGGCGAGCTCGGCGATGGTCCGACCGCGGAACGGCCCGCCGGATGCAGTCAGGATGATCGCCGGTACGCGCTCCGGCGGCACCGCTGCCAACAGCTGAAAGAGCGCCGAATGTTCGGAATCGACGGGGATCAGCGCTGCTCCGGTCCGCGCCTGCACCTCGGCCACCAGCGCTCCGCCGGCAACGAGCGTTTCCTTGTTGGCCAGTGCGACCGGAATCCCGCGCGCAAGCGTCGCCAAGGTCGGCTGCAGGCCCGCCGCACCGACGAGCCCGTTGAGCACCAGGTCCGGCTCGGATGCGTCGATCAGCTCCGCAAGGTCGTCGGTCGCCGGCAGGCTTCCGCCGCCCGCGGCGCAGACCGTATCCCGGATGCCCCGCGCACGCGCCTGGGCCTGCATCTCATGCCGCCGGGTCCCACACGCGAGCCCACACGCCACCAGGTCCGGGCACGCGTCGATCACCTCGAGCGCCTGGACGCCGATTGAGCCGGTCGAGCCGAGTACGAGAATGCGTCGCACGACGAATCAGTGTAGCGGGGGTACGCGCGACGCCTTGCCGCTGCGGTTACCGCGCCGCCTCACGGCTAGTCGACCAGCGCCTGCGCGGTCTCGCAGAACGCGGCGACAAGCGCGACGGATGCGTCGAGATCCTCGGGGTCGAGCGTCTCCACGGACTGATGGACGTAGCGCGTCGGGATCGACACGCAGCCGGCGACCGCGCCGTCGCCGGAGAGCTGGAGCTCCCGGGTGTCGGTCCCGCCGCGCGGCATGATCTCCAGCTGATGGGCGATCCCGCGCGCGGCAGCCACCGCGAGCAGGTGCTCAACGACACGTGCGGGGACGATCACGCTGGTGTCATAGACCTTGATGGCCGCCCCGCCGCCGATGGTACTCACGTGTTGATGCGCCGCGGTCCCCGGGCCGTCGTTGGCGAGTGTGATGTCCATCGCCAGCGCCAGCTGCGGCCGGATGCGCGCGGCGGCCACACGCGCTCCTCGTAGGCCAACTTCTTCCTGGACCGCAGCAACCGCGAAGATCTCGCACTCGTGCGGACCGAGCGCCCGCATCGCCTCGATGAGCACGTACAGACCAGCCCGGTTATCCAGGCTCTTGCTGGTGACCAGGTTGCCCAGGCGCGCCAGCTCGCGCTCGCGGGTGACGACGTCGCCGGGACGCACGAGCTCACGCACCCGCTCCGCCGAGAGCCCGACATCGACGTAGAAGTCCTCGAGCTTCGGGGGGCGCTTGCGGTCCTCCTCGCTCATGAGATGAACGGCAGTCGTGCCCATGACCCCCAGCAGGTCCTCGCGTCCGTGGACGATGACCCGCTGAGCGGTCAGCGTCTTGGCATCAAAGCCGCCGAGCGGCAACACCCGCAGGAACCCCGAGTCCTCGATGTGTTGCACCATGAACGAGATCTCGTCCATATGAGCGCACAGCATCAGCCGGGGGCCGCTGCCGGCCTTGCGGGCCACAAAGTTGCCCAGCGGGTCCGTCCAGCACTCGTCGGCGAGCGGACGGAGCTCACGTTCCACGACGGTCCGAATCGGTGCTTCGTGTCCCGGTGCCCCGGGGGTTCGGCACAGCTCGGCGAGCAAATCGAAATTCACGCGGCCCACGGTACAGGTCGCGGGATGGGGGCATTCGTTTGTATGCTTATGATGATGTCGCTTACGAGTCGTTCACGCATCTGATGCCGACCCCTCCGGCAATCGAACCCCTCACGGTCGAATCGCTGCTGAGTTGGCGCTTGGTCGTGGCCGGACGCCTCGTGAGGACGATGGCCGACGCCAACTTGAACGCCCAGGCCGGTGGCGCACCCGCCCTCGGTGCGCTCTTGCGCCTTGCCGACGAAGACGGCATCAGCCAGGCCGAACTCGCCCGCCGCCAGCGGGTCGAATCGCCGAGCATGTGCCGCATGGTCGATCGCCTCGAGCGCGAGGGCCTGGTCGGCCGCGAGCGGGACCTCGACGACCGCCGCGTGATTCGTGTACGGATCACCCGTGACGGCCGCGCCGCCGCCGAAGCCGGACGCGAGGCCGTCGCAGAGCTCGAGGAGCGCGCCTTCAGCGCGCTGAATGCCGCGGAGCGTCAGACGCTGGCCGCACTGCTGGGGCGACTGCTTGCCGGACTCCCGGAGACCGGGGCCGCGCCGTAGCGCCCGAGGCAGTCTGAAGCTCACGATGGCGGGCCTGATCGTGAGCTCGCTGGCATTCGCGTTGATGCAGACCTTGGTGATCCCCGCCTTACCGGTCCTTCAGCGCGATCTGCACACATCGACGCAGTGGATCACTTGGACGGTCACGATTTATCTGCTCACGGGCTCCCTGGCGACGCCGATCATCGGCCGGATGGGCGATCAGTACGGCGAGGTCAAGATGATGCTGGTCGCACTGGTCTCGTTCTTGATCGGCTCGCTCGGCTGCTTCGTCTCCTGGAATGTCGCATCGCTGATCGTGTTCCGCGGGCTTCAGGCCGTCGGCGCGGCGGTGTTCCCGCTGGCCTACGCGATCATCCGCGACGAGTTCCCCGAGGACAAGTGGAGCGTAACGATGGGGACCGTATCCTCGACGCTGGGCGGCGGCGGCCTCGGCATCGTGACGGCGGGCCTGGTGGTCGACAACCTGAACTGGCGCTGGCTGTTCGTCGTCTCGGCCGCGATTGGGCTCGTGGCGCTCATCCTCGTGTTGCGGTTCATCCCGGAGTCGCCGGTGCGCAATCCGGCCCGGCCCGACGTCCCGGGCGCGGTCTTCCTGTCGGGTGGCCTGATCGCGCTGCTGGTCGCGCTGACCGAGGGCGGACCCCAGGGCTGGACATCGCCGTTCGTCCTCGGGCTCTTCGCGGCGGCGATGGCGTTCATGATCAGCTGGGCGGTGGCCGAGACGAAAGTGCCGCAGCCCATGGTGGATTTACGCATGCTGACCCGACGTCCGGTCCTGTTCACCAACCTGACCGCGCTGCTGTCCGGCTTCTCCCTGTACGCCACGTGGGTCCTGCTGCCGAGCTTCTTCCAACTCCCGAGCGGCCTCCCGCCCCAGCTACAGCACTTGGCCGCGTAGGGATTCGGCACCTCGGTTCTCGTCGCGGGACTGTGGATCCTCCCGTGTAGCGCGGCGATCGTGGCCGCGGGACCGATCGGCGGCATCGTCGGGCGCCGGGTCGGACCCCGTATCCCGGTGGCCATCGGCATGTTGCTGTTCGCGGTTGGAACCGCCGGAATCGCGGTCTGGCACACCACCGCGCTCGCGGTGTTCATGGCGTTCATGGTCTGCGGCGTCGGCATCGGGTTCGCGTTTGCAGCCATGCCCCGCCTGATCGTCGGGGCGGTCGTCCCGTCGGAGACCGGCGTCGCCACCGGCATGAACAACGTTATCCGGACAATCGGCGGTGTCATCGGTGCGCAGATTGCCGCAGTGCTGCTCGCCGCCAACGTGAATCCCGGGACATCGATTCCGACCGTCGACGGCTTCGTCCTCTCGTTCTGGATCAGCGCCGCCGGAGCCCTGCTGGGCGTGGTGACCGCCTTGCTCGTCTTGGGCGGCGGACGCCGCTCGGGCACGGTGATGACGACCGTGCCCGAGCAGACCGTCGACACCGCAGTCGCGACCGAAGTGGCCTAGCTCTGGTCGGGGGACGGTCGCGGTTGACGCGCCGAACATCCCGTATTCGCGCGCCGTATTGCCGCACCCGGGTGCTCTTGTAACATCGCGCCATACCGAAGGTTGCCCGGAGGCTGCTGGATGATCATCCCGATCAGCTGGCGTACGTGCCTGGCTGGACCCCGCATGCGCGTCGTCACGTGCGCAGCGGCGGCGTGCCTGGTGGGCCTCGGTGCCGCCGCCGTGCCGGCCGGAGCCTCCGCCGGATCCGCAACCGGGCTGTTCCGGAGCGCAGCGATGCGCCGATTTCTCGCGTCGCGGCACGGCAACATCACCGCCGCCGTCGACGATCTGACCACCGGACAGGAATTCCTGTACCGGCCGGGGGTGCACGAGGAGACCGCCAGCATCGTCAAGGCCGCAATCCTGGCGACGCTGTTGCACCGTACTCAGCGACGCTCGCTGACCGCCAGCGAACGGGCGACCGCCCGCGGGATGATCGAGGCGAGCGACAACAACGACGCGACCCGCCTTTGGAACGAGGATGGAGGTAGTGCCGGCGTCGGCGCGTTCCTGCGCGCGGCGGGACTCAGACAGACGACGTTTGCCGGGCCCGGGCTGTGGGGGCTGACGCGCACGACCCCGATCGACCAGATCCGGCTGTTGCGGACCATCGTGCTGCCGAACCGGCTCTTGCGCGCGTCGGCACGCTCCTACGAGCTCGGGCTGATGTCCCACGTGATCGGCATGGATTACTGGGGCGTGTCGGGCGGCATCCCGCCCGGCGTCCCGGTTGCGCTCAAGGACGGCTGGCTGCCCCAGCCCGGGATCGCCTGGCAGATCAACAGCATCGGCGAGGTCCGCGGCAACGGTGAGCACTACCTGATCGCGGTCATGACGAACGGTAATGGCAGCGAGCGCTACGGCATCTCGACCATCTCGGGCATCTCCCGAATCATCTGGCGCGAGTTGGCGCCGATCATCGCGGGGCCCGAGGTCGTCGTCCGGGGCGCGGTCCCTTAGGTGAGCGCCACCGTGACGAAGTAGGCGGCGACGGTCGCAAACATCAGCGCGTCAAAACGGTCCAACACTCCTCCGTGGGCGAGCAACAGGCGCCCGGAGTCCTTGACGCCGATGTCGCGCTTGAGCATCGACTCGAACAGGTCGCCCACGAAGCCCGCCGCGCAGATCGCCAGGCCGACAATCACCGAGTCCCAGCCCGAAATCCACGACATATACAAGCCCGCGATCCAGACCGCGCCCGTCCCGAAGATCACACCGGTGATCAGACCCTCGAGGGTCTTGCCCGGTGAGACGAACGGTGCAATGTGACGATGTCCCCACAGCTTGCCGCCAACGAATGACGCGGTGTCAAAGACCCAGGTGCCGACGAGCACGTTGGCGACGGCGCCGCCTCCATGTGGCAACTGTCGCGTGGCGACCAGCAGTCCGAACGGCAGCGCAACGTAGACAAGGCCGAATGCGGTCGTCGCCATGCGCCCGGTGATGTCGTCCCGCCGGGCCACCAGGAGCCCGGCCAGGGCCACGCACGCAATACCGATCGCGATGCCCATCAGCACGCCGCGGTCCGCCGACGCCACCCCCCATGCCAGCGCAACCGTGGCAATGACCCCGACGTACCCGGCCCACCGTAGCGGGCGCCACGCGGCGGTCAGCGAATAGAACTCGTACAGCGCAAGAATCGCGACCAGACCGACGGCGGCGGCGAAAATCCCGCCGCCGATGACGACGACGCCGATCCCGATGAGCACGCCCGGGATCGCGATGGCCAGACGGGATCCCAGGCCCCCGCCCCTGGCGAGCCGCTCGCGCAGGCTCGGTCCCCGCGGCGGTGGCGGCTCGGACCAGTCGTCCTCGTCGTCGTCCCAGGCGCGATCATCGAACGTTGCCTCCTCAAGCTGCTCGGGGCCGGCTGCCGGATCTGCGGCGTCCTCGAAGCCAGCCTTGACGCCGGTCGGGATCACCGCAGGATCCCCGCTCAGCGTCTCGAACTCGTTGAAGTCGCCGTCACGCCCGCCAGCGGTGTCTCGGCGGCGGCGGAACCGTCCGAAGCGGGAGCTCATCGCCCGCCGAACCGTCGTTCGCGCCCCGCGTAGTCGGCGATCGCGGCCTCCAGGTCCTCGGCACCGAAGTCGGGCCACATCTGCGGGGCGAAGTAGAGCTCCGAGTATGCGGACTGCCACAGCAGGAAGTTCGATAGCCGCTGCTCGCCGCTGGTGCGGATGACGAGCTCCGGATCGATGAGGTCGGGCCCATAGAGCGCGGCGCGAAACTCCTCGTCGGTCGGTGCTGCGATGCCGTTGGACGCAAGCGCCCCGGCGGCGTCGAGGATCTCCTGGCGGCCGCCGTAGTTCATGGCGATGAACAGCCGCAGCCGGGAATTGCCCGCAGTCAGCTCCTCGGCCTCGTCGATGCGCGCCAACAAGGCAGCGTCGAGGTCATCGCGGCGGCCGATGAAGCGGATCTGGACACCTTCGGCATGCAGCTCGGGGACTTCCCGATCAATCATCTCCGAAAAGAGCCCCATGAGGTCATCGACCTCGTCCTTGGGGCGATTCCAGTTCTCGGTGGAGAACGAGAATACGGTCAGGTCGTGCACGCCCATGTCACCGGCCCGCCGGACGACGTCCTTCAGCGCCCGCGCACCGGCCCGGTGGCCCGCGCCGGTCGGCAGTCCGTGGGCGCGCGCCCACCGACCGTTGCCGTCCATGATGATGGCGATCGAGCTGGGCACCCGGGCAAGCGGGACCCGCGGCTGCGAGCGGGCCGCCTTGCCCAACCCGAGCACCGTGCGTGCTGCCGACAAGCGGGATGCAATGGTCATGCCAGGAGAGGCCGGGGTCCGCGATCCGAGACCCGTCAGACCTCGAGAATCTCGGCTTCCTTGCGGTGCAGTTGCTCGTCGATGTGCTTGACCGCGGTGTCGGTGAGCTTCTGGACCTCGTCCTGGAGGCGACCGACCTCGTTCTTCGAGATCTCGCCGTCCTTCTCGGAGCGCCGGACCTCGTTGAGCACGTCGCGGCGCACGTTGCGGACAGCCACGCGGGCCTCCTCGGCCATCTTGCCGACGAGCCTGACGAATTCCTTGCGCCGCTCTTCCGAGAGCTGCGGGATGCCGATCCGGATGATCTGGCCATCGTTGTTGGGCGTCAGGCCGAGGTCCGACTCCTGGATCGCCTTTTCGATGTTCTGGAACAAGCCGCGGTCGTACGGCTGAATCGTCAGCAGCCGCGCCTCAGGCGCGGAAATGGACGCCAGCTGATTGAGCGGCGTGCGTACCCCGTACGCGTCCACCTGGACCCGGTCCAGTAGCGCCGTGCTGGCCCGCCCGGTCCGCACTGAGTTCAACTCGTGGGCAAAGGCCCGCGAGGCGCCTTCCATGCGCCGCTTGGCGTCCTCGAGACGATCCTTCACGATCTGCTCCTTACTTCGTGATCACGCGGGTGCCGATGTGCTCGCCCGACAGGATCCGTCCGATATTCGACTCATCGGCCATGTTGAAGACGAGGATCGGCAGCCGGTTGTCCATGCACAGCGTTAGGGCCGTCGTATCCATCACGCGCAGGCCGCGCTCGATCGCTTCCATGTGCGAGATGTCCGGGAGAAGTTTGGCGTCGGGAACCTCCCGCGGATCAGCATCGAGCACACCGTCGACGTTGTTCTTGGCCATGAGGATGCACTCGGCACCAATCTCCAGCGCCCGCAGCGCCGCGGTCGTGTCGGTCGTAAAGAACGGGTTGCCGGTACCGCCTGCGAAGATCACCACCCGTTGCTTTTCCAGGTGGCGCATCGCACGCCGCCGAATGTACGGCTCGGCGACCTCCTGCATGGCGATCGCGGACTGCACGCGGGTTGTCAGGCCCAGCTTCTCGAGGGCGTCCTGGATCGCGAGGGCGTTGAGCACCGTGGCGATCATGCCCATGTAGTCCGCGGTCGACCGGTCCATCCCTGCCGCTGTCCCGCTCACGCCGCGAAAGATATTGCCGGCCCCGACCACGATCGCCACTTCGACGCCCATGTCGGTTGCGCGGCGAACCTGGCGCGCGATTGCGGTGACCCGATCGGGGTCGATCCCGTACTCCCCCTCGCCCATCAGCGCTTCACCGGAGAGCTTCAGAACGACGCGACGATACACCGAGGCACCTCGCCCGGTCTCGGTCGCGTCGCCGGCATGGTGTGGCCTACTGCCCACCGAGCTCGAATCTCACGAACCGGCGGATGGTGATGTTCTCGCCCACCTCAGCCGAAAGACGGGCGCGCAGCTCCTCGACCGTCGGCGGCTTCTTCTCACCGGTATCGCGCACGAATTCTTGATCCAGGAGCGAGATCTCTTTCAACCGCTTGGCGATACGGCCCTCGATCGCGCGCTCACGCGCCTTCTCCGGAATGTCCTTGGACTGTTCGGCGGCAATCTCGCGCTCGGTCGCAAGCCACTGATCCGGGACCTCGTCGGCCCGGACGAACGTCGGGTTCATGGCGGCGATCTGAATGGCAACATCGTGAACGAAGGTCGTAAACGGCTCGCTGCGGGCCACAAAGTCGGTCTCGCAGTTGACCTCCACCAGCACGCCGACCCGGCCGCCCTGGTGGATGTAGCTATCGCACACGCCCTCGTTGGCTTCGCGGCCGGCGCGCTTCTCCGCGGCGGCGATGCCCTTCTTGCGCAACAGCGTCACGGCAGCGTCGACGTCGCCGCTGGTTTCCTCGAGCGCCTTCTTGCAGTCCATCATGCCCGCGCCGGTCTTCTCGCGCAGATCCTTCACCTGCTTCGCCGAAATGGCCGTGCTCACTCGTTGTGCTCCTTGAATCGAACCCGATTAGACGAAAACGCTCACTCTGCCGCGGTGGCCTGAACCGCCGGCTCCGACGGCGCCTCTGGGGCGACAGCCTGTGGGGCGGCAGCCGGCGGGACGACCGCCTCTTGAGCAGCAGCCGGCGGGGCAGCAGCCGGCGGGGCCGGCGCCTCTTGAGCAGCAGCCGGCGGGGCAGCAGCCGGCGGGGCCGGCGCCTCTTGAGCAGCAGCCGGCGGGGCAGCAGCCGGCGGGGCCGGCGCCTCTTGAGCAGCAGCCG
>JADGPF010000006.1 GCA_017882585.1 Thermoleophilia bacterium
AACGACATGAGGTCACGCACCAATCCGATGCATTCTTCCTCGGAGTCCGTGGCGAAGTGGCACACGCCTGAACGGGTTGCATGGGTCTGCGCGCCCCCGAGTTCTTCCATGGTCACCTCCTCGCCGGTGACCGTCTTGATCACATCGGGGCCGGTGATGAACATGTGGCTGGTCTCGCGGACCATGAAGATGAAATCGGTGATCGCGGGGCTGTAGACCGCGCCGCCGGCACACGGACCGAGCACCACCGATATCTGCGGCACGACGCCGCTCGCGCGGACGTTGCGGAAGAAGATGTCCGCGTAGCCTGCCAGGGAGACCACGCCCTCCTGGATGCGCGCACCGCCGGAGTCGTTGAGCCCGATTACCGGGCAGCCCATGCGCACGGCGAGATCCATCACCTTGACGATTTTCTCGGCAACGACCTCGCCGAGACTCCCGCCAACCACGGTAAAGTCCTGGCTGAACACGCAGACCCGCCGGCCGTCGATCGTGCCGTGCCCGGTCACCACGCCGTCGCCCCACGGGCGGCTGTCCTCGAGCCCGAACCCCTGGGAACGGTGCCGGGTAAACATGTCCAGCTCCGTAAACGACCCTGGGTCGAGCAGCAGCTCGACCCGCTCGCGGGCGGTGAGCTTGCCGCGGGCATGCTGGCGTGCGATCGCGTCTTCGCGTCCCGCCCCCAGGGCCTGTTCTCGCAGCTCCCGCAGCTGCTGGCGCTTGTGCTCGACCGACATCGGACCTCCGGGCGCGATCTGGGCGCCCCATTTCGGCATAGATCAGGTCCGCCATGACCAGCCTCGTGCGGAACGTCACAGCGGGCACGGAGGCTACCAAAACCTCGTCTGGCTCCCGGCATGTCGCCGACCGACCCGATGGGTCCGCGCGGGCGGCGTGACCGCCGGTGCGTGCATATGATCGGATCGTGCCCGATCCTGTCACCGTGACCGTCCTCGTGTTTGCCTCGCTGCGCGACCGACTGGGCGCCGACGAGTGCGTCGTGCGCGCCCCGCATGGTGCCGCGCTCAATGGCGTGTGGCCGTTGCTGCCGGAGCAGATCCGCCGCGCCGATGCTCCGCCCGGCGTGCGCTACGCGGTCAACGATGTCTGGGCGCCCGCGGAGACACCGCTCGCAAATGGGGACCGCATCGCCATCGTGGTGCCGGTGTCCGGCGGATGAGCGTACCCGCGTTGACCAACCTGCCGGTCCGCATCGACGACCTGATCGCGGCGGTTTCCGACCCTGAGCATGGTGGCATCGCGACGTTTCTGGGAACGACGCGTCGCGAAGCCGACCGGCGCGCGTTCCGTGCCATCGAATACTCCGCCTACGGCCCGCTCGCCCAGACCGAGATGGCCGCGATCGCCGCGGAGGCCCACCGTCAATTCGGTGCCGTGGTGTGCATCCAGCACCGGATCGGCCATGTCGCCGTCGGCGAGGCATCGGTTGGGATCGCCGCCTCGGCACCCCATCGCGCGGCGGCATTCGCGGCGTGCCGGTACGCCATCGACGAGCTCAAGGTGCGGGTCCCGATTTGGAAGCGGGCCCACTTTGCCGACGGCACGACAGCGTGGTTCGATGAACATCGCACCACCCAACCCGCACACGACTCACCAGGGACCTGACATGCCCGAGATTCCCGGATATCCGAGGGGCGTACCCAGCCCAATCACCATCCAGGAGCCGATGATCGCCGAGCCCGAGTTCGAGATCGAGATCGACGAGGAACTGTGGACCGACGACTCGGGCGAGGACTACACCGGCTGGTATTGCGTGCGCACGGATCCGTGGCCATGCCCGGCTGCCGAATGCACGTTCGTGGCGACCCATCTCACCGCCGCCCATCTGGTCATCGTCTGGCCCGAAATCGACGACCCGAGCCTGCTGCGCCATTCGGCGGCCGCCCGCGACATCGGCCGCAACCCCAAGGTCGAGACCTATGAGATATCGATGGGTCCCGCCTGCTCGTACTACCAGTGGGACGCCGCAGGCAACCCGGTCCACGGGGTCCGCAAGAGTGACGGCGACGACGTGTATTCGACGGGCCGCTAACCGGCGGCGCGCAGCGTGCCCGACGCGGCGCGGATCTTGCGTGGGAACACGTCGGTGGCCAGCGACGCCACCCGATCGAGGATCAGCACGCCATCCAGGTGATCGATCTCGTGGAGCACCACGCGGGCCTCAAACCCCTCGAGCACAAGGTGCACGGGGATGCCCTCGAGCCCGAGGGCATCGATCTCGATGGAGGTCGCCCGACGCACGTTGGCCGTAATCTCCGGTAGCGACAAGCAACCCTCACGCCCGACCTCGCTGCCCTGGCCCGCGGTGACGACCGGATTGATGAGGATCCGCGGGCTCCGCGGATCGGGTACCTGCTTGTGGCCCGCGCAGTCAACGAAGATCATCCGCCACATCGCGCCGATCTGCGGCGCGGCCAGGCCGACGGTGCGCGGGTACGCGCGGGCGGTCCGCTCGAGGTCCGCTGCCAGGCGCATGACGGCCGGCCCGACCCCGCGGATCGCAACCGCGGGAGACTTGAGCCGGCGGTCCGGGTAGACCACCACCTCACGTGTCATGGACACCTCTGGCCGTGCGCACCGGGTAGCTACAGCACCTCGTCGGCGACGGGAACGACCGCCAGTTCCACCTGATGTGCGCTCGCCACGGGCCGCAAGCGGACCTCCAGGGAGTGGGCGGTCAGCTCATGGGGCAGCTCGACCTCGATACCGAGGATGTAGATCGCCGGGGTCCCGGCCGCCCGCGAGGACAGATCGAGGATGTTCGCCCCGGCGTCGGCGAGTTCCGCGGTGATCGCGTGCACGATGCCCGGCTGATCGACGCCGTAGACCGACACCATGCAGCGTTCGGCGCTGAGATCAGGGTCGATGTCGGGCGCCGCCGGACCGGTCCACAACCCCAGGCCCAGTGCGTCGGCGACCGGGCGCAGCGCCGCATCGACGGCGGCGGCGTCGACGGCGTCGGGCACGCTGACCAGCAGGGCGATCGCGAACGACCCGCGCAGCAGGGCCGCTCGGCAGTCCTCGAGATTGCCGCCGAGCTCGAGCAGGGCCCGGGTGAGCGAGGCCACGATCCCCGGTCGGTCGGCCCCGACGGCGGTGACGGCGATTTCGTTCATATCCAGACGCTACAGGCCAACGACCCCACCGCGACGTAGCATTGCGCCTGTGAACGCTGCCTTGTGGGTGACCGCCGTGCGCATCTCCATCATCCCGGTGGTGATGGCGCTGCTGCTCGTCGATACCGACCAGACGCGCTGGTGGGCGGCCGGACTGTACGCGTTCGCGGCGGCGACCGACTCGCTCGACGGCTGGCTCGCGCGCGCACGGGGCGAGGTCACCGTCGCGGGGGCGTTCCTTGATCCGCTGGCCGACAAACTGCTGGTCAGTGCGGCGCTGGTCTGCCTGGTCCAGCTCGGCTCGATCGGCGCGTGGGCGGCGATGATCATCATCACCCGGGAGTTCGCCGTCACGGGCCTGCGACTGGTCGCCGTGAATGAACGCCTGGTCATCCCGGCAGGTCGGCTCGGCAAGGCCAAGACGTTGAGCCAGAACATCGCCCTGCTCGCGTTCATCGCCCCGCACCCCGGAAGCTGGATCAACGCGCCACTGCTGTACCTGGCGCTCGTGCTGACCGTGCTCTCCGGGGCGTACTACTTCATCATGGCCCGCCGACGCCTGTTCGAGATGCGCGCCCCGGATGCCCACGCCGGGGTCGACCCATGACCCAGCTGTTCGTCGTCCTGGTCGCGTACCTGCTCGGCTCGATTCCGTTCGCGTACCTGGCCGGACGGACACAGGGCATCGATATCCGGACCGTCGGCAGCAAGAACGTCGGCGCGAGCAACGTGTTTCGCGAGCTCGGCAAGGGCATCGGGGTCACGGTCATGGCCCTCGACATCGCGAAGGGCCTCGTGGCGGTCCTGATCGCCAACTCGGAGACCTCGAGCCCCTGGCCGCTGATCGCCGCAGCGGCGGCGATCGTCGGCCACGTGTTTCCGGTCTGGCTGCGCTTCAAAGGCGGCAAGGGCGTCGCGGTCGCCGGCGGGGCCATGATCGGGCTCGTCCCGATTCCGGCAGTGATCGTCGTGGTTCTCTGGGTGGTCGTGGTCGGGGTGACCCGCTACGTCTCGGTCGGAAGCATCGCCGCGGCGGCGGTGTTCCCATTCCTGGTGCTGGCCTTCGGCGCACCGTGGCCGACGGTCGTCTTCGCAGCGTTGGCGGCGATCATGGTGATCGTCCGCCACCGCGCGAACATCACACGACTGCGGCGCGGCGAGGAGCTCCGTCTCGATTTCCGCCGGTCACGCGCACACGGCACGGAGCGGGGTCCGAACACCTAGCTCCGAGCGCTCCGTGACACCGGTACGCCGGCTCACTCGCCGAGCAGTCCCTCGTGCAGCCACTCCCTCAGGCCGGTGTGGTGCGTCGAATGCACCCCGCCCGCGAGTTCCTGGCGGATCTCGCCCAGGGTGCCCGAGCGCTCCGCCTCGACGTCGTGGGTATGGATAGTCTCGAAGTTCGTCTGATGCGCCCAAATGAACGCGGAGTCCGGAAGCTGCGCGAACTGCTCGGCGACCCCGCGAATCATCTCGCGCACGCTGTCCTCGACAAACCGCGGCCGGCGGTGCGCCCGGTCGACGATGTACTGCTCGTCGGTGCGCTTGAGCAGCTCGTAGATCTCCGATGACATGCCCTGTTCAACGATGTCGATGAGCACATCGGCGGGAATGACGGTGTCCTGATCGGTCGTACCGAGATAGAGCGTCCCGCGAGCGCGTTGGTTGTGGGTCGCGATCGGCACGTGGGTCACGATGCGGTGGATCTCCTCGCGCGTGAAGCCGTCGTTGGCCAACGCGACCTCTGCCTGCGCACGGATCAGGCCCTGGGCGCACGGGCAGGCGTTCATGCCCTGGGCCGATACGCCGACGATGCGCCGGGCGTGGATCGGCGTCGCCGACGCGACGCCGATCAGCTCGTACATTTCCTGACTCTGGATCTCCGAGACCGGCGTCAGACGCACCTTCGGATAGCTCGCCCGAATGGTGACCTCGCTGCGCAGCGCACCCTGGGAACTCACCACGCGCTCGGCGATGTGCTGGGCCAGCGACTCGATCGACAGCGCCTCGCCGAGGACCACCTGATCGATCGCCTCGTTGATCCCCTCCTCGAAGCGCGACATGTGCACGCCCTTCTGCTGGGGGTTCAGGTCGGCCACACACGCGATCTCGGCCTGAAACAGCTGCTCGATGCCCTCATGGCTGATGCGGATTGCCTTGGCCGACCGGGTCACGCCGGCCTTGGTCAGGCTGATCGAGGCGGGGGGTCGGCTCTGCTGAAGATCCTCCGCCGGAAGGATCGCCCTGCTGCTCATCATTGGGCCTTTCGCTCGGTCCAGACGCGGGGACGGCAGATACGGGATCGGTCCGCCGCACATCGCAGTCAAGGATGGCAGCATTTTCGCCGAGAAGGCGTGAGTACGGCCCCCTTGTGCGACCCTCTACACTTCCGAGGGTACCGGTCCCCGGTTCCCGGACAAGGATGACTGCATGCCTCGGGCTTCCCAAGCAGATACCGCCGTGACGGCGATCATGCGAGCCCTGATCCGGGAAGGACGCGACAAGGGGTCCTTGACCTACGACGACATCGTCGCGGCGTTCGAGGACCATGAGCTCGCACCAGACCAGCTCGAGCGGTTTCTCACCGACCTGGCCGAGCGCGGCATCGACGTCGTCGAGACCGATGGCGGCCCCAATGAGACCGAGGTCGCCAATGTCGACCTCACCATCGACCCCAGCCTCGACTCGCTGCGCATGTACCTGCGCGAGATCGGGCGCGTGCCGCTCCTCACCGCCGGCCAGGAGGTCTCGCTCGCGAAGCGCATCGAGCGCGGCGACCTGCGCGCCAAGGACGAGATGATCGAGGCCAACCTGCGTCTGGTCGTCAGCATCGCCAAGGGTTACCTCGGCCGGGGCCTGTCGTTTCTCGACCTCATCCAGGAGGGCAGCCTCGGCCTCATCCGGGCGGTCGAGAAGTTCGACTATCGCCGCGGCTACAAGTTCTCCACGTACGCGACCTGGTGGATTCGCCAGGCCGTCACGCGTGCCATCGCCGACAAGGCCCGCACGATCCGCATCCCGGTCCACATGGTCGAGAAGCTCAATCGCGTCGTCCAGATGGAACGGCAAATGACCCAGAACCTGGGCCGTGAGCCAAAGCCGGAGGAACTGGCGACGGAGCTGCGGATGGAGATCGGGGAGGTCCGCGAGCTCCTGCGGCTGGCACAACAGCCGATCAGCCTCGAGCGCCCGGTGGGCGAGGATGAAGACTCGTCACTGGGAGATTTCGTCGAAGACGAGGCGGCGCCATCGCCATTCGATGAGGCCTCGCGCACGCTGCGCGAGACCGACATCAGGCGTGCGCTCGACACGCTGCCCGAGCGTGAGCGCCAGGTGCTCGAGCTCCGCTTCGGCCTCACCGGCGACCAGCCACGGACCCTCGAAGAGGTGGGTCGCGAGTTTGGGGTCACGCGGGAGCGCATCCGTCAGATCGAAAACAACACGCTGCGCAAGCTCAAGGCGTTGCCCGAGGCCCAGCGCCTGACCGAGTCCGCGTAGCCCGACGGCTCGCCGGCGCTCAGCGCGCCAATGACGGGTGCAACGACGAGTGCGCCGATGGACGCGGCTCCTCCGGCGTCGCACCGCGCACGGCTCCGGCCGGCATCTGCCGCAGCATGGCGTCAAACCGGTACCCGACCCCGTGTTGGGTCTGGACATAGGTGTAGGCGCCGCCGATCTCATCGACTTTGCGCCGCAGCCGTCGCACCAATACGTCGACCGAGCGGTCGCCATGGCCACGCTCGGCCCGCCAGACCCGCTGGTAGATCACGTCGCGCGAGAGCGCCCGCCCGCGATGTTCGGTCAGGACCCACAGGAGCTTGAACTCCAGCGGGGTGAGGTCGATCGGTTGGCCGGCGATCGTGACCGCCAGGCGGTCGGGATCGATCACCAGGTCGCCGGCCGTGATTTCCTGCCGTTCGGCGTCCAACTGCGCGACCGACGCCCGCCGGACGGCGGCGGTCACCCGGGCGACGAGTTCACGCATCGAGAAGGGTTTTGAGACCACATCGTCGGCGCCGAGCCCGAGGACCTCGACCCGGTCATGCTCGTTGGTGCGGGCGGTCATCACGATGATCGGCAGGTTCGGCGCCCACGAGCGAACCTCGCGGATGAGGTGCCACCCGTCGATGTGGGGCAGCATCAGGTCGAGGACGAGCACCGCGGGAAGCCCGCTCTTGAGTGCCTGCAATCCCGCCAAGCCGTCGATCTCCAGCCGTGGCGCAAACCCCGCCCGCTGCAGATGAAACGCCACCGCCTCGCCCGTGCTCTCGTCGTCTTCGATGATGAGGATGTAGGGATGCTCGGTTTCTGTCATATCGGAAACGAAGGTTAGGACCTCGCGACACGTCACAACGCGCAGTTTTGTGACGATCCCGTGAACAGGCTGTGAACGCATGCTCACTGGGACGCTGACGCCGCCGTGATCCCGCGCCGCCGCATCGGGAAATCCGCGAAAATGCCGGGATGCCGCCCATCTCACGCCCATCGCCGGAACGCCCGGACCGCGGGAGCGCGCGTCCGCCGCGCCGTGTTACAGGCCAGCACCATTTGACCGCCCAGAGACACCAATTCGTTACCTGAAGGTCACAGGGCTGCCACCACTGGCCGGCAATCGTCTGGTCCACTCATCTCGCGCGGTGCGCACACCCACCACCGCGGCATCAGATACCACCGCGCGGCGGCGGCATTCCACTCCGGAGGCCCCACGCTGCGACGCATTCCGCGCGGACGACTCAACGAGAGAAGGAAACTCAGCGTGAAGCGAACAATGCGCAACCGTGTGATGGCCGTTGCTGCGGTCGGCGGGCTTGGACTCCTGGCCGCGGGCGGCGCGTTTGCCGCCTCGAGCAACAACCTCATCGTGGGAAGCACGTTCATCCAACCGGCGTTCAACACCTGGTGCGTGCACATCGGCCACAGCTTCTGCACGGATGCCGGCGGTGGCTCGGGTGCAGGTATCAACGCGTTCAAGAACGACACCGCCGACTGGGAGGCAACGGATGCCCCGCTGCTCCCGACCGACAACACCGGTTTCGTGAAGAGCGCCGGGTTCCGGTACTTCGTGACCGCGGTCGGCGGCGTCGCCGTGCCGACGAACTTCAGCGGCGAGAAGAAGGCCATCAAGCTCGACGGCGGCACGCTCGCGTCGATCTTCGACGGAAAAATCACGAAGTGGAACGCGAAGCAGATCACCGCACTCAACCCTGGCGTCAAGTTCCCGAACTCCACGATCGTCGAGTGCGTGCGGGGCGACTCCTCGGGTACCTCGTTTGTGTTCTCCAACTACCTCGCCCGCGTGAACGGCACCTTCGCCCACGTGGTGGGGCCGGCGTCCAAGAAGCCCGCCTGGAAGGGCACGGTCACCAGCTTCGGAACGGGCAGCGGCCTCGAGGCATCGTGCGTGAAGGGGACCTCGAACTCCATCGGCTACGTCGAGCTCGCGACCACGATCGGCACGAACAAGTTCCTGTCCCTGCTCGGCCATAAATACAAGGGCAAGATCTACTGGACCGGACCCTCGTCCGCCGCTCTGACCGCAGCGTCGGTCGTTGCATCCAAGGAGCACGGCGTCTCGCTGACGAACGCGAGTGCCATCCAGAATGGCCTGCTGAACACCCCTTCGGCCAGCTCATATCCGATCGCCGCAACGACCTTCCTGTTGGCGTACGGGAACTACTCGCACCTCACCGCGCACGGCGGCGGGGCGTCGCAGTGGGCGGCCGTCAAGAAGTTCATCAACTACGCGATCAGCGTGAAGGGCCAGAACCTCCTGCCCGGCATCCATTTCGCCAAGCTCCCGCCAGCCTGGGTCAGGCTTGACCAGGCCCAGGAGAAGACCGTCACACCGTAACCCGGCTTCGTGCGACGCGATTGCGTCGCACCGCCACCGCCCGATCCGACGGCCGGCCCCCTCCCGGGGAGCCGGCCGTCGGCGTTCTCTTCGCCAGGGAGATTCACACGAGTTTCACCATTCGCACCAGGCGCGCGAGTAGCGTGCGCGACACCGTGATCACTTGATTCCGTAGAGGTCCTGCCCGTTGACTCCCGCGCCGCCCGACGCCAGTGCCGCCGTCGCTCCCGACGGTCCAATCGCGCCCAAACGGCACTCGCTCAAGCGCACGTTCACTGCGACGATCGCCGAGCGCTCGTACTTCGGCCTGACGATCCTGGCCGGGCTCATCGCGGTCGTCGCGATCGGCTTCTTCTTCTGGAAGACGTTCGCGCAGACGACCGAGACCTGGAGCACGTTCGGTGTCTGGGGCTTCATCACCGGCACCGTGTGGAACGCACAGCCCATCACCGGTCCGCCGGTGTTCGGCGCGCTGCCATTCATCTACGGCACGGCCGTCACCGCGACGATCGCGATGGCGCTCGCGGTGCCGCTCGCGATCGGCGTGGCGCTGGCAACGACCTTCGTGTTGCCCCGCCGCGTGCGCGCGCCCCTGGCCGGGATGATCGACCTGCTCGCGGCCGTCCCATCGGTCGTCTATGGCCTCTGGGGCATCGTCATCATGGTGCCGTGGATCAACCCGCGCCTGGAGTGGATCAGCTCCCACCAGATGATCACGGTGTTCGTGCTGGCGGCCCTGTGTGGCGTGGTGAGTCTCGTGCTCCCACGCGGCGTACTCAAGGTCGTCGGCTTCGCGGTTGCCGCCTTCCTGTTTCTGAGCTGGTTCCTCGCGTTGATCGGGGTCATCGGGCGCTCGTTCCGTCTGCTCGACGGCCCAGTGCTCAGCGGCTCGTACGTGTCCGCCGGGCTCGTGCTTGCGGTCATGGTCCTGCCGATCATCACCGCCATCACGCGGGAGGTCTTCGTGACCGTCCCGCGCGAGCAGGAGGAGGCGGCCTACGCCCTCGGCGCCACGCGCTGGGAGATGATCCGCGACGCGGTCCTGCCCTGGTCGCGCTCGGGCATCGTCGGCGCGTCGACCCTCGGCCTGGGACGCGCGGTCGGCGAGACCATCGCCATCGCGATCCTCATCGGAGACCAGCCCAACATCCTGAACTCGCTGTTTGGGCCCGGCGCGACGCTTGCCGGATGGATCGCGCTCCAGACCGGCGAGGCCAGCGGCCTGCAGCTGAGCGCCTTAACGGCGCTCGCCGTGGTGCTGTTCGGCCTGACCCTGATGACGAACCTCGGCGCGCGGCTGGTGACCCGCCGCAGCCCCCGATCCGGCGGACGCAAGCTCTCCGAGCGGATCTTCTTCCGGCGCGCGACCGGTGAAGTGGCGATGCCGGATATCGAGATCCAGGACGATGACGGGGATTTTCCGGACGCCAGCGAGCCCGTTCCCGTTGTTCCGGCAGCGGTGCGCGAGGGCGCCGGCATCGCCGATGTGTCACCCCAGCGCCGGAGGCAGGCGCGACTGGCGACCGTGGGGATCTACCTGGCCGTCGTCCTCGCGCTGATCCCGCTCGGGCTGGTGATCGGCGAGATTGTGGTCCAAGGGGTGCAGGAACTGTCGATCGACTTCTTCACCCAGCTCCCGCCGGTCGACCCGTCAAACACCGCCGGGGCGGGCATCAGCAACGCGCTGGTTGGGACCCTCATCATGGTCGGGATCGGCACGGCGATCGCCGCACCGCTCGGCATCCTGACCGCGCTGCTGATGTATGAGAGCGCACTCTCCGGACGGATTGGCTCGCGGATCGCCTGGGCGATGGGGCTGTTCGTCGACCTGCTGCTCGGGGTGCCCTCGATCGTGGTCGGCATGATCTGCTATTTGGCGATCGTCATCGCCACCCAGCAATTCGATGCGCTGACGGGCGGGATCGCGCTGTCGATCATCATGTTTCCAATCATCGTGCGCACCGCCGACGAGGTCATCCGCCTGGTCCCGTCGGACCTGAGTGAGGCGGCGCTCGCGCTGGGCGCGCCCAAGTGGCGGACCGCGCTGCGGATCGTGATCCCGGCGGCGTTGCCGGGCATCCTCACCGGAGTCGTGCTCGCGATCGCCCGTGCCGCCGGCGAGACGGCCCCGCTGCTGTTTACCGCAGGGAGCAGTAACTTCTTCTCGACGGACATCTTCCAGCCGATGGCGTCGATGCCCATTGTGATCTACAACCTCGTCATCAACGCCCGCACCCCGCAGTCGACGCAATTCGCATGGGGGGCGACATTGGTGTTGGTTGCGATGATTCTGGTGTTAAATCTGATTGCGCGATTCTTTGGACGCCTCGCGCGTGGAACGGAGCGATAGTGACCGACGGATCCCCCCTGGAGAAGGCGATGTCAGCCGAATCTGACCCGACCCCATCCTCCGAGCGCGCCGAGCGACCCAACGCAGTCAACGGGGCTGCCGTGGCCGAGCTGCCGCTCCGCTCGCGCGACCTGAGCTGCTACTACGGCAAGCATCTCGCGGTCGAAGGCGTCACGCTCGAGTTTTGCGAGAACTCGGTCACCGCCCTTATCGGTCCGTCCGGCTGCGGCAAGAGCACCTATCTGCGCTCGCTGAACCGGATGCATGAACTGATTCCGAACGCGTACAACACCGGCGAAGCCGTCCTGCGCGGCACCAATATCTTCGAGCGCGGGGCCGATCCGGTCGCGATCCGACGGGCGATCGGGATGGTGTTCCAGCGGCCGAACCCGTTCCCGACAAAGTCGATTGCCGACAACGTACTGGCCGGACCGAAGTTCAGCCGCGTCAAGCTCTCACGGTCCGATCGCACCGATCTCGTCGAGCACACGCTGCGCGGGGCGGGTCTGTGGAACGAGGTCAAGAATCGGCTGAACGCCCCCGCTGGCGGGCTGTCGGGTGGTCAGCAGCAGCGCTTGTGCATCGCGCGTGCGCTGGGGGTCGAACCCGAGGTGTTGCTGATGGACGAGCCCTGCTCGGCGCTCGATCCGCAGTCGACGCTGCGCATCGAGGACCTGATCCAGGAACTAAAGGACCGCGTCACGATCGTGATCGTCACGCACAACATGCAGCAAGCCGCCCGTGTCTCGGACACGACCGCGTTCTTTACGATCACCAACGAGGGCGAACCCGGCCGGCTCATCGAGGTGGGCCAGACCGAAGAGATGTTCTCGAACCCCAAGGACCCCCAGACCGAGGCGTACGTGTCCGGCCGCTTCGGCTGACCCCGCATCCCGCGCCTCACATGGACCGCTACGCGCGCGCTAGTCGGTGACCGCGGCGACCTCGTGGCCGTCGCTCTCCAGTTCGACGGCCTCGGCTTCTGCCTCCCGGCGCAGCTGCCCGAAGCTGACGCCCTCGAACAGCAGGAAGATGAAGCCGGTGACGACGCCGACGATGATCTCGGTGAACTGCAGGACGACCGAGAACGCGATGGCTTGTGACGCCGGGACGCCGTAGGTCGCCGTGAGCGGCACGACCGCGGCGGCCTGGAAGATCACCAGGTTGCCCGGCAGCAGCGGGAACGCCTGGGCCAGCGTGATCGTGACCAGAAGCAGCCCCGCGCCACCCCATCCGACATATCCCAGACCGAATGCCTTGAGCGTGCAGTAGATCCCCGCCCACTGCGCGAACCAGGTAAACAGGCTCGCGCCGCTGACCATGGCGAAGCGGCTCGGATCCCGCAACACCAGGTGGCACTCCCGCACGGCGCCCCACAACCGCGATGCCGCCCGCACCGCCTTGGCGAAGACCGACCCGTGGGACAGCCACGGCAGCGGCTGGTGCCCGGTGGCGGTCATCATCGCGTAACCGACGATCAGCGCGGCGATGCCCCCAATCACCAGGCTCGCGATCCACGCGTAGAGCGGCAGCGGCAAGAACATGCCGATCCCGATCACGAGCAGCACCCACATGAGCGTGCCGATCAGGTTCTCGACGACGATCGTGCCCAGAAGCACCGTCGCGGAGATGTCCTCCCCCCGGGCGACGAGGCGGCGGCGCGCGAGGGCGACCTTGACCAGTTCCCCGAGCCGTGCGGCGAGCATCGTGTTGAACAGGAACCCGATGAAGACCGGCGGGAGCAGGTCGCGATAGCGCGTGCGCTGCCGCAGCCCGGGAAGCCCGTCGATGATGCCCTTCCAGACGAGGCCCTTGAAGCCGACCGAGATGAAGTTCGCGATCACCGCCAGCAACAGGAACCACCACGACGACGGGTGGACGAACAGACGGGCGCTCGACCAGTTGACGCGCCAAACGACCACGAGCGCCACGACGACCACGATCGCGGCCCGGACCAGATGAACCACCCAGCGGCGCCCGCCCACCCGGTCGGCAACGCGGGAGCTCACACACCCACCAACTCGTCGAATCGCACCAGCGCCAGGCCCAGATCACGGGCGGCCGCACAGATGCCGGGAATGGCGTCGACCGTCTGGGGGCGCGCGCGCGTCGCGTCCCACCCGTCGGCGTCGTGCAGGAGGATCACGGCGCCCGGCACCAGCGCCTCGGCGCTGCGGGCCACGATCACCTCGACCCCGGGCTCGGCGGTGTCCCAGACTCCGGTCGTCCATGCGGCCATGTGATAGCCGCGCCGACGTGCGGACAGCCAGGTCGCGGGTCCGCGAAACCCGTGCGGGGCGCGAAAGTACGGGGTCAGCGCGCCCGGACCCGCCGCGGCCACAACGGCCGCCTCGGTCGCACGGAGCTGCTGATCCACGTAACGCGGCCCGCGAAACACGAGAATTCCGTGGTCATATCCGTGGCTGGCGATCTGGTGACCGTCCCGTTGCATCCGGACGATCAGGTGCGGGTATGCACGAGCCTGGCGCCCAAGGACAAAGAACGTGGCGTGGACGCCCTCGTCCGCGAGGACATCGAGCAGCGCGTCCGTCGATGGCCCGGGCCCGTCATCGAAGGTCAACGCCGCCTGGCTGCCCGCGGCCGGACCGCGGCTGAGCGTCGGCCCGAACAGGGGCGCGGTCGGGACGAACGCGGCGGCGCCGAGTGCGCCGGCACCGGCGACCACACCCGCCGCAGACACCCGGCGCCCCCTCGCGGCGAGGCCCACTGCCAGCACGCCGGCGGCGGCACCCAACACGGCCGCACGGCCGACGACCTGGTTCCTACGCATCGGATCTGCCACGTCGAATTCCCAGATCGCGGGTCGGTCAGACGGATCGTCGTGCTCGCTCATCCGCTCGTCGGGCACCACACGACGCCCGATCGGTCGTCATGGCCGCATGGTACCAACGCGGTCGTGGCTGACGAACGGCTCGGTTTTTGGCACACTCTTGCTAAGAGTGCCAAAATCGTCCGCAGCGGACGCTCCGCTGACGGGCTACCGAACGCCGGACGAGGTGCCGCGTGCCGACTTACGTTTACCGCTGCAGTGACTGCGACCACTACTTCGAGGTCATGCAGAGCATGAGTGACGATCCCGTCACCATGTGCGAAGCGTGCGGCGGTGAAGTCACGCGCGTCCTGTTCGCTCCGGCGATCCACTTCAAGGGCTCGGGCTTCCACAACACCGACTACGGCACCAAGCGCCGCCCAGTGGGCGGTGACGGCGCCGGAGACGGTGCGGGGACGAAGACCGCGGACGGCGCCGGCGGGAACGGCGCTTCGACGGGCAACGGAGCGACCGGCAACTCCGGCACCTCGTCCAGCGAGAACGCGGGCTCGAGTTCGAGCAAGACGGTCGGGCTCGACAAGGCCTAGCCCCCTGGCGACGTCGGAGACCGTCGCTCCGCCTCAGTTCTTGCTCATGAAGGCCTTCTTGGCCGCGGCGCTGAGGTTCGGGTCGTTGACGACGTAGTTGACGTTGCCGATGTACGTCGGCGCACCCGGCAGCAGGAAGTGGTCCTTGGAGGGCTGAGTGAGGCTCATCTCGAGCCATCCGAGTTCGGTCACGTCAGTCGTGCTCATGTCGGTCGAGAGCGCGCTCACGAGCGACGCCGCGCTCCACGGTGCCTTCCAAATCAACCACGGCGAGACGATCGTCGACTTCAGCGCCGCCAGGAATACCTGCTGCCGACGTTCACGCTGGAAGTCGGTGTCGCAGTCGCGCACGCGCACGTACTGGAGCGCGGTGGTGCCGTTGAGCGTGATCGGGCCGCCCGGAAAGCTCACCTTGATCCCGCCCGTATAGCCGCAGTTCTTCAACGGGGTCGGGTTGTTCAACGTGACCCCGCCCAGGTCGTTGACGACCTTGCTGAGTCCGTCGAAGCTCACCACCACGATGTGGTTGACCGGCAGCCCTGTGAATTGCTCGACGGTCTTGATCGCGCCGGCTTCACCGGCGAAGAAGTAGGCGGCGTTGATCTTCTGGTTCTGCACGTAGGCGCCGCAGGACGGGCAGCTTTGGCTGTCGATCAGGGTGTCGCGCGGAATCGAAAGGTACTTGATCTTGCCGGAGTTCGGATCGAGACGCATGAGCATCATCGTGTCCGAGCGCGATGCACCCTGGCCAGGCCGTGCATCGGATCCGATGAACAGGATGTTCGTCGGTGTCGTCAACATGGACCCGTTGCTCGGTGTGAGGGCCTTGACGGCCGACGCGGTGATCCGCGAGTTCGCGTCCGAGACCGCGCTGTTGAGCGCGATATATCCCGCGATGCCCCAGACGAGGAGCCCCAGGACGAGCACCACCGCGATGCGCCAGGTCCAGCCGACCCAACTGAGCCCGCGCAGCGACCACCAGCGGCGCGAAGGTTTGTCCGGCGGGAGATCCCCGGAACTCGACGCCGGCTGCTGTCGACCGGGCGGCGGAGGCGCAGGCGGGGTGGAATCCAGCTGTGACGGCCGCGGTGGCGTCACGACTGCGGCCCGCGGGGGTCCGCCGGCGCGCGCGACCTCACCATCGGTCATCCGCCGCAATTCCTCGATGCCGCCGGACGCGGACCCCCCATGAACGCGGAAGCGCCGGTACGGCTTCGTGGTATTCGTCGTCATGCGTGGATGATGGTAGCGACCTGCATACTCGAGTCGGTGATCCCCAGGCAGAGGACAACGTGACCACATCAGCGACAGACGGCCGCCTGACGGTCGTTGCAACGCCGATCGGAAACTTGAGCGACATTTCGCCGCGAGCGCGCGAGACCCTGCGAGATGCCGACATCATCGCGTGCGAAGACACACGACGCACCGGCATGTTGCTGCAGACCCTCGGGCTGAAGGCACCGCTGATCAGCCTGCATGCCCACAATGAGACGGCCCGACTTCCCGAACTCCTCAGGCGACTGGACGCCGGCGCACGAATCGCCGTGGTCAGCGACGCCGGCATGCCGGGCGTCAGCGACCCCGGCGCGCGACTCGTGACCGCGGCTCACGACGCCGGCATCACGGTCGAGGTCATTCCGGGTCCGAGTGCGGTGACCGCGGCGATCGCGGCCTCAGGCGCGCCCGCCGACCGCTTCGCCTTCGCCGGCTTCATGCCCCGCAAGGCCGGCGAACGCAGCGCCCTGCTTGAGGATCTCGACCGCTTGGGATGGCCCGTCGTGGGGTTCGAGAGCCCGCAGCGCGTTGCGGGGCTGCTCGTCGACGTCGCCGCCCACGACCCGGCGCGGCGCGTGGCGATCTGCCGGGAGCTCAGCAAGCTCTACGAGGAGACCATCGTCGGCTCCGCAGGCGAACTTGCCGCCCGGCTCGCGGCCGCGCCCGTGCGCGGCGAGATCACGCTCGTGTTGTGGCCGCGGGTGGGCGCCGGACAGGCGGCGGCGGCCCGGCACCTCGAGGACGTCGTGACGACGTTGCTGGACGCTGGTCTGAGCCCGGGACAGGCCGCCGACATCACGGCGAAGATCGGGGCCGCCTCCCGCAACGCGGCCTACCGCACCGCCCTCGCCGCAGCCAAGCGCCGAAACACGTAGGCCGGTCGCGGCGGCGGTCCGCCGCCGCCCGAGACCTTGGCGATCCGCGCCCAGTCGCCGGCGATCAGGGCGCGGACCAGCTGCTCTTCGGGCGGCGCGAGCGTGATCGCGTATCCGCTGACGGCGACCGACCGGGACCAGACACGGGCCAATGCGTCGTCGGACTCGAGCCCCCATTCGGGCCCACGCACCGCGACGCCCGCGCTCACGTCGACCTCGACGCCCTCGACGGCGCACCGGCCGCGCAGCGATGACCACCCGTTACCCGAGTCGACCGTGAGCACGCATCCCAATGCGACAGCGACCCGATCGGCATCGATCACCGCGATCTCGATGTCCAGATCGCGCGGCGCGACCGTCGCGCCCGCAAGCGCCCGCGCCGCGGATCCCGCCAGCATCCACTCGATGTCCGCCGAGCCAAGTCGACGCGCGAGCTCAGCGAGCGCGGCTGCGATCCGTGGCGGCAGCCGCCCGTCTAGACTGTTGGACTCGTGAGCCACGATCGTTTCTACGTCACCACACCGATCTACTACGTGAACGCCGAGCCCCATGTCGGGCATGCGTACACCACGATCATGGCGGACATCTTCGCGCGCCATCATCGGCAACGTGGGGAAGATGTGTTTTTTCTGACGGGCACCGACGAGCATGGTGCCAAGATCGCCCGCGCCGCCGAGGCCGCCGGCCACACCCCCAAGTCGCATGCCGACACGCTGTCGGCCAAGTTCCGCGACCTCGGGCGGGTCCTGGAGGCGAGTAACGACTTCTTCATCCGCACAACGGACGCAGCGCACATCACCGAAGTGCAGCGCGTCCTGGGCATCCTCCACGCACGGGGCGACATCTACAAAGGCAGCTACGGCGGTTGGTACTGCACGCCGTGCGAGGCCTTCTACACCGAAGGCGAGCTGGCTGAGGCCTACACCTGCCCCATCCACGGCACGCCGGTCGAATGGCTCGAGGAGGACAACTGGTTCTTCCGCTTGTCGGCGTACCGTGAGCGGCTGCTGGCCCATTTCGATGCCCACCCCGAGTGGGTGGTCCCGACGCCGCGGTACAACGAGGCGCGCCGCATGATCGAGTCCGGTCTCGAGGACCTGTCGATCTCGCGCTCGCAGATCTCCTGGGGTGTACCGGTGCCGTGGGACCCTGAGCAGGTGATCTACGTGTGGGTCGACGCGCTGTTCAACTATTGGACCGCGCTCGGCTACGGCGCCGGTGCGGACGGCGCGCGCTATTGGCCGCCGGACCTGCAGCTCATGGCCAAGGACATCCTCAAGTTCCACGCGGTGATCTGGCCGGCCCTGCTGATGGCGGCAGAGATCGAGCTCCCCCGGCGCCTGGCCATCCACGGCTACGTGCTCAAGGGCGGCGAGAAGATGAGCAAGACGACCGGCAATCTCGTCGACCCGTTCCCGTTCATCGATGACTACGGCATCGATGCGCTGCGCTATTACCTGTGCCGGGAGATTCGGTTCGGCGAGGACGGCACGTTCAGCGCGGAGGGATTCGACGCCCGCTACACCGGCGAACTGGCCAACGAGCTCGGCAACCTGCTCAACCGCACCGTCATCATGATCGACCGCTACCGCGGCGGTGTGGTGCCGGCGGACCAGGGCGAGGATCGCGCACTCGCCGACGAGGTCGCGCAGCGGCAGGCCGAAATCGTCGCGGCATTCGACGCCGCCGACATCACCCGTGCGGTCGAGGCGGCGTGGGTGCTGGTGCGGGCGCTCAACCGACTGGTCGAACAGCGCGCGCCCTGGGTGCTGGCCAAGGACCCGGGCGCGGCGGCCGACCTCGACCAGGTGCTGTTCTCGCTCGCGGCCGGATTGACGTCCGTGCTGGTGCTGCTGTGGCCGATCATCCCGGGCAGCGCCGCGCGCGCGCTCGCATCGCTCGGCCAGGATCCGTCGCAGGTGCTCCTCGCGCGCGCCACCTGGGGCGACGGGATTGCCGGTGCACGGGTGACGGCGATCCCACCGCTATTTCCGCGCGTGGAAGGACGCCCGGAGTAGTCGACACGCACGCTCACCTGGAGTCCTGCGAGGGCGGGATCGAGGCGGTCCTGGCGGCGGCCGCCGAGCACGGCGTCGAGCGCATCGTCGGCGTCGGGATGGGACGCGCGTCGAGCCTGGCCACCGTCGCCCTCGCCGAGACCCATACCGCGATCTGGGCGGCCGTCGGGGTGCATCCCAACAGCGCCGCGACATGGACCGATGCCGATATCGCATGGATCGCCGAGCTCGCCCGCCATCCCCGGGTCGTGGCGATCGGAGAATGCGGGATGGACTTCTACCGCGATACGGCCACCCCGGCCCAGCAGGAGCGGGCGTTTC
The DNA here is from genome assembly GCA_017882585.1 of Thermoleophilia bacterium. GTDB lineage: Bacteria > Actinomycetota > Thermoleophilia > Miltoncostaeales > Miltoncostaeaceae > CAITWD01. Next base: position 19,206 of record JADGPF010000006.1, read on the forward strand.
GCGCGCAGATCGCGATCGCGCGCGCGGCCGGACTGCCCCTGGTCATCCACACCCGCGACGCAAGCGTCGCCACGCTGAAGGTGCTCGGCGAGGACGCCACGGGACTCGTCGTGATTCTGCATTGTTTCTCGATGGTCGAGCACCTCGACAGGGTCATCGACGCCGGCTGGTACGCGAGCTTCGCCGGACCGTTGACGTACAAGCCCAACGACGCGCTGCGCGCGGCCGCCGCCCAGATGCCCGCCGACCGCATCCTGGTCGAAACCGACAGCCCCTACCTCGCGCCGGTCCCGCTGCGGGGCAGACCGAACCAGCCGGCATACGTCGCCCACACGCTCGCCAAATTGGCCGAGGTCCGCGGGCTCGACGTCGCCACCTGCGATGAACTCACCACCACCAACGCCGCCCGCGTCTTCGGCTGGTAACCCCGCGCCCAGCGCGCGGGTCCGGGTCATCCGCCTGCTCGCGGAGCATGGACTGTCCCCGAACACCGACCTCGGCCAGCACTTTCTGGCCGACGAGAATTTGGTCGACCTCTCACTCCGTGAGGCCCATCTGCGCCCCGACGACGTCGTGCTCGAGGTCGGTGCAGGCGTTGGCGTCCTGACGCGCGCGCTGGCGGGCGCCGTGGCGTGGGTCCATGCGGTGGAGATCGACCGGCGTCTCGCGCCGCCGCTCGCCGAGGTACTGCACGGCCAGTCCAACGTCACGATCCACTGGGATGACGCGATGCGCCTTGCACTCGGGGCGCTGTCTCCCGCGCCCACGGCGCTCGTCAGCAACCTGCCATACGCGATCGCGACCCCCGTCGTCGTCGAGAGCACCTGGCAGCTGCCCGCGCTGCGGGTCTGGTCGGTGATGGTCCAACGCGAAGTTGCCGACCGCTGGCTGGCGCGCCCCGGTGACCCGAGCTACGGGGCGCCGTCGGTCATGATCCAACTCGCGGCCCAGTCGGCATTCCGACGCAACGTCGGCCGCGAGGTCTTTGTGCCGCGCCCGCGCGTCGATTCTGCGCTCGTGGTGCTGCGGCGCACCGGCCCTGGCGCCGCGCCTGCGCTGCGGGGCATCGTCCGCGCAGCGTTCGCCCAACGGCGCAAGACCATCGCCAATAACCTTGCCGCGCACGGGCTCAACCGCGCGGATGTCACCGACCTGCTTGACGAACTCGGACTTCCTGCCGCGGCCCGGGCCGAACATCTCGCGCCGGACCATTACCGCATCCTCGCCGAGCGACTGCCATGGCCGATCACCTCGTAATCCCCGCGCCGGCCAAGCTCAACCTCGTGTTGCGCGTCGGTCCGCGCGCACCGGACGGCTACCATCCGCTCGGCACGCTTCTGGTCGCCCTGGCGGGCCTCGAGGACACGGTGACCATCGCGGCGGCCCCGACGCGCACGCTGTCGTGCCCGGGCGCACCTGGCGGCCCGGCGAATCTCGCCTGGCGCGCGGTTGATGCGCTTGAGGCGGCGTGCGCGCGGCCACTGCCCGCCAGGATCGACATCGTCAAGCGCATCCCGATGCAGGCCGGTCTGGGCGGTGGATCGAGCGACGCCGCTGCCGTGCTCATCGGAATCACCGCGCTGTACAGGCTCGGACTCGACGTCCGCGAACTGGAGCGACTGGCGGCGGATCTCGGCTCCGACGTCCCGTTCTTCGTGCGCGGCGGCACCCAATGGGCGACCGGTCGCGGCGAGCGGTTGCTGCCCCGCTCGCGTCCCGCCGACCTGTGGGCCGTCATCTGCGGCCCGGTGGCGCCGCTGTCGACCACCGACGTGTATCGCACCTTCGACCGGCTCGGCCACGGCGGCGCGATCGACCCCGATCCTCCGACCGGACCGTGGACCTCAGGAGGATGGGTCGGCAACGATCTCTGGCGGGCCGCGCGGACGCTCGCCCCCGAGCTCGGTGCCGCGGCACACGATCTGGCGCGTCTCGGCGCGCACGAGGTCCTGCTGTGCGGAAGCGGCGGCGCGATGGCCGGGCTCTGGACCACCCGCGCCGCCGCCGAGACCGCCGCCGGCCAGCTTCGATCGGTGATCGCGATCACGTCACCGCGTCCGAGCGTCACCGGGACCGGATGACCGGCCACGAAATCCAACGCGCGATACACTGAGTCGACCGTGGATAATCAGCAGCCCATCATCATCGAACAGCACGCCCACGGCAGAGGACCGGGCATGGGCGGCGGCTCGGTCAACGTCCTGCGTCGACGACGTTGGTCGATCGCCGCAGGGCTCGCGCTCGCCGAGATGCTCTATGTCATCGTCGGGCGGCCCACGTGGTTTCTCGCCTCGCTCGTCGCGCTGCTGGTTCTGGTGCTGGCCGTGCTCGGCATCCGGCACCTTCGTCCAGGAATCGTTCGCGATGCGCTGATGATCATCGCGATCGCGCAGGGACTCGTACTCGTAATACCCATCGCGATCACCGCCTCATTCGCTCTCGGTCTGCTGCTGGCCGTGTTGGTCATCATCGGGGTTGCCATCTTCGCCTTCCGGCTCGGCGCGTAACTGACGGCGCGTCCGCGGCGCCCGCCGCCGGCGATATTTCACCTGCAAATCATCGTCCCACTACCGGGTTCCACCGATCCGCGTCAGACTAGGGACGATGCTGAACTCGTCTGACGCCACGGCAACCCCGTTCGATCTGCGCGATCCGGCGCTCTACACGAACCGCGAGTTGAGCTGGCTGGACTTCTTCGCGCGCGTGCTTGCCCAAGCCGAGGACCCGGCGGCCCCACTGCTGGAGCGATGCCGGTTCCTGTCGATCTGCGCGAACATTCTCGACGAGTTCTTCATGGTGCGGGTCGCTGCGATGCAGGAGGCCGCCGCGGCAGGCCGGCGCCCGTCGACACCGGATGCCATGCCGCGCGACGAGGTCATCTCCGCCGTGGGTACCCGCATCCGCGAGCTCATCGCCGAGCAGGTGCGAATCTGGACCGAGCATGTGCATCCGGCCCTCTGGCAGGTGGGCATCCTCATCACCAACGTGGCGGACCTGACCGACGACCAGCGCGCCAAGGCGGCCGAGCTGTACGACAATCAGATCGCCCCGACCCTGACGCCGCTGGCGGTCGGCCCGGGCCTGCCGTTCCCGTACATCTCCGGGCTGTCGCTGAACCTTGGCCTGATCGTCCGCGATCCCGAGACCCAGGAGCAGCGCTTTGCGCGGGTCAAGGTCCCCCCGGGTCTGCCGCGGCTGATGCCGATCGGGGCACACCTTGTTCCCCTCGAGCAGCTCATGGCGGTCCACATCGACCGGCTGTTTCCCGGCATGGACGTCGTGGAGTGTGTCCAGTTCCGGGTCACGCGGGACGCGGACTTCGACATCTCCGAAGACGCGGACGACCTGCTGGGCGCGGTCCAGGACCAGTTGCGCCAGCGCCGCTTCGGCCATGTGGTGCGCCTGGAGATCCAGGAAGGCGCCTCACCGATGATCCTGGAGGAACTGTCGCGGGCGCTGGAAGTCGCCCCCAAGGACATCTACACGGTGCCTGGTCTGCTGGATATGACCTGCTTGGGCAAGGTCGCCAACAGCGACCTTCCGGAACTCAAGTTCGAGCGGTGGGAGCCGGTGATCCCCCGGCGCCTACGCTCTCTCGACGACGAGCCCGTTGACATCTTCAACGTGATCCGTCACCGGGATCTGATCGTCCATCACCCCTACGACGACTTCACGGCCAGCGTCGAGCGGTTCGTCGTCAACGCGGTCGACGATCCGGCGGTGCTCGCGATCAAGCAGACCGTGTATCGCACCAGCGGCGACTCGCCGATCGTGCCGGCCTTGATCCTGGCGGCTGAGCGGGGCATCCAGACGGTCTGCCTGGTGGAGGTCAAGGCCCGATTCGACGAGGAGCGCAACATTCGCTGGGCCCGCGGGATGGAGCGCGCCGGCGTACACGTCGTCTACGGCATTCCCGCCCTGAAGACCCATGGCAAGTTGTGCCTGGTCGTCCGTCAGGAAGGCGACGCCGTCGTGCGCTACGTGCACATCGGCACGGGCAACTACAACCCCGCCACGGCCAGCCTGTACACCGACCTGGGGCTGTTCACCTGCGATGCGGACATCACCCGCGACGTCGCGAATCTGTTCAATTACCTGACCGGATTTGGACAGCCGCCGGAATACCAGAAGATCCTGGTCGCCCCGGTACACCTGCGTGACGGCCTGATCGCCGAGTTTGACCGGGTAGTCGAGGCCCACCGTGCCGGGACACCCGGGCGAGTGGTCATGAAGCTCAACGCCTGCATCGACGGCCCGATCATCGAGGCGATCTACCGCGCCTCGCAGGCGGGCGTGAAGGTCGACTTGATCGTCCGCAGCATCTGCGGCCTGCGCCCCGGCGTCGCCGCGGTCAGCGATAACGTGCGGGTCATCTCGATCGTCGGGCGCTTCCTCGAGCACGCACGGATCTTCGCCTTCCATTCCGGAGCGCAGCCCCGCGTGTTCATCGGGTCCGCCGACATGATGGTCCGGAACCTCGACCACCGTGTCGAGGTGATGACCCCGGTCGACGATCCCGCGTGCCAGCGCGAGCTGCTCGAGGCCATGGACCTGATGCTCGCCGACACCCGACTCGCGTGGGAGCTGCACCCCGACGGCAGCTGGGAGCACCTGCGCGCGGAGCCCGGCCGCGAGCCGTTCAACAGCCAAGAGGCCCTCATGCGACGCGCCGTCGCCAGCTAGCGACCGGTCGGCGCCTCAAGGGACGCCACCAGCGGCGAACCCCCCGGCGTCGGTGCGTGACGGGCCCAGATCATGAGCCCGTTGAGGATCACCCGAGGGCGGACCAGCGGGCGCCACACCACGTTCGGATCCGTCGCGGCGTGGGCCACGAACTCGGAGATCGCCGGCAGGCTGACACCAACGCGTCATGGGTTGCCCGGAAGCGCGTCGCGCTCCCACCACAGGATCGGGTGGGGGGCGGGCGCCGCGACTGTGAGCTCGACGTGCTCTGCCAGCGCATGGGTCGACGGAAACACGACGATCGGGGCGGCGCGCCGGCAATCTCCATCGGCACATCCGATTGTTCCGTCTGGTCGCTTCGATTGGAATGTCCGGGCGCCGGTCGGCAGGCTGTGCACACCCCGGCGCGGGCCGGGACCCGCCATGACCATGGAGCGTGCCGATGTCGTCCGTCACATCCCAGTTCGATCTCACCGGTAAGACCGCGTTGGTCACCGGTGCCTCATCGGGGCTCGGTGTGGATTTCGCCCACGCGCTCGCCGCCGCCGGGGCGAACGTCGTCCTCGCCGCGCGTCGGCGAGACCGCCTCGATGCGCTCGCGGCCGACATCTCCGCCGGCGGCGGCAACGCACTCGCGGTCGAGTGTGACGTGACCGACGAGGCCCAGGTCGCCGCCGCGGTGGCCGCGGCCGTCGCAACCTTCGGCGGCCTCCACATCGCCGTCGCCAACGCCGGATCGGTACCCGAGGGCGGCGCCATGCCCGAGAAGATGCCCGCCGACCTGTTTCGCCAGTCGATCGACATCAACCTCACCGGAACATTCGTGACCGCCACCGCGGCGGCACGCCACATGCTCGCCAGCGGCGGAGGATCCATCATCCTGCTGGCGTCGGTCGCCGGTGCCGGCGGCCACTTCAACATCCCCGTCGGCTATGCCGTGTCAAAGGCCGCGACAATCCACCTGGCCAAGTACCTGGGGGCCCATTGGGCCGACCGCGGCGTGCGCGTCAACGCCATCGGACCCGGGTGGTTCCCAAGCGAGATGACCGACCAGGTGCTGGCCGTTCCGCCGTTTCGTGCTCGCATCGAGGATCAGACGCCGATGGCGCGCATCGGACAGCCGCACGAGCTGGTCGGGACCCTGCTCCTGCTGGCCTCGGATGCGGGCAGCTACATCACCGGCCAGACGATCTTCGTCGATGGCGGCATGACGGCCTCGATCGGTGCGAGCCCGTACCCGGCGGAGCTCTATGAGCTCCACAGCCAGATCATGCCCGATGGACTGGGCGACCGGATCCTGCCGGCCTCCTAGACGGTATTTCCGTGAGCAGGCGCCGTGAGCCAGGCTGCCGCGTCCAGCGCCTGCTCCCGCGTGATCGTGTGGCCGACACCCGGGTAGCGCAGCGCCACGACGTCTGCCCCTGCCTTGGTGTAGGCGGTCACGCCGGCGTCCATCATCGCGGCGGTGTGAAACGGGTCGTCGGCGCCGCCCGCGATCAGGATGCGATGTCCGGCCAGCCCACCGCGCGCGGTGATGTGGTCGGGCAGCCGATACCCGGAGGCCATGAGGATCGCGGCGTCGACGAGCTCGGGCCGCGTCGCCACCAGCGCCCCCGCCATCATGCCGCCGTTGCTGAACCCGAGAGCCGTCATCGGGACCACGATGCCGTAGGCGACGGCGGCCGCCTCGAGCCAGGCGACGAGCTCCGCCAGACGCCCATCAAAGGATGCATCCACCGGGACGCCGATCGCCCGATGCGCGAACCAGGCCCAGCCGGGCGGTTGGGGCTCGAGTCCGCGCGGCGCCAGGACGCCGCCACCCGGGGCGATGAGCTGTGCCGCCGACACGAGGTCCTGTTCGCTGCCGCCACGTCCATGCAGCGCCAAGATGACCGGGCCGAATCCCGACGGCGGCTGCCATACGTGGGCGACGTCGGTGACGCTGGCGCTCATCGCGGCGCCTCCTGCGGTGCGGAATCGAGCCCGACCAAGTGCCGGCGCAATTCGTCCCGGTGCACCTCAAGCCATGGCGGTAGGCACAGTGCCTCACCCAGCGTCGCGAATGGCTCGTCGCGGGTGAATCCGGGCCCATCGGTCGCGATTTCGAGCAGCACCCCGCCCGGCTCATGGAAATAGATCGAGGTGAAGTACTCGCGATCCTGGACGGGCGTCGGCAGCGCGCCGTGTCGGCGGACGTGATCGGCCCACTGGCGCTGTTCGCCGGCGCTGGTACTGCGGAACGCGATGTGGTGGACGATCCCCGCGCCGAGACGCGTCCTGGGAGCCCCGGCGGCATCGCGGACGCGGACACGCCCACCGAGCGAATCGCCGGCGCGGTAGTCGCCGTGATCGTCGGGCTGCAGGCCCAGCCAGACGCCGAGCACCCGAGCCGTATCGGACGCGGCGGCGCTCGCCAGTTGGACACCGTCGATCCCTTGGATTGCCATCTCCGACCCGACGCGGGCGCCCCACACACGCGGACCGACCACGTCCGCCGACTCGACCAGCGCAATCTCCAGTCCATCGGGGTCCGCAACCACAAGGCCGTCACGCCCGTCGCCCCCGGCGCGCTCCCCGACCGCGACATGGTGGTCATCAAAACGGGCCCGCCATGCCGGGGCTGCGCCGACCGGAATCCCGAGGGCCACACGCTCGGTCGTGCCGGCCCCCCGCGTGCCCGGTCGCAGCCCGGGGATGGGAAAGAACGTCAGGATGGTCCCTGGAGACCCAACCCCGTCGCCATAGTAGAGGTGATACGTCCCAGGGTCGTCGAAGTTGACCGTCTGCTTGACCAGGCGCAGGCCGAGAACGCCCTCGTAGAAGTCGCGATTGCGCTGCGGGTCGGCCGCCATCGCGGTGACATGATGGATTCCCGCGGTCTGCATGCTGTCCGCCCGTGTCGTGGTGCATCGGAATATGGTTGACTGATCAATGATCGTACGCCGATCCCGCGCGCGCCTCAACCGCGGACCGGCCACGACCGCCACGTGACGGCACAACGCGCGCCGGGGGATGCACGCTTCGGCGCGGCGCTATACCCTTGCGGGCGGACTGCACCAGTCGCGCCGTGGCGTGCGCGTACGATCCGACAAGCGAGGTTCCTACGCCGAACAACAAAGAAGAAGCGATTGAGGTCGAGGGCGAGGTCACCGAGGCCCTGCCCAACACGATGTTCCGGGTCGTGCTCGACAACGACCATGAAGTACTGGCCCACATGGCCGGACGCATGCGCCGGTTCCGGATTCGCATCAACCCGGGCGACCGGGTCCGCGTCGAGCTGTCGCCCTATGACCTGACCCGCGGGCGGATCGTCTACCGCGAGAAGTAAGCGCTGGCGCGGCCGAGGGTTCCCGGCCACGCCGCACACCGTACGGAGGATCTAATACAGCGCCTGGGCCAGGCGTTTGCGGAACCGCGCCGTCAGCGGGTGGTGCTCGCCCAGTTCCCCGAACATGCCTACGATCGCGGCCCGGAGCGTGTTGCGCCGTTCCTGATCGGCGGAGGCGCGCACGGCGTCGAGCATATGCGTCAGCGCCTGCTCGCTCAGACCGGCGTCCCACGCGGCGAGGCCGGCCTGGATGTCCGGGTGATCGACATCCGACAGCGCTAGGCGGGCCAGGATGCCTGCGGCCTGGCTGTCATATGACACCGGGTCCAGCAACCCGGAGATCTCCGACGTCTCGCCGTCGGCGATCAGCAGGCGCGCCAACGCGAGGCGGGCGGCGGTGTTGGTCGGATCCAGGCCCAGCGCCTCACGCAACGAGGTCTCGTCGCCGATCTCCACGAGCCGGTCCGCCTTGGACGGGATCAGGCGATTGACGAAGGAGTCGATCGTATGCGCCGACTGCAGACCGGCGAACTCGTCGACGACCTCTCCATCGCGGAACACCTTCACGAGCGGGATGCTCATGACGCGGTATCGCTGGGCGAGCACCGGGTTCTCGTCAATGTTGACCTTTGCGAGCAGGAGCTCGCCGTCGTGGCGACCCACGGCATTCTCGAGCAGCGGAGCGAGTTGGCGGCATGGCGCGCACCACGGCGCCCAGAAGTCCACAACCACGGGGACCTCACCGGAGCGCTCGATGACGTCGTATTCGAACGTCGCGTCCGTCGTGTCCACTCCTACCCCTTTCAACGTTCTATTTGGCACTCACGATGCGGAGTGCCAAGTAGAACGTTAGCCCATCGGCGGGCTGCAAAGCGGACACGGCTGCCAGTGATGCGAGAGATACCGCCACGGGCCGTGTACCACGGCGCGCACACCCTCGGCGCGGCGCTGGGGCGCATAGACGCAATCCAGACGGTGGTAGTGGCCCCATCCGTCGTCGCTCATCCGGGCAACCACTCCCTCAAGCGCGGCATCGCGCGAGCGTGGTTCGAAATTGATTGTGGTCATGTCACCCCTCCTTCGGGGCTCGCAGGTGTCTCGGTCCGCACCTGCGCAGTGCTCATGTTGCGGTCTTCTCAGCAAATCGACCGTAGCGCACGCAACTTGAGGTGTCGCCCGTTCGGGTGGTTAGTTACGCTGCCGTGTCATGAGTGAACCCCAGTACATCTTCACGATGCATCGCCTCGACAAGGTGCACCCTCCGGACAAGGTGATTCTCAAAGACGTCTCACTGTCCTTCTTGTACGGCGCCAAGATCGGCGTTCTCGGCATCAATGGCGCCGGCAAGAGCACGCTGCTGCGGATCATGGCGGGCCACGAGGCGACGTCCTCCGGCGTCGCGCAACTGGCGCCGGGTGCCACCGTCGGGCTGCTCGAGCAGGAGCCCGGACTCGACCCAGACCTGGACGTTCGGGGGAATATCGAGCAGGGCCTCGCCGACCAGCTCACGCTCACCGCACGCTATGCCGAGATCGGCGCGCAGCTGAGCCAACCAATGGACCCCGACGCAATGCAAGGGCTGCTGGACGAATTCCAGCGCGTCCAAGACGAGATCGAGCGTGTCAACGCATGGGACATCGACCGCAAGGTCGAGGTGGCAATGGACGCGTTGCGTGTGCCACCCGGCGATGCCGAGGTCGCGACGCTCTCCGGCGGCGAGCGGCGTCGGGTCGCCCTCGCGCGGCTGCTGCTGTCCGCGCCGGACCTGCTGCTGCTCGACGAGCCGACCAACCACCTGGACGCCGAATCGGTGGCCTGGCTCGAGCGCTACTTGGAGGAGTACGCGGGCACCGTCGTCGCGGTGACCCACGACCGGTACTTCCTCGACAACGTCGCCGAGTGGATCCTCGAACTTGACCGCAGCCGGGGGCTTCCCTACAAGGGCAACTACACCGGATGGCTCGAGCAGAAGGGTGAGCGCCTGGCACGCGAAGAAAAGAAGGAGTCGGCCCGCCAACGCACCCTCGCCCACGAACTTGAGTGGGTCCGCTCGTCCCCGCGTGCCCGCCAGGCGAAGAGCAAGGCACGCCTGGCCAACTACCAGCGCCTCGTCGAGGAGGCAGGCTCGGAGGCCGCTCGGACCGCCGAGATCCGCATCCCGGCCGCCCCGCGCCTGAGCGAGCAGGTCATCGTCGCAACACATTTGACCAAGGGCTTCGGCGATCGCCTGCTCATCGACGACCTCTCGTTTTCGCTGCCGCAGGGTGGCATCGTCGGGGTGATCGGCGCAAACGGGGCCGGCAAGACCACGCTGTTTCGCATGATCGCCGGCCTTGATGCCCCGGATGCGGGCGAGCTGCGGGTCGGCGAGACCGTCCAGATCGCCTACGTCGACCAGTCGCGTGACGCGCTGAACCCCGACAACACGGTGTGGGCCGAGGCGTCCGGCAAACAGGACGTCATCCAATTGGGGGGTCGCGAGGAGATCAACTCCCGTGCCTACCTGTCCCAATTCAACTTCCGCGGCACCGATCAGCAGAAGCTCGTCGGCCAACTCTCGGGCGGCGAGCGCAACCGGCTGCACCTGGCCAAGTTGCTCGCCGGAGGCGGCAACCTGCTGCTACTCGACGAGCCCACCAACGACCTCGACGTCGACACATTGCGCGCGCTCGAGGACGCGCTGGCCTCATTTTCCGGGTGCGTCATGGTCACCAGCCATGACCGGTGGTTCATCGACCGGCTGGCGACCCACATCCTCGCGTTCGAGGGCGACAGCCAGGTGCGCTGGTTCGAGGGCAATTATCAGGAATACGAGGACTTCCGGAAGCGCGCGCTCGGCGCCGAGGCGGCCCAGCCGCATCGCATCACCTACCGCCGATTGACCCACTAGCAGGGAGTTCACCGGCGGCGGCGCACACGCGACGCTCCTCGGTGCCCGGAATCGCCCAAGGTGCACGCTCGCCGCACGGTCCGTTGCGCGCGAAAACCGCGGTCGGGGCATTTGCTCCGGTACCCTTCATAGGCGCAGATCCGACCTTTCCGAGCCTGAGGAGCAACGCCGTTGACCGCGATTCCCGACCCGTTTGGCGCCCGCGACACGCTGACCGTTGGTGACGCGAGGTACGCCGTCTACCGCCTCGACGCCCTCGGCGCCGATCTCACACGGCATCCCGTCACGATCAAGGTCCTGCTGGAAAACGTGCTGCGGAACCTCGCCCGCGGCTTCGTCGACGACGACGATGTCAAGGCCCTGATTTCGTGGGCGCCGAACTCCGGCCAGGCCATCGAGGTCCCGTTCATGCCGGGCCGGGTCGTGCTGCAGGACTTCACCGGCGTGCCGTGCGTCGTGGACCTTGCCGCGATGCGTGACGCGATGACCGAGATGGGCGGTGACCCCTCCCGCATCAACCCGCTCGTCCCGGCCGATATGGTCATCGACCACTCGGTCCAGGTCGACCACTTCGGTGACCACGAGGCGTTTGCGGACAACGTGGCCATCGAGTACGAGCGCAACGGCGAGCGCTACGCGCTGCTGCGCTGGGCGCAGCAGGCGTTCGACAATTTCCGCGTCGTGCCGCCCGGCATGGGCATCGTGCACCAAGTCAACCTCGAGCACTTGGCGCCGGTCGTCGACGCACGCGAGATCGACGGTGAGCTGGTCGCGTTCCCGGACACCTTGGTCGGTACCGACTCCCACACCACGATGATTAACGGCATCGGGGTGATCGGGTTCGGCGTCGGCGGCATCGAGGCAGAGGCCGTCATGCTCGGCCAACCCTTGTCGCTGCCGATGCCCGTCGTGGTGGGCCTGAAGCTGACCGGTGCACTCCCGGCCGGCGCAACCGCCACCGACCTTGTGCTGACGGTCACCGAACTGCTGCGCAACCACGGTGTCGTCGGCAAGTTCGTCGAGGCCTACGGGGCCGGCTTGTCGTCGCTATCGCTGGCCGACCGCGCCACGATCGCCAACATGTCGCCCGAGTTCGGTGCCACCGGCACGCTGTTTCCGGTTGACAACGAGACGCTGCGGTACATGAAGATCACCGGCCGCTCCGATGCGGCGATCGCCCGCACCGAGGCCTACACCAAGCTGCAGGGGCTGTTCCGCACCGACGCGACGCCGGACCCCCAGTACGACGAGAACGTCGAGCTGGACCTGTCGACGATCGTCCCGAGCCTTGCCGGCCCGCGCCGCCCGCAGGACCGCGTCGTGCTCGGCAACGTCGGCAATGCCTTCCGCGAGGCGTTCCCCGACGGCCTGGTGCCCGCCAATGGCACCCCGGCCCATTACCCGACGGTAACGATCGAGAATGCCGGCGAGACGTTCGAGATGGCCAGCGGCTCGGTCGCGATCGCGGCTATTACCAGCTGCACCAACACCTCGAATCCCTCGGTGATGCTCGGTGCCGGACTGCTCGCCAAGAAGGCCGTCGAGCGTGGCCTCGCCACGCCCCCGCACGTCAAGACCTCGCTCGCACCCGGATCACGCGCGGTGACCGGGTACCTCGAGAAGGCCGGCCTTCAGGAGTACCTAGACCAGCTGCGCTTCGATCTGGTCGGATACGGCTGCACGACCTGTATCGGCAACTCCGGCCCGCTCGCCGAGCCGATCAACAAGGCCATCGAAGAAAACGGCCTGGTCGCCGCCGCGGTGCTCTCCGGCAACCGGAACTTCGAGGGTCGCATCCATCCTCTGGTGCGCGCGAGCTACCTGGCCTCCCCGCCCCTGGTCGTCGCCTACGCCCTCGCCGGGCGGGTCGACATCGACCTCGAGAACGACCCGATCGGCACCGGTTCGGACGGCAAGCCGGTGTACCTGCGGGAGATCTGGCCCACGCCGGACGAGGTCAAGGAGGCGATGGCCGCCTCGATCACGCCCGAGCTGTTTGCCACCAGCTACAGCACCGTGTTCGACGGTGACGAGCGCTGGCAGTCGCTGCCGGTTCCGGCCGGCGATACCTACGACTGGGACAGCGCATCGACCTACGTTCAGCGCCCGCCGTTCTTCGACAACCTCGGCGCGGCCGTCGGGGAGCTGACCGACGTCGTGGACGCGCGGGCCTTGGCGCTGCTGGGCGACTCGGTCACCACCGACCACATCTCGCCGGCCGGGGTCATTCCGGCAACGTCTCCCGCCGGCACCTACCTGCAAGCGCACGCGGTGCACCCGAAGGACTTCAACAGCTTCGGCTCACGCCGCGGCAACCATGAGGTCATGATGCGCGGCACCTTCGGCAACATCCGCCTGCGCAACACGTTGGCCGACGGCAAGGAAGGCAACTGGACCAACTTCCTGCCCGACGGCGAGATCATGAGCATCTACGACGCCTCGATGAAGTATCAGGCCTCGGGCACCCCGCTGATCGTGTTCGCCGGCGCCGAGTACGGCACCGGCTCCTCGCGCGACTGGGCCGCCAAGGGCACCTTGCTGCTCGGCGTCAAGGCAGTCATCGCCAAGTCGTTCGAGCGCATTCACCGCGGCAACCTGGTCGGCATGGGCGTCCTGCCGCTCGAATTCCTGCCCGGCCAGGGCATCCAGGAGCTCGGCCTGACCGGTCGCGAGGTCTTCAGCATCCCGGGATTGACAACGCTTGCCCCGCGCCAGGAGCTCGGCGTGCAGTACACCCGTGAGGACGGATCGTCGGGCGCATTCACGGTGCGTGCCCGCATCGACGGGCCGACCGAGCTGACGTATCTCAAGAACGGCGGCATCCTGCCGGCAGTGCTGCGGCGGCTGCATCAGGAGTCGATCGGCGCCTGACACCGCCACCGGCGCGGCGCGGGCACTTGCTGCTCGCGCCGCGATAGCCTGTGCGGCGAACACGGCCGGTCGTCTCCTCCCCGCAGACGGCATGGTTTTATTGGTTTCGATCTGAGGAGATCACACGTGATCGAGGTCGACGTCGCGGTACTCGGCGGTGGACCCGGTGGCTACCCGGCCGCCATTCGCGCGGCCCAGCTCGGGCTGAGCGTGGCCGTCATCGAGCAGGGCCGCCTGGGCGGCACCTGCCTGAACGTGGGTTGCATCCCGACCAAGGCATGGGTGCAGAGCGCCCACGCGATGAAGGATGCCCACGACACGTTCGCCAAGCTCGGGGTCAACGTCCCGACGGTGGAGCTGGACTTCGCCCAGGTCCAGAAGAACAAAGAGGACATCGTCGACCGGTCGGTGAGCGGTGTCGGCGGTCTGCTCAAGGCCAACGGGATCACGCTTGTCGAGGGTCGCGGGGCGTTCGCCGACGCGAACACGATCACGACCGACACCGGTGAGACCGTCGTGTTCAAGGACGCGGTCATCGCGACCGGCTCGCGCCCGACCCGACCCCCGGTGGATGGGATCGACGGACCGCGCTGCGTGGATTCAACCGGTCTGCTGGCGATCGATGCGGTCCCGCCGCGTCTGATCGTGCTGGGCGGCGGGGTGATCGGCGTCGAGTTCGCGTCGGTGTTCGCGCACTTCGGCAGCGAGGTCACGATCGTCGAGATGCTCGACCACCTCATCGCCAACGAGGACGCCGAGGCGCGGACCGAGCTCGAGCGGGCATTCAAAAAGCGCAAGATCGCCCAGCACCTCGGCGCGCGTGCCTCCCGCGTCGAGGAGACCAAGGACGCCGTGTTCCTGTACTTCGTCGACAGCGCGGGCGCCGAGCAGAAGGTCGAAGGCGACCTCGTGCTGGTCGCGACCGGCCGGCGTGCCAACGTCGAGGACATCGGACTCGAGGCCGCGGGCGTGCACTTCGAGCCGACTCGCATCACGACCGACGAGTACCGGCGCACGAACGTGCCGAATATCTATGCCGTGGGCGACGTGGCCGGGTACTGGCAACTTGCCCACACCGCGTTCCGTGAAGGCGAGCTGGCGGCCGACAATATCGCCGGCCACAACATCCCGGTCACGGGTGCGGTACCACGCTGCATTTACACCGACCCGGAGATTGCGGCCGTCGGGCTGACCGAGGAAGAGGCGATTGCCGAGTACGGCAAGGACCGCATCCGCACCGGCAAGTTCCCGTTCTCCGCGCTGGCGCGGGCGGCCATGTTCGCCGACCGCACCGGCTTCGTGAAGACGATCCACGAGACCACCCTCGACGAGCTGCTGGGCGTCGTGGTCGTGGGCATGTCAGCCACCGAAATCATCAACGCCGGCGTCGTCGGAATCGACGCCGAGGCGCGGGTCGACACGATCGGTGACTCGATCACGGCACACCCGACGCTGGCGGAGGCGTTCAAGGAGGCCGCGCTGATGGGCCTCGACCGGCCACTGCACTGGCCTCCGGCGAAGAAGAAGGCTGCTGCTGCCTGACGGGCGGACGATCGCCGCCCGGATCAGCCGATTCGGGCGGCGGACCCGCAACTAGCCGGAATCCGTGCCGCCGTCCTCGAACAGCCGCACGACCGCCTCGAGCAGCTCGGCTCGTGCGACGGCGATGCCCGCAGGGCGCGTGTCGGTCGGGGCGAGCACGCGCACTGCACCCCCGGCCTCCGTGACCAGGAGCTGGCCGGCCATCCAGTCCCATTCCTGGACGCCGCGCTCGATGAAGGCATCGAGACGGCCCGTGGCAACCCAGGCCAGATCCAGGGCCGCCGCCCCGAATCGGCGCACGTCGCGCACCAGCGGCAGTGCCCGCCGCAGCACATCGGCTTGGCGCGCGCGCTCGTCGGCCGAATAGTTGAAGCCTGTACCGACCAGCGCACGCGGAAGTTCGGGGGGCTCGGGCATGTGAAGGCGCTGGTTGCCGAGCCAGGTGCCGCCGCCTCGCAGCGCGGCGAAGGTCTCGCGACGGGATGGGTCCATCACCACGCCCGCCACCGGTCCGTCCGCGTCGCAGACGGCGACACTCACCGCCCAGTGCGGGATGCCCCACAGGTAATTGGTGGTGCCATCGAGGGGATCGATGACCCACCACAGTCCCGACGCCCCGGTGTGCCGGCCGCCCTCCTCGGCCAGTCGCCCGTCGTCGGGGCGCTCGGCAGCGAGCACCGCGACGATCGCCTCTTCGGCGGCCCGATCGGCATCGCTGACCAGGTCCGTGTCCGAGCTCTTGGTCACGACCCCCGAGGACGGGCGCTCGGCACGCATCACGAGCTCGCGCGCGGCGGCGTCCGCGGCGCGCAACGCGGTCTCGATGAGCTGATTCGGGCTGGCGGCGGTCATGCGCCGGGCGCCGCGGCACGCCGAATCGCACGTCGTCCTAGGCACGGGCCCATGTGCCTAGACCTCCTGGGCCGTCGGCCGGACCAGGATCTCGTTCACATCGACACGCGACGGCTGCTCGAGGGCAAACATGATCGCCCGCGCGACGTCGTCGGCCTCCAGCGAGTCTTCCTGCGGCGAGCCATGCTCAAAGAATGGCGTCTCGACGAATCCCGGTTCGATGAGGGTCACGCGCGCGCCGGTGCCGTTGAGCTCCTGACGAAGGGACTCGCCCATCGCACTCACGGCCCACTTCGTCGCCGAGTACATGGAGCCCGGAAGCGCCTTGCGCCCCGCGACCGATCCGGTGAGAATGAAATGGCCTCGGGACTCGGTGACCGCCGCGATGTTCGCCCGGATCGTCAACGCGACCCCGTACACGTTGGTGAGGACCATCGCGCGCCACTGTTCCGGCGTCGCAGTCGTGAACCCGCGCGTCAGACCGAAGCCGGCGTTGGCGAACACGGCGTCGATGCGCCCGAACCGCGCCAGCGCCGCGGCCGTCAGCGCCTGGACCTGCGGCCATTCGCAGACGTCGCACGTCTGGGTCATCACCCGATCCGGCGTGCCGAATTGGTCGGCGATCGCGTGCAGGCCACGCTCGCCGCGGGCCGCCAGCACGAGTGCGTAGCCGGCGGCGTGAGCCCGACGAGCGGTGGCCGCGCCGATGCCGCTCGACCCACCGGTGATCAGCATGACCTTTTCCTGGCCCATCGGTGCTCCTTGGGGTCGGGCGGCGCCGTCGTCGATCATAGGATGCCCGCGACGGGCGGGCCCGGCCCGGCGGCCGGCACGCGGCCCAGACCGATACCCTCTGGCGGCGAACCCTGTGCGGGTCACCGGTGGCCGCCGGTCCGCTAACGTCTGTCGGGATGCCCGAGATCTCTTCGCGAATTGACCTCATCGCGCCGCGCGGCTACTGCGCCGGTGTCGACCGCGCCATCGAGACGGTCGAGCGGGCGCTCGACGAGCTGAGTCCGCCGGTGTACGTCCGCGGCGAGATCGTCCACAATCGCCACGTCGTCGACACGCTCACCGCTCGCGGGGCGATCTTCGTTGCGACCGAGCAGGAGGTGCCGGAGGGCGCCACGATCATCCTGTCCGCCCACGGCGTCGCCCCCGAGGTTCACGCCAATTGCGCGGCGCGCAGGCTGCGGGTGATCGACGCGACCTGCCCGCTGGTAAGCAAGGTCCACGCTGAGGTGCGTCGCTACGCGACGCGGGGCGCGACCGTCTTGCTGGTCGGCCACACCGACCACGACGAGGTGATCGGCACGTCCGGGGAGGCACCGGATCAAGTCATCGTCGTCGAAGACGTCGAGCAGGCGCGCACCGTCGAGGTCACCGACCCGAACAACGTCGCGCTGACCACCCAGACCACGCTCTCGCTGGACGACACGACCGAGATCGTCCAGATCCTCCACGAGCGGTTTCCGGCACTGCTGATGCCACCCAACGGCGACATTTGTTACGCGACGCAGAATCGCCAGGACGCGGTCAAGAGTGCGGTCGCCGCCGGCGCCGATCTGGTGCTGGTCGTCGGATCGCAAAACTCCTCAAACTCGAACCGGATGGTCGAAGTCGGGCGGGCTGCCGGCGCCGAGGCCTACCTGATTGAGAACGTCGACTCGGTGGACCCGGACTGGTTGACTGGCAAGCGCCGCGTGGCCCTCACCGCCGGCGCGTCGGCGCCCGAGGTCTTGGTGCGCGAAGTCGCCGACCTGCTCGCGGGGCGCGGTTTCGACCGGACCGGCTCCGACACCCCGAGCGCGGAGGGCGTGATCTTCGCCCTACCGCGCGAGGTCCGCGTCCCCTAACCGAGTCGCGAGCCAGGGAGCGCTCAGCGCCGTCGGGCGATCGATCGGCGCGTGGCCTGCCAGGCGCGTGCGCACGTCGGCGGCATCGAGTGCGAGGCGTGGATCGAGTTCCACGTCGACCGGTTCGCCGTCGTCGTCGTGGGCGACTACGACACCAGCAGCCTCGAGCCAGCCCGCATACAGGCGGTTCATGTCACGCCGGCAGCTCTCGGGCGAGTCGCTGCCCGTGGCGTTCTTGATCGGGCTGAACTGCGCCGCGCGCGGGATCTCCACGGTGATCGAGGCACGGGCGATCGGCAGGGCATCGAAGATGAACGTCTCGAATTTCATGGCGTTGGGATCATCCGGGACGACGGTGCGCCCGCTGGCCGCCAGGTACGGCACCTTCTTGATTGCGCGGTGATACGGCAGCCGCAACCCGTCATCGGTCAGCCGTCGCGCAAACTCCGCCTCGATGAAATGCGTGGCGACATTACCTGCCCAGAGCACCAGCTCCCCCGCTGCGTCACGGGCCGCGGCGGTCGCGTCATCCAGATCCGAGTACTCGACCACGATGGTCTGGTCGCCGCGCCGCGCGATCACCCCGACACGCTCGCCGGGCTCCCGCTTGCGCACGGCCAGATTCGACATGTCGGACCCAGCGCCGAGGTGATACCCGAGAAATTCCGGGTCGGCGATGCTCGTCAGCGGGTTGTCGACCTGGAAGGTGAACATCGTCTGGACTCCGCGGTCGGCGAGCCAGTCGAGCGTGCCCGAGCGCCGCAGCGCGAGGAACAGGCCCCCGTGTCCGTCGGGCGAGAGTGCCAGTCGCCCGGGTGCCTCAAGCAGCAGCTGGCCGGTAGCGCTGTCGACCGCCGGCAAGGTGCCCTGGACGACGAACCGCACCGAGTCGGGGTCGAGTCCGAACCACGCGGCATCGGCGAACGCGGCCCGCGTGACGGCGTCGTTCGCGGGCGAGGTCAGGATGCACCACGGCAGGTCGGCGTCGTAGCGCGTGCGCACCGCGGCGACCTTGGCCGCATGGTGGGCGAACAGGGTCATGCCGGTCACGGGACCGAACGGGAAGTTGCCCTTCGGTCCGTTGAACCCCAGCCGCGTCCCCTGGCCGCCGGCCAGCAGCACGAGGCCGACGTGCCCCGCGCGCAGGGCCGCCTCACCAGCAGCTCGCGCCGTCCGATCGCGGACCTCGTCCGCAGGTCCGCGCGCCAGCGGCACCGCGTTCGGCGGCGCGAGCGGACCCGCTGCCGAAGCCACCTCGTCGTGACCGACGAATTGGCCGACCAAACGGGCGATCAGCTCGAGGTCAAGCTCATCGAGCTGCGCGGTCAGCGCCGCTGCATCCGCGGGGGTTGCGTGAGCGAGCACCTCGATCAGATGGCCCTGGCCGGCTGCCGCGAGGCGGTCGG
The DNA here is from genome assembly GCA_017882585.1 of Thermoleophilia bacterium. Taxonomy (GTDB): domain Bacteria; phylum Actinomycetota; class Thermoleophilia; order Miltoncostaeales; family Miltoncostaeaceae; genus CAITWD01. The sequence continues at coordinate 38,634 of JADGPF010000006.1, forward strand.
CGAGCTGGCGGTTGCCGCCCATCGGTCAGGCGATCTTGAGTGCGACCTTGACGGCGCCCTCGCGGCGTTCGGCCATCATCCGATACCCCTCAGCAGCATCCTCGAGCGACAATGTGTTGGTCAGCATCGGGCTCGGATCGATCTCGCCCTCCGCGAGCAGCTCGAGCAGGCGTGGGATATACAGCCCGGTCGGCAACAGACCGCCCGAGATGGTGATGTTGCGAACAAACTGGTCAAACCAGTTCACACTCGGCGTCTTACCCATGAAGTGGTCCATACCGAGGCAGGAGATCGTCCCGCCCGGGCGGACCGATCCGTGGGCAGCCTGCATCGAGTCGGCGTTCGACACCGCGTCCACGACCACGCGCGCGCCCTGGCCACGGGTGGCGTTGGCGGCGAACTCGGCGATCTCCGCCGGATCGCGGACGTCACTGGTTGCTGTGGCCCCGAGCGTGCGTGCGAGCGCCAGCCGATCGTCGTGATGGCCGAAGCAGATGATGTTCTCGGCGCCCAGGGCCCGGGCGCAGTGCACCGCCGACAGGGCTACCGCGCCGTCACCGATCACCACGACGTCGTCGCCCGGGTGCAGGCGACCGGTGACCAGCCCGTGCATCGCCGTCGACATCACGTCGACGATCGGCACCAGCTTGGTCTCGTGCTCGGACGCGGCGACGGCCTCCGGAATCCTGATCATGGTGGTCTGGGCCAGCGGCACCCGTGCGTACTCGGACTGCCCGCCTTCGACCGCCCCCCCATGCCGCCACAGCCGGGGCGCCCAGCCGAAGATGGACATCTGTTCGCAGCTGGCGCGGATTCCCTCCTGGCACCACACGCAGTGGCCGCAGCTGACGCCGACCGCGACCATCACCCGATCGCCGGGCGCGAAGCCGCGTACGTCGGACCCGACTTCGACGAGTGTCCCGATGAACTCGTGACCCAGCCGCGCGCCCGGCTCGAAGCCGAAGGCCTCGCCCGCGTTCAAGATGTGCAGGTCGGATCCGCAGATTCCTGCCATCGTGATCTTCACGATGGCGTCCGTGGGCGCCGCGAGCGTCGGGTCCGCAACATCGTCGACCGCGACGATGCCGTTGCCGTGAAAGGTCAGTCCGCGCATCCGTGCCTCCGGAATTCGGTGTTGGCGATCAATTCAATCCACTGCGCTGGAGCGCATCATCGACGTCGGTCACCAAGCCGGTCCAAAACGGTCCGAAGTCCCCATAGACCGCGCTGACTTCGTCAAATCGCATTTCGTAGACGATGTCCTTGATCACCGTCGGCTCGTCGGCGAAGAGGGTCACGCCCCATTCCCAGTCGTCGAGCCCCGTCGCTCCCGTGATCAGCTGCAACACACGGCCGGCGTACCTGCGCCCGACCCGGCCATGGCCCAACATCAACCGCTTGCGCTCCGCGAAATCGAGCGCGTACCAGTTCGCACCGACGTTCCGCGTCTTGGACATGGGATAAAACGCGATGACCCGGCGCGGCGGCAGGCGCGGGTAGAGCCGGTCGTGGCGGTACGCGGTCATCCGCTCCCGCCATTGCGTCAGGGCCGCGTCAATGTCATCGGTGCCCTCCGCGGCGAGCCGCGCGCGCTCATCATGCTCGGTCGTCGTGTATTCGGACTGCTCCGTGACCGAAAAGAACGACGCGACACAGCGCACCGGGCCGGACCGGACCCGCTTCGTGCAGCGGTCGAGTGCGTCGAGATCGGGGCCCACGAGCATCACCCCGAAGTCCGCGCGACCACCCATGACACTGAACACGACCGCCTGATTCGGCTCGATCGCCGTGAACTCCGCGATCGCCGCGCGAATGTCCTCGCCCGATCCACCGCGCCGGGCCCGCAGCATCAGATGGACGACACCCCAGCCCTCACCGACGATGGCGCCCACGTTGTCGTGTCCCATGCCCGGAGGCTACCGGACGGCGCCGGTCGATCGGGATCGGCTCGAGCTGGTCGTCACCGCTCGGGGCGGCGCGGGTCTATCCCTCGAGGATGTGTTCGAGCGCGGGCTGCACGGCACGGCTTACCGTCACCGGCAGCAGACGCACAAACGCGTTTAGCTCGGCCGCACTCGCGCCGCCGACGATGCCGTTGGCCAGCCGTTCGAGCACCGCCTGTTCGCGATCGCCGAGCTCCGGTGCGACCGGAGCAAGTGCCTCAAGGATGCTGTTCTTGAGCTCCGGATCGAGGACTTGAAGCGAATCGATGAGCTTCTGGGGAATTTCCGCCATCCGCGGGATTATCGCACAATGCGAACCGGCATGCGTCTTTTTGGAACATTCCGGGTCGTCGCGCCCGGCCGCGCCGCGCCGCCTGGGATCCGCTCAGCGGTCGGGGTCGGCGGGCACCCGATCCGCGCCCTGTGCGGTCCGCGGAAGCACGAAGCGCCGCAACCTGGCCACGACGGGTTGATACTCCAGAGCCGGCAGTGATTCGCCTCTTGCTTCCGTACGCGCCAGCGCCTCAGCAAGGAGCGTGATCGCCTGATCGACGACGATCGGCCGCAAGGGAAGCCCCAGCTCGGCGATCGGGCGCAGCAGCTCGCGTCGGAAGCGGGGCTCGGCGAGGTCGTTGAGAAAGAAGGCGTCCCGCACGGCGCCACCGAGCTCAGGCTGGTCGATCACCACGATCAGCGGTGCCCAGCGGGACTCTTCCTTGCCGATCGCGACGATCAGGTGTTGCTGGTCCGAGCCCGACGCGGGCGAGGTCATCCAGGCCTCGACGGGCTTGGCCGAGACCAACCCCTGCACCCACGCCCTGCGGGCGGAACGTGCGCCGCCGGTCGCACGCCGGGCAGCGTGGCCCGCAGACCCCTCGAGTACCGACGCGCAGGCCAGACACGCGTCGCGCCCGGGCGGGCCCAAACGGTGCAGCTCCGCGATCAGCATCAACGCATTGGCCTCGTCGAGGTCGGCGAAGGCCTGCTCGACGAGTGCCCCGACGAGGTAGCTGCGGTGCGGTGCGACCAGCCGGCTCGCGAGCCGCGAGGCCGCAAAGACGCGATCCAGCGGCTCGGGCAGCCACTCCTGCACACCGCGATACGTCGCCTGGGCGTCGAGATCGCCCGCCAGATCCTCGAGGCATGCCCCGACCTCCGCATGACCCGGCCCGTCGACCCGTGCCATGCCCTCTTCGGCCCACCGCCGAGCCGCGACCGTATCGCCCAGGCGGATGGCAAGCAGGCAGGCCTCGTAGCGGTCTTCGGGGTCGCCGAAGCCGAACGCTCCGGTCAGCACCGAGAGCCCGTCCCTGGCGCGTCCCGCGCGGGCGAGGACCCGCGCCAAGCGCCGGCGCGCGTCGGGGACGCGCTCGGGCAGGTGCCGACGCAGCAGCGAGACGACCCGGTCCTGAAGCTCCGCGGCCTCGACGGGCCGATCTGCGGCGAGGTGGTCGGCCACGCCGCGCTCCAGCGCCTCGATTTCGAGTTCGGTCAGGGCACCCCAGCGCGTTCCGATGGGCGCGACCCACCCGAGATGAACTTCAAAGCCGGCGTCCCGCAGCACGTCGGACAGCGGGCGTCCGGCGCGTCGGAACGCGGCGGCGTCGATGGCGGTCACGTCACACAGCGCGTCGGCGAGACGCACCCGGGATTCGTCGTGGGGTGACGATCCCGAGTCGGCTAGGCGCCTGCGCACGGCGGTGACGAGCGACGGCTCGGCCGCGGCGTGTTCCAGGTGGCTGGGAGCGCGCTCGAGGTCGATGCGCCCGGTCACGCCATCGGCGACACGCGCCACGACGTAATCGCCGGGACGGATATCCGTCGGCAGTACGGCCCCGCTGACCCCGAGCACCGTGAGCGGGGCAAAGTCGCCGTCGATGTCCGCCGCGCCACGCATGTGCTCGGTGACCGACACCTGGGATGTAAGCACGACGCGGTTGAGCGCCTGGGCTCGGCTGGCCAGACGCCCGTCGCCCAGGGTCACGACCCGTTTGTCCGTTCGCAACGCGGTCCGGACGGCTGCCACGGGGTTCTTCGCTCGCGTTGCTCCGGCGCGTGCGAGATGCCCGGCGAGATCGTCGAGCGTCGCCGGCGCGTTGTCCAGCCGCGCAACCGCGGCGTCCGCAATGCGGCCCATGCGGCCACACTACCAGCGCTCCCCGGCGCAGCGGGCCCGCCAGCGGTACGCCTCGACATGATGGCCCTCCGCGCCGGTTCACACGCCGCCGGGCGCCCCGGTCTCGACACGGCAACGTGCCAATCGCCGCGCCCGTCGGGGGCATGGGGAATCGCGGACCCCGGTGGGTTGAGGGTGCCCGCGCCAGTCCCCGTGTGCTGTCATGTGTGACATGCACGCCCAGCCCGAGGGCACCCGTTCGATCGTCCCCGAACCGCTCGCGGACGCGCTCGCCCGCGTCGCGACTGCACCGATGGCGGTGTTGGGGCTCGGGATCCCGCGCTGCCCGGCGACCCAGATGCTGCCCGCGAGCCTCACCGTCGTCGCGAACGTCCGCACGGACCTGCCCATCGCGCTCGGCATCCTGTCGGGCCCCGAGGAGTGGGGCGCGCGCGAGACCGAGCTCTGGCCGCGCCGAATCCACATCAGCCGGTCGGTCGTGCCAATCCTCGTAGTGCTGCGCGAGGGCCTGGCGATCGCCACCCGGCGCGGGGGGGCGTCGGCCTACGTAATCGACACGTGGCTCGCCGACGCGGCCGAACTCCCCCCGACGCAGCTCGCCGAACCGTGGGCCGACGACGAGCACGATGAGCTCGCCCGGCTCGCCGCACGCCGCGCACAGCACGCCGCAGTAACGGGGCGGGCAGCGGTCGACTGAACCGCTCGGGTCGCGGGTCGCCCACGCGGCCGCCCGGGACTCGCGCGAACCGTCACGCAATCGCTATAGTGCCATGCTTGCCAGAACGGGCCGGGCGACGCGTGGTCCGGATTTGTGTGATCTGAACGGAGACAGCGATTAGCCCCTACGAAATCATGATTATCCTCGACCCCGACGTGGACGAGGAGCGCCAGCAGGAGATGCTGGAGCGCGTCCAACAGATCATCCGGGACGCCGACGGAGTCGTCGATCACGTCAATGACTGGGGCCGCCGAAAGCTCGGCTACGCGATGGAGAAGAAGGCTGACGGCCGCTACGTGGTGATCACGTGTTCGGCGACCGTCGACGGCCTGAATGAGGCTGAGCGCGTGATGACCATCAACAAAGAGGTCGTCATCCGCCACATGGTGATCGTGCTCAACCCCATCCAGGCCGAACGCGCGAAAGCCAACGGCGCGCCGCTTCCGGTCGACGATCGTCCCGAAGGCGACGCCCGTCCCGCACGCGCGGGCCGTGGCGGCCCCCGACGCGGCCCGCGCAGGTAGCCGATGCCCGCCGATCTCAACCGCGTCACGCTCGTCGGTCGCCTCACGCGGGACCCGGAACTCCGGCACACCGCCGGTGGCCAGTCGGTCTGCTCGATCCGCCTCGCAGTCAGCAGCCGGGGGCGCGATGAAAGCGGCAACTGGTCGGACCGCGCGAACTACTTCGACGTCACCGTGTTCGGTCGAACGGCCGAGACGGCGTCCAATTACCTGTCCAAGGGACGCCGGATCGGCGTCGACGGACGGTTGTCCTGGCGCGAATGGGAAGCCCAGGACGGCGGCAAGCGCCAGTCGGTGGAAGTGGTCGCCAACGACATCTTTTTCCTCGATAGTCGGGGCGACAGCGGCGAGGGCGGCAGCTCCGGTGGCGGTGGTGCCGACCGTGGCTGGGGAACCGCAGCACCCGCCACCGATCTTCCGGTCGACACGTCCGATCTTCGGCCAGCAGCACCGGCCGACGACGACGACATTCCCTTCTAAGCACGAACACCGCAAGCGGAGGCGCGAGCGCGAATGGACGCCATCCTTCTTCAGGACATCAACGGGCTGGGCGACGCCGGGACTGTGGTCTCGGTTGCACGCGGCTACATGCGTAACTACCTGCAGCCGCGTGGACTCGCCGAGGTTGCGACCCCGGCGCGTATCGCTGAGGTTCAGCGCAACGAAGCCAAGCGCAAGGCCGCCGACGAGCGCGCCCGCCTTCAGGCCATTGAGCAGGCCGACCTCCTGGGCCGCACGATCCTCACGCTCAAGGCCAAGGCCGGCGATGACGGCCGCCTGTTCGGATCGATCACTTCCGGGGACGTCGCAGACGCCATCCAGGAAGCGCGCGGCATCGTCATCGATCGCCGTCGGATCACCGTCGACCCCCCCATCCGCGCCGTTGGCACCTACAACGTGCCGATCGAGCTCGGGCCGGACCTCGTTGCCGAGGTCAAGACGATCGTCAGCCCTGTGCTGGACTAGTCACGCGGCGACGCTCGGCGCATCCGCGTCGAGCGCACGCACGGCCTACGGCCAACTCACGTGCCCGAGAGCGTCCCACCGCCCCAAAACCTCGAGGCCGAGGAGCTTCTTCTCGCCTCATTGATGGAGAACCCCGGCAACGTCGCGGAGACGCTCGCGATGGTCGGGCCCGACGACTTCTACAAGGAAGGCCATCGACGGATCTTCATGGCCATGAACGACCTGTTCATGGTGGGCGAGCCGATCGAGCCGCTGCTGGTCGTCGAGCAGCTCACCAAGCAGGGCGACCTTGACGTCGCCGGCGGGCGCACGGCGGTACTCGACATCATGGCGACCCCGTTTATCGCCGCCAGTTTCCGAAGTTACGCCGAGATCGTGCGCGAGACGGCGACCCAGCGCCGGCTGCTCCAGGTGGCGCAGCGGATCGAGCAGATGGTCGCCGAGCGCGAGGGCGAGACCAGCGACATGGTCCAGTCGGCCGAGGATCTCATCTTCGAGCTCAGCCAGAAGCGCGTCCGCGGCGACTTCACCTCGTCGAAGGAGCTCGTCACCCAGAGCTTCGAGCGCCTGACGGCCGCAAGCGCGGTCGGGTCGGAGGTCACGGGCCTGGCGACCGGGTTCACGGATCTGGATCGGCTGACCGGTGGTCTGCGCCCGGCGAACCTGATCGTCGTCGCCGCCCGCCCAAGCATGGGCAAGACCGCACTCGCGCTGTGCATCGCCGAGCATGTGGCCCTGCACGCCGACGGGACGGTCGCGGTGTTCTCGCTGGAGATGAGCGGCGAGGAGCTCGTGCAGCGGATGCTCGGGTCGGCGGCGATGGTGGATATGACCCGCATGCGTAGTGGGCGTCTGGCGCCCGAGGACTGGCCCCGGGTTACCCGCGCCGCCGATCAGATCGCTCAGGCGCGGCTGTTTATCGACGACTCCGAAGGCATCACGGTCGGTGAGATGCGCACGAAGGCCCGGCGCCTGAAGAGCCGTGAAGGCCTGTCGCTGGTCATCGTTGACTACATCCAGCTCATGGAATCCCGCACCGGGCGCCGCGACGAGAATCGCGTCCAGGAGTTGTCTACGATTTCGCGGGGCCTCAAGATGCTCGCGCGCGACCTTGATGTGCCGCTGATCTGCATCTCGCAGCTCAACCGCTCGCCCGAAAGTCGCCCGGACAAGCGCCCGATGTTGTCGGACCTGCGTGAATCCGGGGCGATCGAGCAGGACGCCGATCTGGTCATGCTGATCTACCGCGACGACTACTACAACACCGATTCCGAGGAGAAGGGGATCGCCGAGGTGAACCTTGCAAAGCACCGCAGTGGCCCGACCGACCGTGTGAAGCTCACGTTCATGGGCACGTATGCAAAGTTCGGCAACCTTCGGCGGGACAACTAACCGATGCCAGCAACCGTGATCGTTGGAGCCCAGTGGGGCGATGAGGGTAAAGGGAAGGTCGTCGACCTGCTCGCGGAAAAGAGCGACTTGGTCGCGCGCTATCAGGGCGGCAACAACGCCGGGCATACCATCGTGGCGGACTCGCAGACCTACAAGCTGCACCTGGTGCCGTCGGGGATCCTGTATCCGGGCACGCTCTGCGTGATCGGCACCGGCACCGTCGTCGACCCCGGAGCGCTCGTCACCGAGATCGACGGTCTCGAGTCGCGCGGAATCGTGCTCGACGGGCTGCGCCTGTCGGGGAGCGCGCACCTGATCATGCCGTACCACGTGGCCCTCGACGGCGCGTCGGAGATGCGCCTTGGGCGCTTTTCGATCGGCACTACACGGCGCGGGATCGGTCCCTGTTACCAAGACAAGGCCGCACGGATCGGCATCCGCGCGCAGGATCTCTTGGACCCCAAGATCCTCGTGCGCAAGCTCGAGATCGCGCTCGAGATGAAGAACGAGATCATGGAGCGCATCTTCGGGCTGCCGCGCATGGACGCCCAGGACATCGCCGACGCCCTAGCGCCGATGGCCGCGCGGCTGGCGCCGTTCATCGCCGACACGTCTCTGTTGGTCGACCAGGCACTTCGCGACGACAAGAACGTGCTGCTCGAGGGCGCCCAGGGCACCATGCTCGACGTCGACCACGGCACGTATCCGTTCGTGACGTCCTCGAACCCGATCGCCGGAGCGGCGTGCGCCGGGATCGGCATCGGGCCGACCCGCATCTCACGCGTCGTCGGAGTCAGCAAGGCATACGCGACCCGCGTGGGCGAGGGGCCGTTCCCGACTGAGCTCGACGACGCCGACGGCGCCCGCATGCTCGAGCGTGGCAATGAGTTCGGCACGACGACCGGTCGCCAGCGGCGCTGCGGGTGGATCGATCTGGTGGCCCTGCGATACGCGGCGCGGCTGTCCGGATTCACCGAACTCGCGCTGACCAAGCTCGATGTCCTTTCCGGCTTCCCGCGGGTGCGGATCTGCGAGGCCTACCGAACCCGCGACGGGGAGATCCTGACCGAGTTTCCGTACCACCAGACCGTGTTCCACGGCTGCACGCCGGTCTACCGCGATCTCGAGGGCTGGGACGAGGACATCTCCGAGTGCCGCGGCCTCAAGCACCTGCCGGTGGCGGCTCGTACGTACGTCGAGACCATCGCGGCTGCGGTCGAGGTCCCAATCACCCTGATTGGCACCGGCCAGGGCCGCCACCAGGTCATCGACACTGTGGAGATCTAGGCCGGCACACACCGGGCACGACCCCGCTCCCCGCGAGAAAAACTCTCGACGCATCGAGACCTGCAGGGGGCCGTGTATGCGAGCATGCGCAGGTGCGACAGACGGCGCTGGTGGTTGGCGGCGGCGGCCGCGAGCACGCCCTGGTTCGGGCGCTCGCGCGCGCTGACGGCAACCCGAACATCTTCTGTGCCCCGGGCAACGCGGGCATCGCACTCGACGCACAGGTCCGTGCGCTGGACGTGACCGATCCGCGTGCCGTGACCGCGCTCGCGCAGACGGTCGGTGCGGACTTCGTCGTCCTGGGCCCGGAGGCCCCGCTGGTCACGGGCGCCGCCGATGCGCTCCGGGCGGCGGGCATCCCGGTCCTCGGTCCGTCCGGGGCGGCAGCGCGGCTCGAAGGCAGCAAGGCGTTCGCGAAGGAGATCATGCTCGCTGCGGGCGTGCCGACGGCCCGGGCGGCAAGTGTCACCCACGTGGCCGCCGGAATCGCGGCCATCGACGAGTTCGGAGTGCCTGTGGCGATCAAGGCCGATGGGCTCGCGGCAGGCAAGGGCGTCGTCGTCGCCCAAACACGCGCGGAGGCGATCGATGCGCTGACCAACGCACTCGAGCTGCACGTGTTCGGCGAGGCCGGCGACATCGTGGTCGTGGAAGAAGGGCTCACCGGGCCGGAGGTATCGCTGCTCGCCGTCTGCGCCGGCGAGGATGTCGCCCGCTTCCCGGCCGCCCGCGACTACAAGCCCATCGGTGAGCGCAACACCGGACCGAACACGGGCGGGATGGGGTCCGTGTCGCCGATCCCCGATCTTTCCAATCGCGACGCGGATCGCCTGATCGATCTCGTGCACCGTCCCGTCGTCGCGGAAATGGCCCGTCGGGGAACGCCGTTCTCCGGCGTGCTCTATGCGGGGCTGATGATGACGCCGGACGGGCCGCGGGTGCTCGAATTCAATGTCCGTTTCGGCGACCCCGAAACGCAAGCACTGTTGCCGCGCCTTGCCGATGACGCGCTCGAGTTGCTCGGCGCCGCCGCGCGCGGCACCGTGCCCGACCGCCCCGTGGCGATCCACGCGGACCCCTGTGTGGCGGTCGTGCTCGCGGCGGCGGGCTATCCTGGCTCGCCGCGCCAGGGCGATGCGATCTCGGGTCTTGACGCTGCGGCCGCAACGGGAGCGGAGGTCTACCACGCCGGCACCTGCACCGACGCGCTCGGACGGATCGTCACCGCCGGTGGTCGCGTACTGGCGGTTGCCCAACGCGGTACCACCGTCATCGAGGCCCGCACGAAGGCCTACGCGGCCGCGGATCTCATCGCCTGGGAGGGCATGCAAATGCGACGCGACATCGCGCTCGACCTATGATTCCGCGCTATTCACGCCCCGCCATGGCTGCGATCTGGGTCGAACAGGCAAAGTTCGGACGCTGGCTTGAGGTTGAGCTGGCGGTCTGCCGGGCCTGGGCGCGCCGCGGCGTGATCCCCGCCGCGGACCTCGCCGAGATCGAAGCCAGGGCGTCGTTCACGGTCGAGCGCTCGCAGGAGCTCGAACAGACCACCAACCACGATGTTGTCGCGTTCCTGACCGACGTCGCCGAGCATGTTGGGCCGGCCTCGCGCTGGATCCACTACGGCATGACCTCGTCGGATGTCTTGGACACCGGACTGGGACTCGCGATCGCACGCGCCGGCGA
>JADGPF010000062.1 GCA_017882585.1 Thermoleophilia bacterium
CTCTACTTCTGCTGGCCGGCAATCCTTGCCGTCGCCGTCTACATGACCTGGCGCTGGAGCCTGCTCGATCGCGTTGCACGAGCAGCACTCATCCTGGCGCTCCTCAGCCCCTGGACCGCACTGGTGCTTGCATGGGACTTGTCACGCCTGGTCCTGCTCGCCAATGCGCTCGTGCTCATCGTGATCTATGGGCTCGAGACGACCGTCGTGAAGGAACCCGGCGCTGAGCTGCGGATGGTCACGATCGGCGCGCTGGTCGGGTGCACGGTCCTTGCGATGGCACTGCCGTACATGTTCGTCCAGTTCGACGTGGGCTATTACCTGCACGCAGGGCCGTTGCGATGGAGCCTGATGCCGGTCCTGCATCCCGCGCTGGCCTCATGGTTCCACCTGGTCTAGTGCCGACTCCCCGCCCGCGTCGGTGCCCGACGCTTCGTCCCGGAGGCCCGGGCGCCCGTGCCTGAGCCGGCCATGCCAACGGCAGGTCGCGTGCCGTCCGACCCGCGCGTCGTTCGGTGGCTGGCCCTTGGCATCGGCTCGGTCGCCATTCTCGTCGGCATCGGCGTGGCCTTGCGCGGATGGCGGCACACGCCCGCGCTGTGGGGTCTGCCGTTCTGGCAGGTGACCTACGGGGACGGATTCATCCGTCGCGCCCTGGTCGGGACGATCTTCCAGGGCGTCGCCGGCGGCGCATCGCAGGCCGCGCAGGCGCGAGCGGTCGCGACGATCGCCCATCTGTTGCTGGTGGTCCTGATTATCGCGTTCGCCGCATGGCTGGCGGTGCTGTGCGCCCGGGCAACCTCGACCACCCATGCACTGGCGCTCGGGCTGCTGGCCCTTCCCATCGTGGGCTCGTCGCTGTTCCCGACGATGGCCTTCACTCCGGGCTACCTCGACGCCGTGATGCTGCTGTTCGCGCTCGGAGCCGCCGCGCTCCTGGCGCGCGGCTCGATCGTGGCCGCTGGCGCCCTCGCCGCCCTCGCGCCGTTCGTCCACGAGATGTTCTTGTACCTGTGGATACCCCTGGCGGTCTTGGGCTGGGCGATCCTGCACCGACAGGGCCAGCGCCGACCACGCTGGCAGGATCTCGCGGCGCTCGCCGCGCCGTTCGTGACCGGCATCGTCGTCGTGGCGGCGTCGTCGGCGTCCGATGCCCGCCGGGAAATCGACCAGCACGCGACCGGCACGGCCGTGTTCAAGCTCACGCTGCTGCACCAGCAGTTCGGCCAGACGCTGTCGTCGGCACTGACCCGCATGGGCCAGATCCAACGCGCCTACTGGTGGCCAACCGAGCCGTTTGCGCTGCTCTATTTCTGCTGGCCGGCCCTCCTCACCCTGACCCTGTACATGATCTGGCGTCGGGCCGTGCTCGACGTCTGGGCCCGGGCCGCACTCGTGCTCGCACTCGTGTGCCCATGGCTGATGCTCGTCCTCGCCTGGGACCTGTCCCGCCTGATCGTGCTCTCCAACGCACTCGTGCTGATCGTTGTGCTCGCACTCGAGACCGGGATCATCGGCCGGCCGTTTCCGCGCGTGCGCCCCACCGCGCTCGGGCTGCTCGCGGGCGCCGGGGTGCTCTCGGTCGCCCTGCCGTTCCTTTACGCCAACTTCAATCTCTACAACACCTATCACCGCGCCGACGGCCCGCTGGGGTGGGACCTGATGCCCGTGATCCACCCGGTGCTGGCGCGCATGTTTCACCTGGCCTGAGCGCACCCGCCATGCGGTCAGCCCTGCAGCGCCTCAGCGCCGGGGCCGGCGTGGACCACGTCATACTCGCGGACGTCGTACTGGGCGAGCCCATGGACGACAAACGGGTCGTCACTGATCCAGGCGTTCACCTCATCGCGCGTGACACCGACCGCGGCGATCACCGCGCCTTGATACGGCACCTCGGGCCCGCCGGCCACGAAGTGCCCCGAGTCCGCGTGGACACGCACCCAGGCGCGATGCGCTTCGGTCTGGTCCTCCACCTGCGACGGGGGAACCGCAAATCTCAAGATGAGCAGGAACATCAGATCTTGCAGGCCGACAACGATGCGATGAGCCGGTCGACGTCAGGTGTCTCGAGGGGCGCGACCTGATCGACGTCGCGAATGATGCCCTCGGCGTCGATCACAAACGTCGCTCGCCCGGCGAGCCCTGCCTGGTCGAGCCAGACGTCGTACAGTCGCGCAACCTCGCCCTTCGGGTGAAAATCCGCCAGGAATGTCACCGCGTCGGCACCAAGCTGGCGCTTGAACGCGGCAAGGCTTGCCTTGTTGTCGACGCTCACGCCGACCACCCGCGCTCCCGCATACGGGCTCGAGTCGGTCACGATGTTCGTGAAGTACGGCGTGCACACGCCCGAGAACGCGGCCGGGAAGAAATTCAGGTACACGGGTGTGCCCCGCAACTCCGAAAGCGTGACGGGAGTGCCGTCAGAGTCATTCAGGGTGAAATCCGGCGCTGGGGTTCCGGCTTCGAGGGCCATGTCTGCTCCTGCGTGATCGGGGTTCGGTAGGCACGAGGCTATCGCGTCCGTGCGCCTGATGGCGCAGACCCGCCGCGCGGAGATCACCCGCCCCCACCGGAGGGTCCGTGGCCGTCTGCGGATCGCCCCGGTCGCGCCGCGACGTCCTGTTCCACGCGCTCGATGGCGGCCAGCACGTCCGCAAGGCCGCCGGCCGTCGCGAGGTCGAGTCGGTCCAGAATCTGCTCCGTGTCCTCGAAGCTCTTCTCCGACCGCGCATCCGAGGCGGCGTTCTGGACTCGCTGGCCGACCATGATGATCGACAGCAGCACGAGCTGGAGGAAGGTCTGCGCGATCCAGGCGACGATCAGGATCAACCCCGTCTTGAGCAGGAAGGACGGCACCCAGGACGACGGGATCGCACCGGCTTGGACGAGGATGATCGGCAGGCTGGTGAGGGCGATCAGCGCGAACAGGTAGGCGCAGGCCATCGTGCCGACCCCGGAGGTGATCACCACGGCCAGCTTGGCGTTGAAGCCCTGCACCTCGCCGACCGCGGACCGTATGGCCCGCGGGCGCAACCTGATGACGTCCGTGAGGTGATCGCGCGTCTTGGCATGCACCGGCATGCCGGACTTGGTGGTGCCGAACGTGGGCTCGGTGGCCATGACGGGCTCCTGGAGTTCGCGCGGATTTGCCGGCCGGAACGCACACCCCCCGACGCCGCACGTGTTCGCGGTGCCCCGATCGGATCCTGCGCGTGCCGGCGGGCGGACGGGGCGCTAGGCGCGGACGATCGCGGCCGCCTGCGCAACGCGCCCCAACCCCTCCCGGTCGCCCGCCGCACGGCGCTCGGGGTCCGCCTCGATCGGCGTTTCGGCGCGCAGCTGCGCTGGCGGTTCCGATCCGAGGGCCAACCGGGCGGCCTCGCGCCATCGCTCAGGGAGCGCTTGGGGGGCCGGACGTCCGGTCAGAGCGCCCAGTTGCAGTGCCCAAAGCCGACCCAGGGTCATCGGGTTGTATCCGCCGCCGGCAATCGCGAGCACCCGTCCGTCGGTCATCTCATCGGCGAGCGCGACGAGCCCGGCGTAGACGGTCTCCAGTGCCGGGATCGTCACCTGCAGATGCGCCAACGGGTCGGCATGGTGCACGTCGGCTCCCAAGTGGACCACCAGCACATCGGGGCGGAAACCCCGGACGGCCGGGACGATGACGTCGGTGAGCGCGGCGATATACGGCTCGTCTCCGGCGAACGGCGGCAACGGAACGTTGAGTGTCGCGCCCTCCCCCTCGCCCGAACCGCGCTCGGTCAGATCACCGGTCCCGGGGAAGAACCCGTAGGCAAATTCGTGCACAGAGATCGACAGCACCCGAGGATCCCCATAGAAGATCCACTGCACGCCATCGCCGTGGTGCGCATCCACGTCGACGTACGCGACGCGACGTGCGCCCAAGTCCAGCAGCTCACGCACCGCCAAGGCGCAATCGTTGTAGATACAGAACCCCGAGGCGCGGTTGGCCATGGCGTGATGGAGTCCCGCCGGAGCGGGACAAAAGGCCCGTCCCGTGCCGTCCCATACGGCGCGCGCGCCGGCCAGGCTCGCGCCGCAGACGTCGGCGGCGGCCTCATGCATGCCCTCGCGTGCGACGGTGTCCATCCCTGGGACAAACCCCCACTGGCCTGCCTCCCACTCCATGGCCCGGCGGGGGTCCGCCGAATACCGCTGGACCGCCCGGATGTACGCGCCGGCATGAACACGCTCCAATTCCGCGATGGACGCAGTCGGTGGATCCATCTGACGGATCCCCGCGCCATCCAGAAGCCCGGTGTGGAGCAACAGATCCCACGCCAAACCGCGGCGCAGCGGACGATCCGCGTCCTCGGACGGGTTGTACGCCTGGAGCCGCGGACTCCAGGCGACGATCACGTCGCCCATCACGATGCCCCTCCTGGTCCGCGTGCAGTCCTCGGGTCAGAGCAAACCACGAACATCAACAAATCGCCCACCCCAATGCCGCCGAATTCCGCGCTCCCGGCGTACGATCAAAGGAGCGCGATCAACCGGGACGCAAGGAGGGCTTTTTGGCGCATCATCTGTTCGACGTTCGTGAATCGGCGACACATGGGCTGGTGGCCCAGCAGCTTCGTGACCTCGCCGACCAGTTTGCCGCAGGGTCCGTCGAACTGTCCTATGACGACTGGCAGGGGGCCGTGGAGGTCACCGACCCGGTCAACGTCGTCGTGGACCTCAAGAAGAGTGGGCACCAGATGGACCTGGTGATCCATCTGACCTGGGCGACCCACGGGGTCGCAGGCTAGGCCCCGCGCGACACGCCCGGAGCCCGCGCTGCCAACAGCCGTTCGGCGTGCGCCAACAGGCGCGCGCCACGGTCGGGCTCCCCGCGATCCGCCAACCACGAGCCGCACCAGCACGCCATCAACGGCCGCCACGCGTCGACGCGCATGCGCAGTTCGCGCCCGGCGCCGTAGCCGCCGAGCACGCCCCGCAGCGTCGCCGCATCAAGCTCGTCCAGCGCCGCGAGATACGCAAGGTCTTCTGCGCGTTCCCCGGGGCGCGCGTACTCCCAGTCAACGAGCACGGGACCGGACGCGCCCCAGACGACGTTGCCGCTCCAGGGATCGCCGTGCAGCAGGACCAACTGCTCGGACGTCGCCGGCGGCATGAGGGCGAGTGACGACTCGGTGAGCGCGCGCGCGTCCCGGCGGCACTCGCCGCGCACGGCGGCGATGCGCCCATCCCGGTACCGATCGTCCGCCGCGATGGGCGCGTGGACGAACGACGATATCGGCAGGTCGTGAAGCCGGCGCAACAGCCGCCCAAGCGCCCGGGCCTGGGCCGTAGTCCACGCCCTGGGCGGCTCCGGCGCTCCCGCGATCCGCTCGGTGATCAGGATCCCCTCCCCGCCAGCGACCAGCCGCGGGGCCAGCGCGGATCCGGCAAGCCGCTTCAGGATGTCCGCCTCGTGCACGGTGCGCGCCGCCTCACCGACCTTAATCACGCGCGGACCCGCGGGCGTTGAGAGCTCCCATACGCGTGTGCGAGCGCCGCCGCCGAGCAGGCGCGGTCGATCATCGGCTGATGCGTCATCGGG
This sequence comes from Thermoleophilia bacterium, assembly GCA_017882585.1. Taxonomy (GTDB): domain Bacteria; phylum Actinomycetota; class Thermoleophilia; order Miltoncostaeales; family Miltoncostaeaceae; genus CAITWD01. Next base: position 5,567 of record JADGPF010000062.1, read on the forward strand.
CGGCGTCACGGTCTCCAGTCTGGCGGATCGCGCACCGCAGATCCGCTCCGGCGGGCCCGTTCGGTCCTCGCTCCCCCGTTTGGGGCACGCGACAAAACGCTAGTGAACTGGCAACATATGCGATGCACGTGGTGGTGTTGCACATGTGCCCATACCGATTCGGACAGGCGGGACAGGTCCGGTCGCGTGGCCACAACGGCTGGTACAGCGCGTACAGCGTGCGGGTGGACACCTGCACGCGGCGGCGTTGCCCGGAAAGGCGTACATGCTCGTCGAGATCCAGGTGCTCCCCAACCCGCCCGGCACGGCGGATGCGCCGTACCGCCACATCGACGCGGCGATCGCGCGCATCGCCGGCAGCGGCGTACGGTATGAAGTCGGTGCGCTCGGGACGACCCTCCAGGGCGCGCCCGACGACGTGTGGCCATTGGTGCGGGCCGCCCACGAGGCCGTCCTCGCGGCCGGTGCAGGCCAGGTGGTGTCCGTGATCAAGGTCGCCGAGGCGTCCGTGGACGATGCGGCGCTTTCCATCGAGCGCCTCACCGCCGTCCACCGGGGGCGGCGATGACCCGCCACGCCCGGGGCGGCCGGCGGCGCGCACGCCTGCTCGCCGCGGTCGCGGCACTGGCGTTGGTCGGCGGGACCGCGGCGGGCTGCGGTTCGTCGGCGAGCAACCCGGCGGCGGCCAACGTGAGTGTCGCGCTCGACTGGGTGCCCAACACCAATCACACCGGCATCTACGTCGCGAAGGCCCTTGGCTACTACCGCCAGGACGGCGTCAACGTGCAGATCTTGCCGTACGGCAGCACCGCGCCGGAGACGCTCGTGGCGTCGGACAAGGCGGACTTCGGGATCTCATACGAGGCCGGCACGATCTTCGCGCGGGCGGCTGGCGAGGACGACGTCTCGGTCTTCGCGATCCTGCAGCACGACGCACTGCAGGTCGGCGTGCGGGCAAGCAACACCGCGATCACGACACCGAAGGATCTCGACGGCAAGACCTATGCGGGCTTCGGGACGCCCGATGAAGGCCCCACGCTCAAGTACGTCATCCGCAGAGCGGGTGGCACGGGCAAGTTCACGACCGTCGACCTCAACACGTCGGCCTATGACGCGGTGTGGAACGGTCAGGCGGACTTCACGTTGTCGTACATGACGTGGGAGGCCATCCAGGGCCAGCTCGCCGGCAAGCCGTTCAAGCCAGGATTCGCATTGACCCAACTCGGGCTGCCCGACAACTACTCGACCCTGATCATCTCCAGCAACCACTACCTCGCCGTGCATCCGGACGTCGCACGCCGGTTCCTCGCGGCGACCCAGCGCGGCTATGAGTACGCGGCGGCCCACCCCCTCCAAGCCGCCAAGATCCTGATCGCCGCCGATCCCAACGGGCTCGGATCGCAACAAACGCTCGTCACTGAGAGCGCCCAGCTGCTGGCCCGCAGCTACTACCTCGACGCTGCCGGCGTCGCCGGTCCGCAGACCACCGCCGAGTGGTCGGGATACGGCAATCTGCTCTTTGACGCCGGAGCGCTCACCGACTCCAACGGCAGCCACGTGACCACGCGTCCGGACTGGTCCACGTACTACACCAACGCCTATCTGCCGACGGGATCCAAGTGAGCACGCGCGGCCCGGTCCCACTGGTCGGCGGGCGTCGCACCACCAGCGGCTGGGGCTGGCTCCCGGCGCTGGTGATTATCGGACTCGGGGTCGCGGCGTGGCAGGTCTACGCCACCCGCAGCGGGGTGAGCGCGCAGATCCTGCCCTCGCCCGCCCGAGTCGTGCATGCCGGGTGGCTCGACCGCGGCGCGTTGTGGACCAACACCCTGGCCACGCTCCAGGAGACGCTGTTCGGGTTCCTGCTGGCCGCGGCCGTCGGGTTCGTGCTGTCGATGATCATCGATGCGTCGACCATCCTGCGCAACGCGCTGATGCCGCTGCTGATTGGATCACAGACCCTGCCGTTGGTGGCGATCGCGCCCCTGGTCATCATCTGGTTCGGGTTCGGCCTCACACCGAAAATCCTGCTGGTCGCACTGCTGTCGTTTTTTCCGATTACGGTGGCGCTTCTCGAGGGCTATCAAGCCACCGATCCGGATGTCGAGCGGCTGCTGATCTCGATGGGCGCCGGGCGCTGGCGGGTGTTCCGCAGCGCGCGCCTGCCGACGTCGATGCCCTTCTTCTTCGCGGGTCTGCGCATCGCCATCACGTATTCGGTCGTCGTGGCGATCTTCGCCGAATACGCCGGCGCGACCGCGGGGTTGGGCGTCTACATCGAAGAGGAGACCCACGTCTTCCGGACCGATCTCGTCTTCGCCGCGGTGCTCGTGACCACGCTCGTGACCGTCGGGCTGTTCGCGGCGACCTACGCGCTCGAGCGCATCATGATCCCCTGGTATCGAATCTCCCGTCAAACGACCCGCCGATGACGAGCCGACCGCCGATTACGCCCGAGCGGGCCGACCAGGAGGCACCCAAGCTGCGGTTGGACGGCGTGCACCACGCCTACCGTGACCTCGAGGTGCTCGACGGCGTATCGCTGGAGCTTGCAACCGGCGAGCTGGTCACCATCGTGGGTCCGTCCGGATGCGGGAAGTCGACCATCTTTTCGATTCTCACCGGTGCGACGGCGCCCACGTCCGGCCACGTGCTGATCGACAACTCACCGCTGGGCCCCGCGACCGAGCGGTTCGCGGTGATGCCCCAATCCGACGCGCTTCTGCCATGGCGCCGGGTCCTCGACAACGTCACGCTCGGGCTTGAGGTGCAGGGGGTCTCACGCCGCGAGGCGCGCGAACGCGTTCAGCCGCTGCTGGCGACCTTCGGGCTCGAGCAGTTCGCGCGCGCCTACCCATTCCAGCTGTCGGGGGGCATGCGCCAGCGGGCTGCGCTGCTGCGGACGGTCGTCCAGGACCGCTCGGTGCTCCTGCTCGACGAGCCGTTCGGCGCCCTGGACGCCCTCACGCGTACCGACATGCAGGCGTGGCTTGAGAGTGTCTGGGACACCTTTCGCTGGTCGGTGCTGCTCATCACCCACGACATCCGCGAGGCGGTCTTCCTGTCGGACCGGATCTATGTGCTCTCCCCGCGCCCGGCCCGCGTTGTCGCCGAGGTCGCGGTCCAGCTGCCGCGTCCGCGCCGGATCGAGCACCTGTCCAGCCCCGAGTTCGTACGGACCGAAGCGGAACTCCGGCAGGTCCTGCACGACGCCCGCGGCGATGCCGCACAGCGCTAGGCGGCCGTCGGCGTATCGAGCACGGCGCCGGCGCGTGCGGCGTGGCATTCACGCGCCGGCGCAAAATGACGAACCCGCGCTCGCTGGCATCACGGGGACGCCGGCCTCCGGCGTGCCGACGCCGCCCGACACGGGGATCAGCGAGACGATCTGCCCGATCAGTACGATCAGCAGCGCGATGACCACCAAGACGACAGTGACGGCCTCGCAGGTGACCGCCGCCGGACGTGACGGCCGCCGCCGAGCGGCGCACCGCGGCGAGGCAGCGCGAATCGGTTCCCGACGACCGGCCCACGGTCACGTGCGAGGCGGCCGATGACCGTGTTCTCCGGCCTGACCGCTGGCGAGCGCACGCTGATGGTGCTGGCCGCGGTGCTGACCGCCGGAGCCGCCGTGTGCCAGGTCGCCGACGCCCCCGGGGTGCTGCGGTTCGTGATATGCGCCGGGGCGCTGGCGTCGGTCGCGTGGCTGGTGGGGTTCTCCACGGAGATCATCGGCACGCGCTTCGGGCCCGGCGTCACCGGGGTGATGCAATCGACCCTCGGCAACGCACCGGAGCTGTTTGTGGTGCTGTTCGCGCTGGCCGCCGGTCAGACCATCGTCGCCGAGACGGCGATCTTCGGTTCGATCTTCTCGAATGCCCTCCTGATTCTCGGAATCACCATCATCGTCGGTGCGCACGCCGCGCCGGACGGAGTGATGCGGTTCGGACACCGGCTGCCCAACGACACGGCCACGTTGCTGCTGATGGCGGTGTTCATCATCACCATGGTGGGCCTGTCGGGGTACGCCAATGACCGCGCCAGCCACCATCTGGTCGCGATTTCGGTCGTCGGTGCGATCTGCCTGCTGGTGGTCTACGGCGCGTGGCTGCACGCCTATCTGCGCCATGACATTCGCACCAACGCGACCGCAGTGCAGGATCGGCCGCACCCGGAGGCGGCCAGCGTCTCGTTTCGTGCGGCGATCATCCTGCTTGGCGCGGCCGGAATCGCCGCCGCGTTTGTCTCAGACTGGTTCGTCGGCGCGATCGACCCGGCGGTCTCAAGCCTCAGCCTACCCAAGCCGTTCGTCGGTCTGGTGATCGTGGCGATCGCAAGCAATGCGGTGGAGAACGTCGTGGGGATCCAGCTTGCGGCCAAGCAAAAGAACGAACTGGCCATGTCGATCATCAAGAACTCGATCGCCCAGATCGCGGTGTTCCTCTATCCCGTACTCGTGTTGATCTCGCTGATGTTCGCCACGCACCTGACCTTCGCGGTCTCGGGGATATTGATTGGCGGCCTCGCGCTGACCGCCATCAGCGTGTGGCAGATCACGGGTGACGGCGAGGCGACCGCCTTTGAGGGCTGGGCACTCGTCGGGCTCTTTGTGATTCTCGCGGCGCTGTTCTTCTTTGAATAGCCGCGCGGGCGATCAGGCAGCCGGACCGGCCGCCAGCGTGATCGACGTCGTCTTGGGCTGGCCGGTGCCGTCAACCCACGCCAAGGTGACGCTCTGGCCGGGGTGTAGCTTCTGCATCTCTCGGGTGAGCTGATCCGGGGTCATCACCGCGACGCCGGCGACGGCGGTGATGACGTCGCCCGGCTGCAGGCCGACCCCTGCCGCCGGCTCGTTGGGGATGATGTCGCTGACTGCGACACCCGGTTTGCCGGTGTTCTGGGTTTGGGAGATCTTGACCCCGAGGAACGCCTGCGGCCCGATGTGGATGTTGGCGGACGCGGTCCCGTGCTCGATTTGCGCGGCGATCGCCAGTCCCTTGTTGATCGGGATCGCGAAGCCCGCTGTCGATGTCTGCGAGCGAAAGTGCAGGCTCGACGACGCTGCGGTGTCCATGCCGATCACCTGGCCGCGGGAGTCGACCAGCGGTCCACCGGAGTCTCCGGGCTGAATGGCGGCATCGGTCTGAATCAGCCCATCGAGATTCTCGGAGGTCCCGGTGACATCGTCATAGGCGGTAATTGATTGCCCAAGGCCCGTGATGTGGCCCGAGGCGACGCTGGGGGTTCCGCCGACCCCGCCGGCGTTCCCAAACGCCGCGACCGCATCGCCGACGGCCACATTTGCCGAATTCCCGACCGCGACCGTACTGAGCCCGGACGCACCCTGCAGTTGCAGCACCGCCACGTCATCCGCCCTGTCGGTTCCGAGGACCGTTGCCGTGTACGTGCGCCCGTTGCCGACATCGATCACTTGGACCGACGTCGCACCGTTGATGACATGGTTGTTGGTGAGCACCTCCCCGCTCGAGGTGAGCACGATGCCGGTGCCTGCCGCACCGCCCTGGTCGATCCCCAAGTCGGAGTTCACGTCGACGATGCCGGGGTTCACCCGGTGCACGACGGTCGTGACGTTGACCGGGGGCTGTGGCGTCGTGCGCGTCAGAAAGTGCACGCCGACGACGATGACCGCAACAGCCCCAGCTCCAATCAGCGCGCTGCGGACAAACCGCGTCGCTGATCGCCGCCGCGCACGGTCGCTGCGCAGGTGCATCGCCGGGGGGTGCGGAATCGGATCCGGCCAGCGCGGGGGCTCGTCGGGAGGCCGGATGTGATCGTCAAACGGGGACTTGGGTTCCATAGGCTGCGTCAATCTTTCCACGCAAATCCTGTCCCGACCATCTTGACGGTAATGGGCGACCCCGCGCCACACCCATCCGGACGGGCCGCCTCGGCACGGCGGGTCCCGACCGCTCATCGGGCGGCCGTCACGGCGCCGTCGCGGCAGTCCGGCGGGCGCACAACCCGTCACGCGGGCCGCGCACGCACGGCCACCGGCCTCCTGGCGGGCCAATCCCCCTGATGGCGGTCGCATTCCCGTTCGGGCTCTCGATGGACGACGACGTATCCATCCTCTCCCGCAGCCGTGAGGAATATGACGTCAACGGGTCGACCGACAACGCGGTCGCGGGCGGCATCGCCGGCACTGGTGGACCGGTGACCAGTGCCGCGCTTATCCTCGATCTGGCGTTCGGCTCGCTCGCATCCGGCCCTAAGACCACCATCACGATCTTCGCGACCGGCCTGGCGGCCGGCATCCTCCTGAATGCGACCGTGGTGCGCGCGCTGCTGGTCCCGTCGCTGACGATGCTGTTCGGGCGCTGGAACTGGTGGCTGCCCAGGATCCCCGCACGGGGCCCAGGCCGGAGCCATCGTTGCCGACCGGCGCCGAGGCGGCCGCCGGCGATATGTGATCCCCGCTGTGCGCGACGGCGGTGATTCCCCCGCCTCCGCAGCGTGCCGGCCGGCGCCTTGCGCCCCCATAGGCGGAGCTGTAGAAGTACGGAGCCCGGCGATGCCGCCGGGCGGCACAGATGTCAGCGAAGCCGGTGCGAATCCGGTGCTGTCCCGCAACTGTGATGCCCCAGTCGAACTGGGGACAAGCCAGGTCGCCTGCGCTGTGCCGACAGTAAGTCCTCGGGTGAAGGGCTGCTTGTCGGCGGAGGCAACGCCCCGCTCTCGAGCTTCC
>JADGPF010000063.1 GCA_017882585.1 Thermoleophilia bacterium
CCCCCAACATGGGCGGCATGGGCGGCATGGGCGGCATGATGTAAGGCCACCCGGCCACCGCACCACCGAACCACCTGCACGATCGACGGGGGCCCTTTCAAGGGCCCCCGTTGTCATGCGATCGAGCGGCCGCCGATGCGCCGCGCGCGGGTCGCCCGACGTTGCTCCTCGAGGGTCGCATTCAAGGAGAACGCCAACTCGACGACCCGACCGAAGACAAACATCAGAAACAGCAGACCGGCGGAGATGCCGAGCACGCCATAGGTCGCCTGCTTGTGGGCGACCCACGGGACGACGAGAAGCGTTGCCAGCACGTGGACGAGCGCGTAGGTGACGTAGACGAGGATCGCTCCGGGAATGAACGCGGTCCAACTGGTGGCGCGGTGGGGCAGGAGCACCATCGACACCATCACGATGTACGCCGGTATCACGAGCAGCGACGCCACGGCCATCACCAGACCGAGCGGGAAAAACAGGTACCCGGCGATCTTGTTCGTCAGCGCCAGGGCGACCAGCAGCAGGACCGACAGCCCCAGGAAGAACAGGGTCTGGCGGGCGGGGTTGCGCATCGGGCGAACCGGAATCCGCCACGAGAAGGCAGAGATGGCCCGCAGCGTGCGCAGCAAGACGTAGGATTCGTACAAGAAGACGATTGTGCCCGAGATGATCAGCGCGATCCGCCCGAACCAGTTGCCGGATTGGGCGGTCGATGAGACCGACTGGGCGACGACGCCCGACACGCCAAGGTCGTTCACCGCACTCGACGCGTCCGACGAGCCGGCGAATCCGAGGCCGGCGACCAGGACCAGCGCCAGCGGCAGCAGCCAGATGAAGATGCGGTAGGCGAGCGCCGCGGCCAGCACGCTGCCGGCGATCTCCCGGTCGCGTCGCCACACCTGCCAGCCCGATTCGGCGATGGGCCCGAGCGGTCCCCAGGTCGTGAGCCGCTCCGCGGTATCGAGCACGCGGGTGCGGGCGTGGTCGACCCTGCTGTCGCGGATGGGCCGGCTCGCGAGCTCGTCGAGGTAGCCGCGCAACGAGGGGTTGTCGTGTGCGCCGTCGTCCCGGGGCGCGTCGTCGTTGAGTGCCGGTGGGGGCTCTGAGGTCATGGGGCGGTCCGCGCAGCCGCCGAGCGCGATCGGGTCCGGTCGCTCCCGAATGGAGCACGGTGAGCCGACTCTAGCGCGCGTCTCCGTGCAAAGGCATGCACAAATTGGGATGATCCGCTGCCGTGAGCGAGCAGACCATCACCGAACTTGTGCAAGCCGCCGGCCGCGCGGCACAGAGCGCCGCGCCGAGCCTGGCCGCCGCCGCTGATGCATCGCTCACGGACGCGCTCGGGGCCATGAGCGCGCGCCTGGCCGCCGAGGTCGAGCTGCTGCTGGCCGCCAATCGCGCCGATCTCGCGGCGCTGGAGGCGAGCTTCCCGGACGCCATGCGCGACCGGCTGCGCCTCGACGCCGGACGGATCGCGGCGATGGCCGCGCAGATCGACGCGCTCGCGGCGGCGCCGTTTGCGCCGGTCATCGTGATGCGGCGCGATCTGGGTAACGGCGCGGTCGTCGAGGAACGTCGGCGTCCGGTCGGTGTGATCGGCGCCAACTACGAAGCACGTCCCAACGTGACGATCGACGTCGCCTCGCAGCTGATCAAGTCCCGCAACGTTGGGGTCCTGCGCACCGGGGGCGCCGCGTTGCGCTCGGCGGCGGCCCTGGTTGATCTGGTCATCGCGCCGGCGCTCGAGCAGGCGGGGCTCGACCCGCGGGCGATCCAATTGGTCCGCTCGCCCGATCGCGCGGCTGCGACCGCCCTGGTTTCCGCGCCCGGACTCATTCCACTGGTAATCATCCGCGGTAGCGGTCCGACGACGCGCGAGCTCGCGACGCGCGCGGCCACGAACGGGGTTCGGACGCTCGCCCACGCGGACGGTGGGGGCGTGCTGTACGCCGACACAGCTGCGGAGGTCGGCCTGTTCCGGGAGCTTCTGCGCGCGAGCCTCGATCGCCTCGGCGTCTGCAACCGGCTGAACCTGCTGCTGATCCACGGCGATCGTTGGGACGAGCTCGTCGCGGTCGCCGCCGAGGAGTTCGCGGCGCTCGGGATCGCCCCGGTGCTGCCACCCCATACCCAGGCGCGCGGCCACGAGTGGGCACTCGATGAGGGCAACGAGGCCCATGTGACGGTTGATCGTGTGCATTCGCCGGCGCACGCGGCGGCCATCGCCAACGAGGAAACCTCAGGCCTGGCAGCAGGAATCGTGACGGCCGATCCGGAGCACGCGCGCCAGTTCCTCGACGCGTACGTCGGCACGGGGGCGTTCTGGAACACGCCGACACGCCTGCTCGACGGCTTCAAGCTGCTCGGGGCGCCCGAGACGGGCATCAACGTCGACCACGTGCCGGGACCGCGCGGGCCGGTCACCTTCCGCGATCTGTACCTGCGCCAATACGTCGTGATGCCGGCCGACGGCGCCGGGGCGTTGTCCGTCCCTTAGGCGGCCCGAGCCCCGCCGTGGGATGGCCGGGCGGTCGTGTGGCGCGCCGGTCGTCGACCCTCGCCGCCCCGTCAAGGAAGTCCCATGCGACGCCGATGACACAGGTGTCGACGTGCACACCGGCCGGGCTGCGCCCGCGTCGTGCCGTGCGCCAACAGCAGGTGGGGGATCGGTGGCCCGAGCCAAGCGGCATCGCCAGGCGGGATTCATGTACCTCGAGGTGCTGCTCGGGATCCTGCTGCTGGCGATCGTCGCGGGCGGGGTCATCGAGGGGTTCGCAGCCGCCTCGTCGCAAATCGGCAAGACCCGCTTGGACGTGGTCGCGGCGAAGATCGCCCAGCAACACCTCGAGGACGTCCACAATATGTCCTACTCGGCGGTCGGCGTCGTCGGGGGCAACCCCAGCGGAACGATCCCGGCCTCTCAGACCCAGACGGTCAACGGCACCGCCTACACGGTGCAGACGAGCGTCAAGTTCGTCGACGATCCGGCGGCGGGCCAGCCACACACCTACGTCGATTACAAGTCGGTGACCGTGGTGGTGACCCCGAACCTTACCGTCGGGTTGCCGGTCACCGAGTCGACGCTCGTCGCGCCGCCCAACTATGCGTCGATGGCCGGGCTGTCGACCGCCGTGGTCACGGTCGTCGACGCCGTCACGCTGGCCCCGCTGCCCAGCATGACCGTCACGATCGGCGGCGGCCCTTCGGCGACGCGCACGGATCTGTCCACGAGCAACGGAACGGTCGTGTTCGCCGGCCTGATCCCGAACCCGACCTCGACCAGCAGCCCGCAGTACAACTACACGGTCCAGGTCAGTCAGGCGGGATATGCGACCGATTCGACGACCGCCCCCAGTGTTACGTCCGCGCATTTGAGCGCATCCCAGACCTGGCAGGTGACGATCAAGGTCTTCCAGCCGACGACGCTCGGCGTCAACCTCATCGATTCGATCACCGGGAGCCCGATCACCAACTACTCAACGGTGACGGTCACGGCCCCGGCACCCCAGTCGGTCACCGACAGCCAGTCCGGGATCACCGGCGCATTCAGTTTCACGACGCTGCAGGGCCAGGTCATCGAGCCGAGTCTGTCGGCGTTCGGCATCACGGCGAGTGCCGACTGCTACGCCTCGCAGACACTGAACACCCCGCTCCCGACCGGCTATCCGAATCTGACCTCCCAGACGGTCACGTTCAGCCTCGTCTCGCAGGGCGGCGGCCATCTGAACGCCACGGTGCTCGACGCGAACACCAACCAGCCGATCAGCGGCGCACAGGTGCAGATCTCCGGCGGTCAGGGCAACCTCGCCCCGGTGATCCGCACGACCGGATCCTCGGGGACGGTGACCTTCTGCGAGCTCGCGTCCGGGTCCACCAATTACACCGTCGCGGCCGGGGCGAACGGCTATGGGGCCGGCAGCCTGAGCGCCGCGATCACAAATAACGGGACTACGAGCGTCACCCTGAAGCTTGTCGCCGGAACGGTGGGGACGATCAAGCTGACCACCACCGCCAGCAACCAGCTCGTGCGCCTGAAGGCCGCTGTCGGCACCTACGACGTCTCCCAGTTCACCAACAGTTCCCGCTTCGCGTCGTTCATCAACCTGGCGCCGGGGACCTACACCGCCTATATCGCGACCGCGTTCTCCTCGGGGAACCCGATCTGGAGCTCGGGCAAGACCGTGACCGCCCAGTCCGGCAAGACCCTGAGCTACCCCGTGCCATGAGCCGGTCCGCCACCCACGCCGGGCAGGACGGCTTCACGCTGACCGAACTGCTCATGGGGATCGTCATCGGGACGATCTTCATGTTTGCCATCTACGGCTTCTACGACTCGAGCCTGTCGAGCGAGACGACCCATCAGGGCGAGGTGCTCGCACAGGGTCAGGCGCGCGACGCCCTCAACCAGCTGACATCGCAATTGCGGGAGGCCGTCAGTCCCGACGACGGGCTTACCCCGCCGATCGTGAATCTCTCGCCGACCCAAATCGAGTTCTATGCCGATCTCAGCCGCAGCCCTACCGAGCTGATGCCCAAGCCCGAGGAGTTTCTCTACCAGGTCTCCGGGGGCAGCCTGATCCGTCAGGTCGCCCAGCCGGTCGGCGCGTCGCCGCCGTACACCTATAGCGCGTTCTCGAGCGCCGAGACGCTCGTCAGTTCGGTCGCCAACTCGTCGGGCGCACCGCTGTTTAGCGCAGTCAACGGCAATGGCGTGACACTCGCCGCGACGCTATCGGCGCCGACGACGATCGGCATCGCGCTCGTCCACGTGAACATGCTGGCCAAATACAAGCTGGGGAATTCGCCCCAGCAGTTCGCGCTCACGACCGACGTCGTGCCCCAAAACCCGACCTCGGCGAACAACTAACCCACGATGCGCACCCGCAACCGACAATCCGGCCAGACGTTGATCGTCGTCATCTTCATCAGCGCGATCGCCGCGCTGCTCGTGGTGGCCAGCCTGTCGTGGGCGCAGTCGAGCGTCTTCCAGACCGCGGCGAGCAACCGCAACGACATCGCCCTTGAGGCCGCCGAGGCCGGTGTGCAGGTCTACATCTCGCGACTGGTCGAGAACCCCCAGTACTGGCTGAACTACGTGGATACCGCCGAGGATCCCCGGACGGACTCGAGCACGGGCGGGACGGTCAACCCCGGCGCGGCATGGACACCCGGGCACACATGGACGTACCCGGCCAAGATCCACACGTGGGTCACCTTGCAAAACGCCCGCTTCGGCATCGCAAAGTACAACCTGCGCCTGTTCGCGGACCCCAACGACCAGAACAGCATCTTCGTCCAGTCGACCGCCGAGGTCGGCAGCGGCACGCCGGTTGTCCGCTCTATCGTCGCGCAGGTATCTCCGGAGTCGATCGCCAACTACCAGATGATCTCCAACGCGAGTATCGCGTACGGATCGAGCGCCACCACGACCGGCAAGATCTATTCGGCCCAGGACGTCGTCCACCAGGGCACTGCGGTCGGCGCCATCTATGCCGAACACGAGGTGTGCCGCAACGATTCCTCCGGCGCGACCTGCCTCAAGTCCGATGCGACCGACCCGGCGTTTTCCGTCGGTGGAGCATTCGACTCGACCACGACCCCGGCGTTCTCGGACAAGTTCCCGACACCGATCGACTTCACGACCTTTACCGGAGCGATCAGCAACATCCAGTCTGCCGCAAAAGCGACCGGGGTGTACGCCAACAATGCGTCGGTGAGCGCGTGGGAGATCCAGTTCCTGTCCGCAGGCCAGGTGCGGGTCTACCCGGTCACCAACACGACCGATCCCGGTGTCGCGATCGGAACGCTTGGATGCCCGACGACGTACACGCTGCCGAGCGGTGACGCGCCGTTCTACATGTATTTCCAGCAGCCCGTCATCGTCGGCAACGGCCAGAACCTCACCGACGCGTGCTCCTCGACAAGTGGTGTCCGGGACTCGGTGGTCAACGGCCAGGTGACCGTCGCGACCCCGGGCAACCTGTACATCGGCGGCAATATCTCCTACGCGTCCGGCACGCAAAGCGTGCTCGGACTGATCGCCTCGGGGAACCTGATCATCTCGCAGTTCGCGCCGCAGACACTCAGCTGGCGCGCCGCGACGCTGGCGCAGAGCGGTCAGTGGTTCACCGACACCAGCAGCTCGACCCATACCTCGATGACGTTCACCGGGTCCATCGCCACCGCGCAGGGCGGTTACGCGTCGATGTTCGCGAGCCGTACCTACAACTACGACCAGATCCTCCAGACGCTGCGCCCCCCGCTGTTCCCGACGATTGAGAACTCCTGGTCGATCCAGTACTGGCATGAGGTGAGCCCGCCGGCGACCTGATCGGCGCGTCGCGTCCGGCGCCCGGGTGGCGTGACATCATCCCCGGCGTGCAGCGATTGGTCGTCTCGGTAGCCAGCCTCGCGCCCGCTGCGCGCGGGCCGGTCACGGAGTAGGGCGTGCTCGTGACCTCAATCGCCGCGCTTGCGATCATCATGATCGGCGTCGGCCTGCGGCATGCGCGCGTGCTGCGCGAGGACAACGGGCCGGTGCTGGTCAACCTCGTCATCTACGCGACGATGCCGGCGCTGGTGTTTACGATCATCGCCCACGAGCGATTGTCGCTCGGCTTGGTGCTGGTGCCGATCGCCGGATACCTGATCCACGTGGTGATGCTGGGCATCGGATGGGTCATGGCACGCGTCCGACACGCCGACCGCCCGACCGAGGGCGCAATGCTGGTCGCCACCGGGGTGGGCAACACGGGCTTTTTCGGCGTGCCGCTGATTGCCGCGAGCGGTTTGGGCGTGTCGCTGGCGGCCGCGGTGTTCTACGACGCGTTCGCGACGGGCGTGATCACCTGGACCTCCACGGTGGTGATCGCAAACTCCTACGGATCGGTCGAGGGCCGCACGAGCGGGATCGACTGGAGCGCGCTGCGGCGCGGACTGCTGATGCCGCCGATGGTCGCACTCTACGTCGCCCTCGCGTGGAACCTGGTGGGGCTTGGGACGCCCTCGCACTGGATCAACCGTCCGCTGGTGCTCCTCGGCAGTGCGACGCTCCCGCTGGTGATGCTCTACGCGGGCCTGATGCTCGACTGGCGCGCGTTGCGGCGCGCGTGGCCCGAGGTGGGGATGATCACCGTGGCCCGGCTGGTCGGCGGCGCCATCGTGGGGCTCGCGATCGGTACGCTGCTCGGGCTCGCCCCGGCGGTGCTGCACACCGTCGTTTTGATGGCGGCGATGCCGACGGCGATGATGTCGCTGGTCTTGGGTGTGCGGTACGGGTTGCGGCGTGATGTCTTGGTCGGGGCGGTGTTTGTGACCTCGGTCATGTGCACGCTGACATTGCCGATTGTGCGGGGGTTGATGCTGTGAGTACGACGCCGGGGTTCGGTGATCGATTGGCGCGGGCGGTCGCGGCCCGCGAGAGTCAGGTCGTGCTCGGGCTCGATCCGGATCCGGCGCGGATCGGCGAGGGTGCCGCCGGCGCGAGCGAGTTCTGCACACGGGTGATCATGGCCGCGGCGCCGGCATGTGTCGCGGTCAAGCCGCAGCTGGCCTGGTTTGAACGCCTTGGATCGGCCGGGTGGGACGCGCTGGAGCGCGTCGCGACGCTCGCCGCCGAGCTGGGGCTCCTGGTCATCGCCGACGCAAAACGGGGTGACGTGGCTGTCACCAGCGGCGCCTACGCCGACGCCCTCCTGCGGGCCCCGTTCGATGCCGTCACGGTCAACCCGCTGCTCGGCACCGACGCGGTCACCCCATTCGTGACGGCGGCCCGCGCCACCGGTCGTGGACTGTTCGTGCTGGTGCGCACGTCGAATCCCGGCGCGGGCGACCTGCAGGACCTCCGCCTCGCCGACGGATCCCCGTGGTACGAGTCGGTCGCCCGTCTGGTGGCCGCCTGGGGCGCGGCGGGCGTCGGGTCGAGCGGCATGTCGGACGTCGGCGCCGTCGTCGGCGCCACGGCGCCGCACCACCTGGCCGTCCTGCGCGAGCTGATGCCGCACCAGCCGTTCCTGATCCCCGGGGTGGGGGCCCAAGGCGGCCGACCCGAGGATCTCGGCGCCGCCTTTGCCGGCACGCGCGCCGCCGCGGTCGTCGCCGCGAGCCGGTCGATCCTGTACGCAGCGGACCCCCGTGTCGCCGCGGAGGCGCTGCGTGCTCAGCTGTGGGACGTCTCGGGATGAATCGGTGCGCGGGTCCGCTCGGGCGGATCCGCGCACACACCGCCGGGAAGTGGGTCGACCTTGTTACGATCGTAACGTGATGCGAGCGCACCAATGGGCCCTGGTTGGTGTTTCCGTCGCGGCAATCGCGGTCCACGTCTCGGCGGCCTCCGTACGCATGGCGCGCGTGCCGCCGGTCGCGGGACGAAGCTTCGTGATCGTCGATCCGGCGACGAACACGGTCCTCGCCGAGCGGCGCCCCGATCTGCGTCTCCCGATGGCCAGCACGACCAAGCTCATGACGGCGCTGGTCGCGGTGACCCACCGGTCGCTGAACGCCCGCGTGCGTGTCTCGTCCTCCGCCGCAGCGACCCCGGGCTCGCACATGGGCCTGGTCGCCGGTGAGCGGGTGACCATCCGTGAACTGCTCGAGGGCTTGATCATCGCCAGCGGCAACGATGCCGCTGTCGCGATCGCCGACGCCGTCGGCGGCTCCGTGCCCCACTTTGCGACCTTGATGAATCGTGAGGCGCGCGCGCTGAGGCTCACCGATACCCACTACGCCAATCCCGACGGGCTGGATGCGACACGCCATTTCACCAGCGCCCGTGACCTCGTGCGGCTGGGCCGCGTCGTTGCCGCCATCCGACCACTGGCGCCGATCCTGCATATGCGCCGTGCCGTCGTGCCCGGACCGGGCGGTCGGGGGCGGCGTGTGCTGGTCAGCCAAGACGGTGCCCTGACGACATGGTCGCCGATCGACATCATCAAGACGGGATCGACCGCACTGGCCCGCAAGACCATCGTCTGCCGGGTCGTCGCTCCGGGGACGCACGCCCAGATCTGGATCGCGGAGCTTGCGGCGCCGTCGGTCGCGGCGCGGACCGCCGACGTCGAACGACTGGCCACATGGGCGTTCCACCATTTCGCCCGCCGCACCGTGCTCAAACGAGGCGCCGCTGAGGGTACGATTCCCGTGGCGGGCGAATCCGACGTGTTGGTGCATGTCACGGTCGACCAGTCATTGACGTCGGTGATACGAATCGATCTGCCCGTGAGCCAAACAATCAATCTCCCCCACATTGTGACGGCACCGGTTCAGGCGGGTCAGGTGCTGGGGCGCGTCACGGTACGCCAGGGCGCACGCATCATCGGGGTCCGGACGCTCGTCGCGGCAGCGGCCGTCCCGGCGGTGGGTTGACGTGATCGTCACCGTGACCCTTAACGCCGCGCTCGATCGCACCCTGACGGTGCCCAACTTCCAGTCGGGCACACGCAATCGGGCCTCGGACGCGCTCGCGCTGGCCGGTGGTAAGGGCATCAACATCGCACGCACGCTCAAGCGCTTGGGCGAGCCGGTCATCGCCACCGGGCTCGCCGGGGGCCGCACCGGCGCGTCGATCATCGAGGGCCTGACCAGCGAGGGCATCCTCAACGACTTCGTGCGGATTCGGCGCGAATCGCGTACCTCGACGGCCGTCATCGACCCCAACGGGAGCCAGACGGAGATCATCGAACACGGGCCGACGGTCGACGACGACGAGCTCGAGATGCTCATGGAGAAGATCAGCTACCTCGCTCGCGGCGCCGACATCTTTGTGCTGGCCGGCTCGCTGCCGCCGAACGTACCCGAGGACTACTACGCGCGGGTGATCCGCGAGATCAAAAGCCAGGTGTTGACCGCACTCGACGCACAGGGCCCCCCGTTGCGTTTCGGCCTGGCAGCCGATCCGGACCTGGTGAGCCCGAACGCGCGCGAGGCCGAGGAGATCGTCGGGTACGAACTCAACGACGACATCGATCTCGCCGGCGCGGCGGACACCATCGGCAGCTTGAGTTCGCATTCGGCGATCGTCCACCGCGCCGACGGCTGCGTCGCGCGCCTGCGCGAGCCCTCGATCAAGGGGACCTCGACCTACCGGGCCTACCTGCCCGCCCGCGACGCAGCGAGCACCGTCGGATCCGGCGACGCGTTGATCGGCGGGTACCTGGCGGGCCTCAGCCGCGGCGATGACCCCGAGACCCGGCTGGCGCTCGCGGTTGCCTGCGGCGCGGCCAACACGCTCAGTCCCGGCGCCGGTGTGTTCGACAGTGGTGACGTCGAGGCGCTGCGCCGTCAGGTCCAGATCTGGCGCCTCGATGAAGTGGCAAATACCGCAGATTGACCTGTCGATCGAGCGGCGACGTCCGTGCCGGTACGGTACCCTCAGTGTTCCGCCGAGCCCGCCCAGAACTGCCGCCTGGCAGCGGCCGTAGACGACCCAGGACCGGCCATCGCTGACCTGGGTTTCTGTGCATTCGGGGTGGTGAGCGGCGGCGCGGGTGACGGTCGGCCAGGGGAACAAGGAGCGGATGCGTGGAGATCGAGATCGGGCGAGGCAAGAAGGGTCGTCGAGCCTATGGCTTCGACGAGATCGCAATCGTTCCGAGCCGGAGGACGCGTGATCCCGAAGACGTCGATCTCTCCTGGCGGCTCGACAGCCATACGTTCGATCTGCCGCTGCTCGCGTCCGCGATGGACGGCGTCGTCGATGTCAACACGGCGACCAAACTCGGCAGACTCGGCGGCCTCGGGGTTCTGAATCTCGAGGGCATCCAGGTCCGCTACGCCGACGCCGACGACCAGCTGGAACGGATCTCCAAGATGGCGCCCGCCGATGCGACTCGTGGACTGCAGGAGATTTATCGGCAGCCGATCGACCCCGAACTCGTGGCTGAGCGCGTGCGGCAGCTCAAGGCCAACGGCATCGTCGTCGCCGGATCGCTGACCCCGCAGCGCGTCCGCGACTACATCACGCCGGCGCTCGACGCGGGTCTGGACATCCTGGTGATCCAGGGCACCGTCGTCAGCGCCGAGCACGTCTCAACCGTCGTCGAGCCGCTCGATCTCAAGCAGTTCATCTCCGAGCTACCAATCCCGGCCATCGTCGGTGGCTGTGCGTCGTTCCAGGCGGCCCTGCACCTGATGCGCACCGGCGCGGTCGGCGTGTTGGTCGGCGTCGGACCGGGTGCGGCCTGCACGACCCGGCAGGTGATCGGCGTCGGCGTGCCGCAAGCGACGGCGATCGCCGATGCCGCCGGCGCTCGGATGCAGCACTTGTTGGAGACCGGTCAGTACGTCAGCGTGATTGCCGACGGCGGCATGAGCTTCGGGGGTGACCTCGCCAAGGCGATCGCCTGCGGCGCGGACGCGTGCATGATCGGCTCGCCGCTGGCCAAGGCCAGCGAGGCACCGGGGCACGGCTACCACTGGGGGATGGCGACCTTCCACCCAACTCTTCCGCGTGGGACGCGTGTCAAGACGAGCACCATCGGGACGCTCGAGGAGATCATCGTCGGCCCCGCACATGAGAACGACGGGACGCTGAATCTGACCGGTGGCCTGCGGACCGCGATGGCGACCTGCGGCTATGACTCGATCCAGAGCTTCCAGAAGTGCGAGGTGATGGTGGCCCCCGGGCTGCGCAGCGAAGGCAAGCGATTGCAGCAGGCGCAGTCCGTGGGGATGGGATAGGTGTCGACAGCCGGTCCGGGCCTGGATCCGGAGCTTGCCCGCGCCGTTCCCGGTGGTGTGTTGGTCGTCGACTTCGGTGCCCAGTACGCCCAGCTGATCGCCCGCCGTATCCGCGAGTGCCGCGTGTTTTCGGCCGTCATCCCCCACGACATGCCGGCGGCCAAGATCGCGGCGCTGCATCCCAGGGGCCTGGTGCTCTCGGGTGGTCCGGCGTCCGTCTACGAGCCGGGCGCGCCGGAGCTGAACCCGCAACTGCTGGAGCTCGGCGTGCCCGTGCTGGGCATCTGCTACGGGATGCAGAGCATGGCCCAGGTCCTGGGCGGTGAGGTCGCCCGCACCGGCGCGGCCGAATTCGGCAAGACCGAGCTTGAGGTCCTCGGACGCGACGGGCTGCTGCGCGACGTGCCGCTGGACCAATGCTGGATGAGCCACCGCGACGCCGTCGTGCTGGCGCCCCCGGGCTTTGAGGCGACCGCCCGCACCGCGCACGCGCCTGTCGCGGCAATGGAAGATCGTGCCCGTGGCCTCTATGGGGTGCAGTTTCACCCCGAGGTGGTCCACACCCCGTTCGGCACCGACCTGCTCAAGGCATTCCTGTTTGACAGCTGCGGCTGCGCGCCGACCTGGACGCCGGTCCACGTCATCGAGGATCAGGTCGCGCGGATTCGTGCGCAGGTGGGCGACGAACGGGTCATCTGCGCGCTGTCCGGCGGAGTCGACTCTGCCGTGGCCGCGCTGCTGGTGCACCGGGCGATCGGCGACCGATTGACCTGCATCTTCGTGGACCACGGGATGCTGCGCATGGATGAGGGCGAGCAGGTCGAGGAGGCCTTCGGCACCTACTTCCACGTACCGCTCATCCACGTGCGCGCCCAAGACCACTTCGTGGCCGAACTCGCGGGTGTCACCGACCCCGAACAGAAGCGCAAGATCGTCGGTCGGGAGTTCATCCGGACCTTCGAGCACGAGGCCGGCAAGCTCGGCGGCGTGCGCTTTCTGGTCCAAGGGACCCTGTATTCGGACGTGATCGAATCGGGCTCGCGCGATGCGTCGAAGATCAAGAGTCACCACAACGTCGGCGGACTGCCCGAGGACATCTCGGTCGAGCTCGTCGAGCCACTGCGCCAGCTGTTCAAGGATGAGGTTCGCGTCGTCGGCGAGGAGCTCGGCCTGCCGGAGCGGATGGTCTGGCGGCAGCCGTTTCCGGGCCCGGGGCTGGCGATCCGGATCATCGGCGAGGTGACCTCCGAACGGCTGCAGATCCTGCGGGAGGCCGACTTCGTACTGCAGGAGGAAATCCGTCGTGCGGGGCTCTACCGGGAACTCTGGCAGAGCTTTGCGGTGTTACCGGCGGTCAAGAGTGTCGGCGTGCGGGGCGACGAGCGCACCTATGCGTATCCGATCGTCATCCGCGCCGTCACGTCAGACGACGCGATGACCGCCGACTGGGCGCGCCTGCCACACGAGCTGCTCGAGCAGATCAGCAACCGCATCATCAATGAGGTGCCTGGTGTCAACCGGGTCGTGCTCGACATCACGTCCAAGCCGCCGGGGACGATCGAGTGGGAATGAGCCCGGCCCGTTAGCCGCCGTGCTGCGCGCGCGGCGCTGAGAAGGCCGGTCGCGCCGACCCGCGCACCTCGACGTACCCGTGGGCGCGGCCGATCACCAGCGTGCCATCCCCGGGGGCTTCGAGGAAGCGCGCCAGCTGCTCGAGCTGACCGCGGTTCAGCCGCACGGCGATGCGCTCGATCGCCGGGGTCGGGGGAGGGGTCTCCGGCGTCGCCAGCGCGAAGACCGGCGCGTCCGCGGCCCGTGCGCGCGTCGAGACCCGGCTGGGCGCCCAGACCTTGCGGCTCTGGGTGTGGTGCCAGCAGTATGGGCTGCCGCGATAGGTGGATTGCTGGCAGCGACGGCCGTGGGCGGCGATGGCGATACAGCGATTTACCGAGCTTGACGACATGGCAACCGTGCCTCGTTGGTAACGGGCGCAACGGATGCAGGAGCGCGCGCTGCGCCATTCCGTGTTGGCCCGTATTACACAGCCGGGATCGGACGGAACCGCGCATGGTGGGCGCGCACCGGCCGGCGCAGCCCCTGCGGGTTGCGCCGGAGCCCCCATTCTCGTAATCTCCGCGGTCGGCCCAGAGGGTTGGGTCAGCTACTGCATTGCCATTATCCGGAGGGACGCGGACCACCGTGAAGACCGTAAGCGCCAAGCCTGGAACCGTCGACCGCCAATGGTGGGTCGTCGATGCGGACGGGCAAAACCTTGGGCGTATGTCCACATCGATCGCCGAGACACTGCGTGGGAAGCGCTCGCCGTGGTTTACCCCTCACGTCGACACCGGCGACTTCGTGGTGGTCGTCAACGCGGAGCGCGTCGCGGTCACCGGACAGAAGCTGCGCGACAAGCGCTATTACCGCCATACCGGCTATCCGGGCGGAATCCGCAGCCGCACCCTCGCCGAGCAGCTCGCGCTGCGTCCGGAAGAGGTGATTCGGATGGCGGTTCGCGGGATGCTCCCCAAGAACCGGCTCGGCCGCAAGCAGCTGACCAAGCTGAAGGTGTACGCGGGTCCCGAGCACCCGCACACCGCCCAGAACCCGCAGCCCCTTCGAATTGAGCGTAAGGCAGAGGTCCCCGCATGAAGACTGATCAACTTGGCCGGTTCATCGCGACCGGCAAGCGCAAGACCTCCATCGCCCGAGTCATCCTCGCCCCCGGCGAGGGTCGGGTGCTCTGCAACGGGCGCCCCGCCGAGGAGTACTTCGGGCGTCGCGTGCTGGTGACCAACGCGCTCAAGCCCCTGGTGACCACGGGCACGCTGGGCCAGTTCGACGTGATCGCTCGCCTGAATGGCGGCGGACCCTCGGGCCAGTCCGGCGCGCTGCGCCACGGGATCGCCCGTGCGCTCTGCGTCGTCGACCCCGAGCTGCGTCCGGACCTCAAGCGCGAAGGCCTGCTGACGCGCGATGCGCGTGAGAAAGAGCGCAAGAAGGCCGGCCTCAAGGGCGCCCGTAAGCGGCCGCAGTTCTCCAAGCGCTAGTTCGCAGGCGGTCATGAGCGCCCAGACGGCCCGCAGGCTCTTTGGGACGGACGGGGTTCGCGGCATCGCGAACCGCGAACTCACGCCGGAACTGGCGGTCGGGATCGGCCGTGCGCTCGGCGCCGGGCTCACCGCGCACCAGCAGGTGGTCATCGGCCGCGATACGCGCCGGAGCGGGCCGATGCTCGAGTCCGCACTGGCCGCGGGTCTGGCCGCCGCCGGGATCGACGTGCTGCTGGTGGGCGTGCTGCCGACACCCGCGATCGCCGAACTGGTACCCGCGCTTGGGGCCGCGGCCGGAGCAGTCATCAGCGCCTCGCACAACCCGTTCGCCGACAACGGCATCAAGCTGATTGGTCCCGACGGGTTCAAGCTCGCGGACGCTCAAGAAGCCGAGGTCGAGCGGCGAATGGCCGAACCGGACGCGCTTGAGCGCCCGACTGGCGCTGGGTTGGGCGACATCACCGTCGTCGATGACGCTGCCGACCGCTACATCACGAGCCTGATGGCACGCTTTGCGACATCGCTCGCGAACATCACGGTCGTCGTGGACTGTGCCAACGGCGCCACGTCGGTGACCGCCCCCGAGGTCCTGCGCCGACTCGGCGCGCGCGTGTCGGTGATCAACGCCACACCCGACGGGACCAACATCAACGACGGGTGTGGCTCGACGCATCCCGAGGCGTTGCAGGCCGCGGTTCGTCAGGGCGGGCACCGACTCGGGTTTGCTTTCGACGGCGACGGTGACCGGGTCTTGGCGGTCGACCACGCTGGTGCCCTGGTCGACGGCGATCAGATCCTCGCGATCCTTGCCCTGCACATGCAGGCCGGCGGCGGTCTGCCCGGGGATGCGGTTGTGACGACCACGATGACCAACCTCGGATTCCGGCGCGCAATGGGCCTGCGCGGCATCGAGGTCCGCTGGACCGATGTCGGCGACCGCTACGTCCTGGCAGAGATGCTCGCCGGCGGATACGTGCTCGGCGGCGAGCAGAGCGGGCACCTGATCAACCTGCGCAGCGGGCCGACCGGCGATGGCCTGGCCACGGCCCTGATGGTATTGGATGCCTTGATCGCGTCGGGCCAGACGCTCGGTGAGGCCGCCGCCGTGATGCGGCGGCTGCCGCAAAAGCTCGTCGGGATTCGCTGTTCTCGTAAAGGCGAGCTCGCAGGTGCCGAAGAGATATGGGACGAAGTTCGCGCGTTCGACGCCGCGTTCGGTGAAGATGGCCGCGTGGTCGTTCGTGCAAGCGGGACCGAGCCCCTCGTTCGCGTGATGGTCGAGGCGCCCGACGGCAAGGATTGTGACAGTTGGTGTGCACGGATTGCGGACGTGGTCGAGCGTGTGCTCGGTGATGCGGCTCCGCAGTCCTGATCGCACCACTCGGAGGCAGACATGTGCGGCATCATCGGCTACGTCGGCGGGCGTCCCTGCCAGGAGTTGATCGTCCAAGGTCTCGAGCGGCTCGAATACCGCGGTTATGACTCCGCCGGATTTGCGCTCCTGGACGGCCCGGGCCACGGATTCGCGCTCGTGCGCGCGGTCGGCAACCTGAGCAAGTTGCGGGCGGCCAGCGAAAGCCTCAACGGGGCGTCGGTTGCCACGACCGGTCTCGGCCACACCCGCTGGGCGACGCACGGCCGGGTGACCGAAGCCAATGCTCACCCGCACCTGTCGGGAGACGGACGCGTCGCCGTCGTGATGAACGGCATCATCGAGAACTACATGGAGCTGCGGCGCGAGCTGCAGGATGGCGGCGTGGTGTTCCACTCCGAGACGGACACCGAGGTGCTGCCGCACCTGATCGCGCGGGCCTACCAGGGCGACCTTGTCGAAGCGATTCGGGCCGTCATCCCGATGATCGCCGGCCATTACGCGTTTGTCGCGGCGCACGCCGACGAGCCCGGGCGCTTGGTGGGCACCCGCTTTGAATGCCCGCTGGTTGTTGGTGTTGGCACGGATGAATCGTTTCTGGCGTCGGCGATCCCGGCGTTCCTGCACGAGACGCGCGAGATCATCAACCTCGACGACGGCGACATCGTGGTGCTCGACGCCGACGGCGTCCACGTGCTCACGGCCGACGGGGCGAGCGCCCCGCATCCGGTCGAGCGCGTGGAGTGGGACGAGGACGCCGCCGAGAAGGGCGGCTACGACACGTTCATGCTCAAGGAGATCCACGAGCAGCCGGCCGCGCTGTGGGACACCATCGGTGATCGTCTCCGCGACAACGGGTCGGTCATCATCGACGAACTGGGGCTCGACGACGCGGCACTGGCACGCGTCGAGCGCATCCACATCGTCGCGTGCGGCACCTCATTCCACGCCGGGCTGATCGGGCGCTACCTGATCGAAGACTGGGCGCGGGTGCCAGTCCACATCGAGGTCGCCTCCGAGTACCGCTACCGCACCTGTCTTGCTGGTCCAGGGGACCTGGTCATCGGCATCACCCAGTCCGGCGAGACCGCCGACACCCTGGCTGCGATGCGCGTCGCGCGTGAGCGCGGGGCGCACGTCGTGGCGCTGACCAACATCATGGGCTCGCAGGCGACCCGCGACGCCGACGGCGCGCTGTACACGCGTGCCGGACTGGAGATCGGTGTCGCGGCGACCAAGACCCACACCGCTCAGGTGATGGCACTGGCTCTGCTGGCGCTCAAGCTCGGTCGCCTCAAGTGGGCACTCACCGAGGCGGGCGCGACCGACCTCGCCGAGGACCTGCGTCGCGTGCCCGACCTGATCGAGGCCTATCTGGCATCCGACGGGCCCGCCAAGGTCGCCGAGGTCGCCCAGCGCTACCGCGATCGTGAGTTCTTTTTGTACCTCGGTCGTCATGTCGGCGTACCGGTGTGCTTCGAGGGTGCGCTCAAGCTCAAGGAGATCAGCTACATCCCCACCGAGGCCTACCCTGCCGGGGAGATGAAGCACGGACCGATCGCCCTGCTTGAGGAAGGATCGCCGGTGGTCGTCGTGGCCCCGGACGGCCATGTGTTCGACAAGGTCATCTCCAATATCCAGGAGGTCAAGGCCCGTGGGGCACGCGTGATTGCCGTCGCGACCCAGGGCAATCGCCAGATCTCACAACACGTCGACGACGTGCTGTGGACGCCCAAGACTCCAGCGTTGCTGTCGGCCCTGACCACCGTCGTACCGCTGCAGCTGTTCGCGTACGAGCTTGCGACCGCGCGCGGTCTCAACGTCGACCAGCCGCGGAACCTCGCCAAGACCGTCACCGTCGAGTAGCGAGCGGTCATGGCGGTGATCGGCGTCGGGATCGACCTGATCGAAATCGACCGGATCGCGCAGGCGCTTGCGCGCCGGCCGCGCTTTGCCGAGCGCTGCTTCACGCCAGCCGAGGCCGCCTACTGCCATTCCCGGGCGTTTCCGGCCCAACACTTCGCGGCCCGGTTTGCCGCCAAAGAGGCCGTCGGCAAAGCCTTGGGGATCGGGATGACCCGCTGGCGCGAGGTCGAGGTCGTACGCGGCCCCGCCGGCGCGCCGAGCGTCGCGCTGACTGGCAGGTATGCACGACGATCCGCAGACCTCGGGATCACGGCGATCTCCGTATCGCTGACGCATAGCCGCGGCACGGCCGCCGCCGTGGCCGTCGCGGAGGCGCACGACCGCGCGGCGTGAGGGTCCGCCGGCACGCCCGGGTCCGGGGCACGGGCGGCGATGCGATTCTCGCAAGTCACGAGCTCGGTGCCCGGTCGTCGTAGGATGGTGGTGTGCCGACCGCTCGCTCCCGCATCCCGCATCCGTTTCCCGGGCTCACGCCGCTGTTCGGCGCCGCTGCGCTGCGGGAGGCTGATGAGGACGCATCGGGGCGGTTTGGCCTGCCGGCCGTGGTGTTGATGGAACGTGCGGGCCTCGAGAGCGCCCGGGCGATCCTCGCGCGCTGGCCCGACATCCGGCACGCGGTCGTGATGGTCGGCACAGGCAATAACGGCGGCGATGGCATGGTCGTCGCACGGCACCTCGCGGAGGCCGGCTGGCGCGTGCAGATCATCTCGGCCGAGGGGCGAGCGCCGACGACTCCGGATGCGCACACCATGAGCAATGTGGCGCTCGCCATGGGCGTGACACTGGGACCGTTCGATCCGGGTGACCACCCGCAGGCCGGTGCGGTGCTCGTCGACGCCCTACTCGGTACGGGCACCCGCGGCGCGCCACGGGCGCCGCTCGATGCGATGGTCGCCTGGGCGGGCGGCTGGCCCGGCCCCGTCGTCGCCCTCGATGTCCCCAGCGGGGTTGACGCGGACAGCGGTCACGTCGAAGGGGCGTGTATCGACGCGGATCTGACCGTGACCTATCACGGCGACAAGCCGGGGCTGCACGTGTCCCCCGGGCGTACCCACGCCGGCGAGGTTGTGAGCATCGACATCGGGATTCCGAGCGGCATCCGGACGGAGCCGCTGGCGTGGCTCGCCGGTCCGTCGGTCGCGGCGCAGATTCCCGCCAAGGACGCGGCCGGTGAGAAATATGGGGCCGGGTCGGTGCTCGTCGTGGCCGGGGCGCCCGGGCTGACCGGAGCCGGCGTGCTTTGCGCGCAGGCCGGACTGCGGGCGGGGGCCGGCTTGGTCGTCGCGGCCGTGCCGGCGCGGGTGCAGGCGCTGATGGCCCCGATGATGCGTGAGGTGATGTGTGTGCCGATCACCGATGACGACGGCTCGTTCGGGGGCGCGTCGGTTCCGCAGATCATCGCCGAGGCGGTCCGGACGGGCGCCGTCGCGCTCGGGCCCGGGATCGGACGCGGCGGGGCGACCACGGATGCCGTGCTCGGGGTTCTGGGTGGCGTCTCGCAGCCGATGGTTGTGGATGCCGACGGCCTGTGGCACCTGGTCGGGCGGCTCGATGCGGTGCATGGCCGGAGCGCCCCGACGGTGCTCACCCCGCACGCGGGCGAGGCGGCGCGCCTGCTCGGCTGCGAGCGGGGTGATGTCGATCGCGATCGGCTCGGCGCGGCGCTCGAGTTGTGCCAGGCGAGTGGCGCGACGGTCGTCCTCAAGGGGCCGGGCACGATCGTGTGCAGCCCCGACGGCACGGTCTTCGTGGCGCAGGGCGGGGGCCCCGAATTGTCGACCGCCGGTTCGGGGGATGTGCTGACCGGGATCACCGCCGCCGCGCTCGCCAAGGGCCTGGACCCCGGGCGGGCGGCGATCGCCGCGGTCTGTGCACACGCGATCGCCGGTGTCCGGGCCGGCTTCGGTGACGGTACGGTGGCCGGCGATCTGATCGCCGCACTCCCCGGAGCGATCGCCCACGCGCGGGCCCTCGCCGACGCGGGGCGGCAATGATCGGTACGGTCGAGCGCGCCCACGCGCGCATCGATCGCGCCGCCCTCGCCCAGAACGTGCGCCGCATCGCTGCCACCGCCGGCTCCGCGCGCGTCGTGGCGGTGGTCAAAGCCGACGCGTACGGGCATGGCGCGGTGGCGTGCAGTCGCATCGCGATCAATGCGGGCGCGGGTGCGCTTGCGGTGCATACGATCGCGGAGGCCGAGCAACTGCGGATGCATGGACTGACCGCGCCGATCATCGTCATGGGCCCACTGAGCGGCGGGGAGTGGGTCCGGGCGGGGGAGACCGCGGTCGAGGTCGTGACGTGGACCCCGGAGGGCGTCTACGCCGCCGTGGAGTCCGGGGTCGCCGGCGTGCACCTCGAGCTGGATTCCGGCATGGGCCGGCTCGGCGCCCGTGCGGAGGATATCCCCGCGCTCAGCGACGCCGCGGTGGCATCCGGGGCCAGCGTCGTCGGGATCATGACCCACTTCGCGACCGCCGATGATCGCGACGGCGACCAGGCGGGGTTCTTCGGCGAGCAGCTGGTGCGGTTCCGTGCCGCCGCGACGGCCTTGGCGCAGACATTCCCGACGGCCCGGATCCACGCCGCGAATTCGGCCGCAACGTTCCGTGACCCGCGGGCGGTGTTCGACATGGTCCGCTGCGGGATCGCGCTCTACGGATGCTCCCCGTTCCACGAGGACCCGGCGGCCCTCGGTCTGGTCCCGGTCATGACCGTGATGTCGTACGTCGCGATGGTCAAGACCATCCGCTCCCGGGACAGCGTCGGCTATGGACGAACCTGGCGCGCGCAGCGTGGCACCCGTATCGGCCTGGTTCCGGTCGGGTACGCCGATGGGTACGCGCGGGCGCTGGGCAACAACGCCGACGCGCTCGTCGATGGCCGGCGCGTCCCGGTGGTCGGCGCCGTCTCGATGGACCAGATCACGGTCGACCTCGGTCCCGAGAGCACGGATGGGGTCGGCGCACCGGTGGTGCTGCTCGGGGGTACCGGCCCGCAGCGCATCACCGCCGAGGAGCTCGCCCTGCGACGCGGCACGATCAACTACGAGGTCACGTGCGGGATAAGCCAGCGTCTGCCACGGGTGTACGTGGGGTGAGCGTCGAGGGCCTGCGCGGGCCGCTGGCCGTCCTGGGCGATGACGCCTGGATCGTCGGCGGCGGTCTTCGCGATGCGCTCCTGGGCCGGCCGGTCGCCGACGTGGACATCGCGATCGCGGGCGATTCTGCCGCGGCCGCCGAACGCCTGGCGCGGGTGCATCGGGCGAGCCGGTTCCCGTTGTCCTCGGCGTTCGGGGCATGGCGCCTGTCGGGCGGGACGCTGCCGGTGCAGGTCGACATCACCCCGACCCAGGGGGGAAGCCTCGCGGCGGACCTCGCGCTGCGGGATCTGACCGTCAACGCGATGGCGATCCCGGTCGCCGGCGCGCCCGAGCTGTTCGACCCGCATGACGGACGCACGGATCTCGCCGCGCGCCGGCTGCGCGCGGTCGGGCCGAGAGCCTTTGCCGCCGACCCCGTGCGGATCCTGCGCCTTGCGCGCCTCGCCGAGCAACTCGGCTTTACGATCGATCCGCCGAGCGCCGCGTTGGCCGCCGCGGCCACGCCCGCGCTCTGGTCCAAGGCACCCGAGCGCCTGCGTGACGAGCTGTATCGGATGATGAGCCTGCCACGGGCTTGGGGTGCGTTCGCGGCGCTGGACGGCCTCGGAGGCCTCGGCGCGCTCGTCCCCGAGCTCGATCAGGCGCGCGGGCTTGATCAGAGCGACTACCACCACAAGGACGTGCTTGGACACACACTCGAGGTCGTCGAGCACAGCTGTGCCCTGCGGGAGGACCCTGGCACGGTGTTCCGGTCCGACGGTCCGGCGATCACCCAGATCCTCGACGAGCCGGTCGCCGACGGGCTGACGCGTGGGCAGGTGCTGGCGCTCTCGGCGCTGCTGCACGACATGGCCAAACCGGCGACCCGCGGCGAGCTTCCCAACGGACGGGTCACGTTCTTTCATCACGATCGCCTTGGGGCGGAAATGGCCGATAGCCTCGCGCTGCGCCTCCGAACCGCCACCCGGGTACGCGACACCGTGGTCATGTGTGTGGCGGAGCATCTCCAGCTGGGGTTTCTGGTGCATGACCAGCCCCTGTCGCTGCGAACGATCGACGCGTACCTGCGTCGTACCGGGGCCGCACCGGTCGAGATGATCCTGCTGAGCGTCGCCGATCGGCTTGCGACGCGCGGTCGGCGCTCACATGAGATCCAAATTACGCGGCACCTGGATCTGGCGCGCCAGGTCATGCATGCCCACCTGGGCCTGCGTGCGCGCGGACCGATCGCCTCACCGATCCCCGGCGACGTCCTGGCCGCGCGGTTCGGGCGCGCGCCGGGCCCATGGCTCGGCGAGGTCCTCGCGGAGATCCGTGCCGCACAGCTCGGCGGCCCGATCACCCAGGCGCGGGCGATGCGGGTTGCCGATCGGTGGGTGCGGGCGCATCCGGACCCGGCCACGGTTCGGTGACCCCGCCCCGGTGCCGACAGGCGACGGGTCGCCCGCGTCTGTCGCCGTGATCCCGCTAATCTGGCGGTGATGGTGCGACTGACACGGATCTACACCCGCCTTGGTGACGGCGGCGATACGCATCTGGGCGATCTGAGCCGCGTCCGCAAGACCCACGCGCGCGTGTGTGCCTACGGCGATGTCGACGAAACCAACAGCGCCATCGGCCTTGCACGGGCCCAGGGACTGCCCGCGGAATTGGATGGGTGGCTGGCGGCCGTCCAGAACGATCTGTTCGACCTCGGTGCGGATCTGTCCATGCCGGAGCCGCCGGACCCGGCGGGCCCGCCGCGTCTGCAGGTCACCGCGACGCAGGTCACCCGCTTGGAACAGTGGTGCGACATCGCCAACGACCGGCTGGAGCCGCTGACGAGCTTCGTGCTCCCGAGCGGCACCCGGGCCGCCGCCGCACTCCACCTCGCCCGCACGGTCTGTCGGCGCGCCGAACGCGCGGTGATCTCCCTGGCCGACCATGAACCGGTGAGCCCGGAGGCGGTCCGGTACCTCAACCGACTGTCGGACCTTCTGTTCATCCTGGCTCGGGTCGCGAACGCCGGTGCGGCCGGAGACGTGCTCTGGCGCCCCGGGGGGGCGTCGGCGGACGGCCCCCGCTAGTACCGCCGCGCCATGGCGTAGCTGGTGCGCCACGGATTGTCATACAGCGATGCGATGCGCACACGCTGTTCGGGGCCCGGTGCATGGATGAATTCCCCGCCGCCGAGGTAGACGCCGACGTGATCGATGGTGCCGGATGCATCGGCGAAGAACACCGCGTCGCCGGCCCGCAGCCCCTGCGGCGCCTGGGCGGTGCCGGCGGCGGCGAGCCCCGTGAGCGATCCCGGCAGGGAAACGCCCTGGTCCTGGTAGACGGTCTGGACGAGCTCGACGTCGTTGAGCCCGTCCGGGCTGTCGGCGGGATTCGGCACACCCAACAGCCCGAGTGCAGTTTGGGCTGCCGCCGGACCCTGGGTGCCCGCTGCGGGGGTCGTCGGCGACAGCGACACCAACTGTGACGCGCCACTGATGATCACGGCGCCGTTGGGATTGCCGCCGAGATCGGCGTAGTACCGGTCGACGTTCGCCTGCCAGTTGTTGTTGAGGTTCATCGGGTCGTTGGCGACGCCAAGGGGCGCCCACCGCGACTGGATCTCGGCAATCGTGACGAGGCCGGCGCCGCGGTACAGGTTGCCGCCGAGCGTATTGGCGGCCGCCTGGATTGCGGCGCTCCAGTTCGGGAAGCGCAAATTGGGTCCCAACCCGAACGGATTGCGGATCGCCTGGGCGGGACCGTAGGTGCCAAACGACGTCTCGGCGCCAGTGATGGCCACCAGCAGGCGCGGATCGACCCCGACGGACTCCGCGTCGGCGACGAACACCGCGCCGAGCCCGGTGAGCGGGCTCAGTTGACTTTGCAGGAAACCGTCGATGGTCGCGGCGGTCGGTCCCGGGGCCGGTAGGTTGGCGCCCGCGATCGCGCCAAGCACGGGCGGCGTCAATGGGTTGAGTCCGAGTGAGGCTGCGCCCGCCTGCTGGCTCGCCAGCGCCTGGGCGGCGATGAGCTGGTTTAGGCGTCGCTGCTGGACCGCCAAGCGGGCGATGAGCGCCGTCTTGCGGACCTGGAGGCGGGACTGCTGGATGTCGAGCGCGGTGATCGTCGCGGGATCCGTCGCAATGAACAGCTCGTTGCGGATCTGGGCGAGCGTCGCGGACGCCGCGTCGATCAGGTCCTGGGTGGCGAGGACCTGGGCCTGGGCGGCTTGGACCGTGGGCATCGGAGCGACGGGCGCAGGCGCTGCCGTCGGGCCCGCCCCAAACACCGGCTGGGTCGCGAGGACCGGCCCGACGACCACCACAAAGGCGACGATCGCGGCGATCCGGGGAAACCTGAGGTGACCGGTGCGCATGCACCTTGCGTATCGCCACAATCCGGCGGACTCTTGAGACCCGGCACGGGGCGCGCCGACCGGAGTACGCTGGGCGCATGCCGACGGCTCTGCTGATCGCCGACGTGGGCGACGCCCGTGATGCGGTGGGGCTCTATCTGGCGGGGCGTGGGTGGACGACGGTCCCGATGATCCCGCGGCCCGGCAAAGTCCGGCAGGCGGCGGCGCAGCTCGCTCCGGAGCTGGTTGCCATCGACTTCCGCGGGCGCCTTGAGGACGCCGTCGCGTGCCTGAGGGCGCTCGAGGGTGGGCCGGCGCCCGTGTACCTGTTCAACGCGCCGGAGGAGCTGGAATCAGCCGCAGCGAGCGTCACGCGTGCGGACGGTCCCGCCGATGTCCCAACCGCCCCCGGGCATCCGGCGCCGCCGCACTAGGGCCGGACGGCTCCGTCGGGTGTACCCATCGACGACAGCGACGCATACGAGACGAACGCGCCGGTGTGTGGTGCCTGGATCACGGTGCCGCCGCCGACGTACATCCCCTCGTGGGACAGGCCGTAGAAGAAGACGATGTCGCCAGGCTGAAGCTGGCTGAGCGGCACCTTCGGGAACATGTTGTACTGCGCCACCGTGTAATGCGGCAGGGACCTGCCGATCTGGGCGTAGGCGTAGGCGACCAGGCCGGAGCAGTCGAACCCGGACGGCGATTCGCCGCCCCAGACGTACGGGACGCCGATGTAGCGCTCGGCAACGGCGACTGCGGCCGCGTTGCCGGATCCCGACGGGAGGCTCACCGGGGATCCGCCTCCGCCGGAGTTGACGCCCGAGGCCGACGAGATCTGGGTCCCGGTGCCCTGTTGGACGACCTGGTTGCGTTGCGCCGCCTGTGCGGCAGCGGCCTGGGCGGCGGCTGCGGCGGCCGCGGCCGCCTGCTGGGCGGCGATCTGGGCACGCAGGTTGGCCTGCGCGTTGGCCAGGACGGACTTCTGCTGGCCGAGGAGCGCGAGGACCTTGGTCTTCTGTTGTTGTGCGGCGGTCACCTGTTGTGTCGCGGTCTGCTGTGCCGCGACCAGACGGACCCGCTCCGTCTTGAGGTTGTTGAGGGTGCCGCGTACGCCCTTGACGACGGCGCCGTCCTCGCTACCGATGTGCTGCACGAGGCTTTCGGTATCGACCACCGAGGTGATGTTGCCGGTCGCGAGCAGGACCTGGACGGCATTTGGCTGGGGCGTCGCGTACAGCTCACGCAGCCGCGTGGCCAAGACGCTCTCCGAGCGGGCCAGCTGTGACGAGTTGGTCACGATCGCTGCCGAGTTCTCGGAGATCTGCTGCTTGGCGGTCTGCAGACGCCAGATCGCGCCGTCGTAGTTGTTGACCGCAGCATCAGCCTGATAGTTGATGCTGTTGAGCTGGTTCTCCAGCTGCGCGATCTGCGCCTTCTGGCCCTGGATCGTGGACGGCTGACACAAGGTCGCCACCGGGACGATCAAGCCGGCCGCGAGACCTGCAAGACCCGCGAGTGCGGCGCGACGCCGGGTGAGGATTGCGCGACCAGTGCTGATAAGCGCGATTCCTTGCTCGGGAGCGGGACGGCCGGGCCTGCTGAACAACCAACCGGGGCCAAGCTACCAACACTCAAGAGAAGGTCAAGGCGCGAAACCTGGCGCTGCGAACGTTTCACGCCGTTCACTTCCCCAGTTCGGGCGACGGACATGTTGCAATACATAACCCCTGCATCTTCCGTGATGTCGCCGAGATCCGTCGTGGGTAGTGGGATCCAGGGAATCCGCCGCGAACGGGTTTGGCCCGGGGGCGCGGGGGGCACCGGCGGCGTTACGCTGACAAGGTTAAGACTTCGCAAACGAAATAGTTCTGTGACGTACGCGGTACCGTTGCCGGACCTCGGCGTGGGGAGACACAGATGAATGGTGGGCGTCAGCCGGTGCGGGTGGACGTGTTCTCGGACGTGGCCTGCCCATGGTGCTTCGTCGGGTTTCGCAATCTGCAGCGCGCGAGAGCCGACTGGGATGGCCCGCCCCTGGACATCCGCTGGCGCGCATTTCAGCTGGCTCCGGAGAATCCGCCCCGCGGCATTCCGTTCGCGGAGCTCGTCGAGACCAAGTTCGGGGGACCGGAGCGGTATGCGCGGATGACCGCTCACCTCGTCGCGGTCGGTGCCGAGGCGGGGATCCCGTTTGCACTGGACCGCGTCACGATCAGTCCGAACACGCGTCTGGCCCATGCGGTGACCGCGGCAGCGCGTCAATCGGGCCACGCCGAGGCCGTCGTCGGGGCACTGTTCGCCGGGTACTTCTGTGAGGGCGTCGACATCACGGACCCCGACGCGCTCGTCGAATTGCTGCGCACGCACGCCGCCGACCCGGACCCGGCGGGTCTCGTCGCCGCAGCGCTCGCGGGCGAGCTCGATGCGAGCGTCGACGCGGATCTGGCGATCGGCGCCGAGATCGGGGTCCAAGCGGTGCCGGTCGTCATTGCCGACGGCAGTCGCGGCATCGTCGGAGCGCAGCCGCCGGAGGCATTGCGCCAGCTCGTGCTCGGGGAGTTCGGGGCCGGCTAGCGTGCCGCCGCGGCTACTCCTGCCGCGGGAGTCGTGCGGACTTACGCTCTTGCTCGCGCGCGATCGCTTCCTCGAACCGACGCAAGATGTCTTCGGGGACGCGCCCTTCGGGGACGTCCTCGTCGGGCGCCGCCGCGACGGACGGGATCGGCGATTCGCCCGGCGCCGACATGTCGTCGCCCGCCCGGGCAATATCGCTCGGCTCGGGACGCGGCTCCGCGCCGGACGGTGGGGCACTCAGGTCGTCGGCCCGGATGATTCGATGTGTCCTGCCGGGATCGGTCGATGACTCCTCGAGCCGCATCTCGAGCTCGTCGTTCGGGTCCCCGTGGGCGAACTCGGGCGGCAGGCCGCTCAGGTCGGCCACGGGGCCGGTCGAGATCACCTCGCCCTCGCGTTCGACGACGACGCGGTACTTGCCGGTGCCGTCGCCATGCATGGTGCCGAGCCGCTCGCGTTCGTACTGGGCCGCCAGGAGCGCATCCCGCTCGGAACGGTGCTGGCTGACCTCGCTGCGTTGGGCCGCCGAGGAGCCGGCTTCGCCGACGATCACCACTGTGTAGCGCTTTCGGAACATGGGCCTCAAGAGTCGTGGTGACCTGGCGCGCGCGCCGCGGGCAGGGTCCGCGGGTCACCGGATGGTAGCGATGTCGGACGCAACGCTCACCTGGCGCGTCACCGGGCGACGCCTCCGCCGCGTTACCGCGCTTGTACGGCGGGGACACGCTCACCTGGTCGTCGGCCAAATCGGCCCACGAACGTGTCCATCGGCGGTCTAACCCCGTGACGGGTGCGCGTCGCGCCCGTCACGTGAGGCTAGTCGGAGTAGCGCGCGCTTCTGGCGTTGCGGCGTGCCTCTTCGCGGGCGATCGCCTCTTCGAAGTACTGGATCACCGAGGCGGGCACGGGTCCCGAAGGGACGTCGTCCCACGATGAGGCGAGCGCCTTCAGGACCGGCTGGCGGCTGGTCGTCGAGCGGTCGTAGGCGAATGCTGCTGCCGACGCGGATTCGGACATGGAACTCTCCCAGGCATGGAGGTGACGATTGCAACGATCTTCGCACTCGACCCGGACAGTCCTGCAGGCCCAGATCGGTCTCCGTGCCGGCCGAGGGCCACAGCGGCTACGCGGTAAACGAATCCCCGCATGAGCACGTCCCCGTCGCGTTGGGGTTGGTGATCCGGAATCCCCGGCGCAGCAGGGTGGATTCGTAGTCGATCACCGACCCGGTGACGTGAATCGCGCTCTTGAGATCCATCAGCACGCGCACGTCATTCGTCGCCACTTCGCGGTCGAGCGGCCCGGCGGTTTCGTCGGCGCCCAACAGGTCGAGTTTGTACTCGAGCCCCGAGCAGCCGCCGGCAAGGATCCGCAGACGTACGCCGGCGGGCGTGCCGGCCCGTGTGGCGGCGGCACGGATGTACGCCGCGGCTGCCGGGGTGACCCGCAGTAGCCCGGCGTCGTCGCCGGCCTCCTGGGCGGCACGCGCGGCCCGGGAGCGCGCTCTGGCTGCGGCCTTCTTCTCCTCGAGGGTGAGCGGTGTTGCTGCTTGTGCTGCGGCGCTCTCAGCCATACCCCATCACCTTCATCATGAATCGGCCTTCTTCGGTCATCATCTCCGGGCTCCACGCGGGTTCCCAGACCCAGCTGATGTCGACGCCGGTGACACCTTCAAGGGGCAAGATCGCGGCGCGGCTGTCGCCGAGGATCTGCTCGGTCAGCGGGCAGCCCATCGAGGTGAGCGTCATCTCGAGGCGGACGTACCCCTCCTCGGAGATATCGACCCCATAGAGCAGACCCAAGTCGACAACGTTGATCCCGAGTTCGGGATCCTCGACCTGCTTCATCGCGCTGCGGACGTCATCGTCGGTCGTCATCGGCTCTCCTGTTGGTCCACCATGCGGGTCAGCAGTCCATCCTTGAGTGCCATCCAAGACAGTAATGCACACTTGATCCGCACCGGGTACTTGTTTACGCCCTCCAAAGCGACCGCGTCGCCAAGCTGATCTTCGTCGGCCTGGACCTCGCGGTGCATGACCTGGCGGAAGTGCTCGATCAGCTCGAGCGCCTCGCCGGTCGTGTGTCCGACGATGGCGTCGCTCATCATCGACGCCGACGCCTGCGAGATCGAACAACCCTCGCCGGTATGGGCGATCTCGGTAATCCGGTCGCCGTCGAGGCACACGGTCACGTGGAGCTCGTCGCCGCAGAGCGGGTTGTGCTGGTCGACGATGATCGCCGGGTGCGCCAGCGTGCCGCGGTGACGCGGTCGGCGGTAGTGGTCCAGGATCAGTTCCTGGTAGAGGTCGTCCAGGCCGGCCATCGTCTCAGCCACCCAGGTACGCCCGCGCGGCGTGCAGGGCGCGCACCAGGGCGTCGACGTCGGCGCTGTCGTTGTAGATGTATCCGCTGGCACGTGCGGTCGCGTTGACGCCGAGCGTCCGCATGAGCGGTTTTGCGCAATGGTGGCCGGCACGAATGCAGACCCGCTGACGATCGACCAGCTGCGCGATGTCATGCGGGTGAAGATCGGGCATGCTGAAGCTGATCGGCGCGCCGCGGCGATCGGGGTCCGGGGGTCCATAGACACGTAGCCCATCAACGTCCTCGAGGGCGTCGAGCGCATACGCGACCAGCGCGCGCTCGTGCGCCCGGACCGCCTCAAGCCCGATGTGGCGCAGGTAGTCGGCGGCGGCACCGATGCCGATGGCTTCGGCGATCGGCGGCGTGCCCGCCTCGAACTTCCACGGCAGATCCGCCCAGTCGCATCCGTCGGTCCGTACGTCGGAGATCATCTCGCCGCCGCCCAGGAACGGTTCCATGTCGGCAAGGATGGCGGGCCGTCCGACAAGGACGCCGATGCCGGTCGGTCCCAGCATCTTGTGGCCGGTGAATGCGAGGAAGTCGGCCTCAAGGTCAGCGAAGCGCACAGGCATGTGCGGGACACTCTGGGATCCGTCGGCAAGCACGAGCGCCCCGTGCTCGTGCGCCATCCGCGCGATCTCGGCAACGGGATTGATGGTCCCCAGCGCGTTTGAGACATGGACGACGTTCACCATCCGAACCGGCGCCTCGCGCAGCGTCCGGGCGATCCAGTCGAGATCGAGTTCGCCGTCACCGGTGATCGGGGCGAACACGACTCGTGCGCCGGTGATCTCGGCAACGATCTGCCAGGGCACGATCCCGCTGTGGTGTTCCATCTCGGTCACGAGGACCACGTCGCGTGGGCGGAGGTTGCGGACCCCCCACGCCCAGGCAACCAGGTTGATCGCCTCGGTGGCGTTCTTGGTGAAGATGGTGCCCTCGCGTGGCGCCTCGACCAGCCGTGCGACCGCATCGCGGCCGGCCTCGAAGCGCGCGGTGGCCTCTTCGGCCAGCGCGTACACCCCGCGGTGGACATTCGCGTTGGTCTCGACGTAGTACCTGTCCATGGCGTCGAGTACGGCGGTGGGCTTCTGGGACGTGGCCGCAGAATCGAGGTAGACGAGGGGCTCGCGGTCCCCGACCGGGGCAAAGATCGGGAAGTCCGCACGCAGCGCCCGCGCGTCGATATCTGCGGCCAACGGCATCGCGTCGACTATGCGCTCGGTGCCACGGCCGGCTCCGGAGAGCCGTACTGGGCGTATCCGCCCGCCTCGAGTTCGTCGGCAAGCTCGGGGCCGCCTGTGCGGACGACCTTGCCCTCGAACATCACGTGAACGACGTCGGGCGTGATGTGCTGCAGGATCCGCGTGTAGTGGGTGATGATCAGCGCGCCGAAGTTCGGCCCGCGCAGGCTGTTGACACCGTTCGAGACGACCTTGAGCGCGTCGACGTCCAGGCCGGAGTCGGTCTCATCGAGGACCGCGAAGCGCGGCTCGATCATCGCCATCTGCAGGATCTCGTGGCGCTTTTTCTCACCGCCAGAGAATCCTTCGTTGAGGTAGCGGTCGGTGAAGCTCGCGTCGAACTCCAAGAGCTTGCTCTTCTCCTGAAACAGCTTCATGAACTCCCGCGGGCTCAGTTCTTCCCCGTGGAGGGCAATCAGCGAGGTTCGCAGGAAGTTGAGGACCGATACGCCGGGGACCTCGACCGGGTACTGCATGGCCAGGAAGAACCCCGCC
The DNA here is from genome assembly GCA_017882585.1 of Thermoleophilia bacterium. Classification (GTDB taxonomy): domain Bacteria; phylum Actinomycetota; class Thermoleophilia; order Miltoncostaeales; family Miltoncostaeaceae; genus CAITWD01. The sequence goes on from JADGPF010000063.1 coordinate 31,142, forward strand.
TTTGCTCGCTCGTCGATCGCCATGTCGAGCAGGTCCTGGCCGTCGAAGATGACCGAGCCGCCGGTGATCTCGTAGCGGGGGTGGCCGGCAAGGGCGTAGGCGAGGGTGCTCTTGCCCGAGCCATTGGGGCCCATGAGCGCGTGGATCTCGCCCTGGGGCACCTCAAGATCGACGCCTTTGAGGATGGTACGGCCATCGACGGCAACTTCGAGGCTCTTGATTTGCAGGATGGGAGCGTCCAACGGAAGGGTTCTCCTGATCACTAGTTGTCGTACAGGGGATGGGCGCGGTTGGGCGTGGGATCCACCAGGATCCGTCCGTCCTTGACCGCGACGCCGAACGTGGGCAGGGGTGCACTCGCCGGTGGCGTCAGTACCTCGCCGGTAATCACCGAAAAGACGGCGCCGTGGCGGGGGCACTCCAAGCGATCGTGGTCCACCCAGCCATCCGCAAGCGACTGCATCGCGTGCGTGCACACGTCGTGGACCGCGTGGATCGTTCCGTCCACGTTGACCAGGCAGATCGGGGTGCCGTCGACCTCGACGCGCACGGGCGTCTCCGGCGGAACGTCGGCCAGCTCGGCGACCTCGACGAATGTGGGACTGGTCACGCCAGCTTCCGGGCGACCGCATGCTCAAGGTCGCGGCGCACTTCCTCGAGCTCGACGTGTGCGAGCACCTCCTGTAGGAAGCCGATCACGATCAGCCGCTTGGCGGTCTCCTCGGGAATGCCGCGCGAGCGCAGATAGAACAGGTGCTCGTCGTCGACCCGGCCGACCGCACCGGCGTGCGAGCACTTGACCTCCGCGGTCTCGATCTCGAGGAACGGAATCGTGTCCGCGCGGGCGCCCTCGTTGAGGACCAGGTTGCGGTTGGTCTGGTACGCGTCGGTGCCCGGGGCACCCGGCGGAACGACGAGGTTGCCGAAGAAGACCGTATGGGACTGGTCCTTGAGCGCACCCTTGTAGAGCAGATTCGAGTACGACTGCGGCGCCTCATGGCGCGCGACCACCCGGTGCTCGAAGTGCTGGTGATCGTCGGCGAAAAAGAGCCCGAGGGCACGCGAATCCGAGCCGCTGCCGGCCGCGATATGCGTCGCCTCGACCCGGACGACGTCGCCACCGAGGGTGACCACGACCGAGCGCACGCGCGCGTCCTTGCCCGCCGAAGCGGTGATGCGGGCGTGATGTCGGACCCCGGCACCCCACTCGATCAGCGACAGGTGTTCGAGCTCGCCGCCTTCGGCGACGATGATCTCGGTTGCCGTCGAGACCGCGACGGGGTCTGCCAGATTCCCGGAGCGGTATCGGTCGATGATCGTGGCCTTGGCGCCGGCTTCGACGATGATCAGGGTGCGCGCGCTCACGCGGCCGCGCGCGCCCGTCGCGCTCAGGAGGGTCTCGGTGGGCAGCGCCAGCGTGACGCCGCGCGGGATGTAGATGAACGTGCCGGCCTCCCACGTGGCGGCATTGAGGGCACCGGGTCGGTCGTCGAAGCCGATCAGGCTGTAGAGGCGTGAGCGGACAAGGTCCTCGTGGTCGATGAGCGCCTGGCCGAGCTCGGCAACGATGACCCCGGCGGGAAGGTCGGCCCCGTGCGGCACCGACGGGGTGCCGTCGGTGAACGCGAGCGTCGCCGCCCGCGGCCCAGCGGTCGCGGCAAGGTCCACCGCGACGGCCGTGCCGTCAGCCGGAGCGACGCCGGCGAGGCCGAGGTCCGATGGCGGTGTGAACCGCCAGTCCTCCTCTTCGCCGGTCAGTACCGGCAACCGGTCAAGGTTGGCGGTGGCGGTCTGCCGCAGTTCCGCGGCCCAGGCCGGCGCATTAGCCAATGCTGCCCTCCATCTGCAGTTCGATCAGTCGGTTGAGTTCGACGGCGTATTCCATCGGGAGTTCCTTGGCGATCGGCTCGATGAAGCCCCGGACGATCATGGCCATCGCTTCCTCCTCGGAGAGCCCACGACTCATGAGGTAGAAGATCTGGTCGTCGGCCACCTTCGAGACGGTTGCCTCGTGCCCGACGGAGGAGTTTTCCTCCTGGATATCCATGTAGGGGTACGTGTCCGAGCGGCTGTCTTCGTCGAGCAATAGCGCGTCGCACACCACCGAGGCCCGGGAACGCGCGGCACCCGGCTCGATCTTGACCAGGCCACGGTACGAGGTGCGGCCGCCGCCGCGTGAGATCGACTTGGAGATGATCGTCGAGGACGTGTCGGGGGCGACGTGCACCATCTTGGCGCCGGCGTCCTGGTGCATCCCCTCGCTGGCGAACGCGACCGAGAGCACCTCGCCGCGTGCGCCGCGGCCGGTCAGCCACACGGCCGGGTACTTCATGGTCACCTTGCTGCCAAGGTTGCCGTCGACCCATTCCATCGTCGCGTTCTCGCGGGCGACCGCGCGCTTGGTGACCAGGTTGTAGACGTTGGTCGACCAGTTCTGAATCGTCGAGTAGCGGCAGCGCGCGCCCTCTTTGACGATGATCTCAACCACCGCGGAATGCAGGCTATCGGTCGAGTAAATGGGGGCGGTGCACCCCTCGACGTAGTGCACGTAGGACCCGGGCTCGCAGATGATGAGCGTCCGCTCGAACTGGCCCATGTTTTCCGCGTTGATCCGGAAGTAGGCCTGCAGCGGGATCTCGATCTCGACGCCCTCGGGCACCCAGATAAACGAGCCGCCGGACCAGACCGCGCTATTGAGCGCAGCAAGCTTGTTGTCACCCGGCGGGATCACCGTTGCCCAGTATGTCCGGAACAGCTCCTCATGCTCTCGCAGCGCCGTGTCGGTGTCGCAGAAGATCACGCCCTTCTTCTCGAGGTCCTCGCGAATCGAGTGGTAGACGACCTCGCTCTCGTACTGCGCGGAGACGCCCGACAGGTACTTCTGCTCGGCCTCGGGAATGCCGAGCCGGTCGAACGTGTTCTTGATGTCCTCGGGGACCTCGTTCCAGTTGGTCTCCTGGCGCTCGGACGCGCGGATGAA
>JADGPF010000064.1 GCA_017882585.1 Thermoleophilia bacterium
TGGTCATCGCGCTCGAGCAGGTGATCCGGGACGCGCCCTAGGTGTAACCACTCACAGGGTTAGTAACGGCCCTTGACCGGGTGAGGACCCCGGGGCTGTTGTGGAGGTGTCTAAAGCCATCCACACCTCGGAGGTCCTCATGTCGCACCCTAATGCGCGTCTGACACCGCGCGGACGCTTGCTGCGTGTCGAACGCATCCTGGCCGGGTATCGGGTGAGTGATGTCGCCGCCCAACTTGGCTGTTCGCGCACCTGCGCCTACAAGTGGCTCTATCGCTACCGCACCGAGGGCCCAGCTGGGCTTTTCGATCGCACAAGCGCTGCGCATCGCATTCCCCGTCGCATCGCGCCCGAGCTCGAGCGGCGTGTGTGTGAGCTGCGGCGCCGATATCGCCGTGGGCCGGAGTGGATCGCTGCCGAGTTGGGGATGTGCGCGGCAACCGTCGGGCGCATCCTTGCCCGTCATCGGATGCCGGCCTTGCGTGATCTGGATGCGCTGACCGGAATCCCGATCCGTCGCGGGCCGGCGACAGGCGTGCGCTACGAACGTGCCACACCGGGCGAGCTGATTCACCTCGACGTCAAATAGCTCGGACGCATCCCTGACGGGGGCGGCTGGCGGGCCACCGGGCGCGGGTACCGGCCCCACACCCGCCGCGGACATGGATTCGACTACGTGCATGCGGCCATCGACGATCACACCCGCTTTGCCGATGCCGAAATCCACCCCGATGAGACCGGTGCCACATGCGCTGGCTTTCTCGAACGCGCGGCGGCCCACTTTGCCCAATACGGCATCACGCGCATCGAACGGATGATGACCGATAACGCTTTTGCGTATCGGCTCTCGCACGATTTCCAGGCCGCCCTTGCGCGCCTGGGTGCGCGCCAGGTGCTCATCCGGCCCCATTGCCCCTGGCAAAACGGCAAGGTGGAACGCCTGAATCGCACGCTGCAGAGCGAATGGGCCTATCAACGCCCGTATACGAGCAACGACGAACGTGCCCACGCTCTGCCGGAGTGGCTCGAGTACTACAACACCCGGCGTCGGCATTCGGCGCTCGGGGGCCGAGCGCCGATCAGCAGGCTGTCACCAATGCGGTGACTGGGTACACCTAGGCGCCCGTGGCAACGATGAGATTGGCGCGGTGCTGGGCCTGTTGGGGTGCGGCGGCGGCGTGGCGGGGAAGGGGCGGCGCGGCGCCGTCGGCCAGCGCCTCGAGGTAGCGCCGGTCTTCGGCGAGAACCGTCCGGGCCCGAACGGCATCGATCGGCCACCCGTGACCGGGAACGACGCAGCGGGCCTGGTGCATCATGTGCTCGAGGCGGCCGAGGCTCGCCAGGTAGTCGGCGCACGCGGCACCGGGCCCAACTGACGGGATCTCGCACGGGGAGAGGTAGTCGCCTGCGACGAGGATCTCCGGTCCGCTCAGAAGGACGGCGATCCCGTCGTGGGTGTGCCCCGATGTCGGGAAGATCTGCAGCGGGCCGACCGGTGACCCGCACACGGCGGGTGCGTCCAGTTGTGTGGCGAGCCGCCAATCCGGCAGCCCACGCGGCCGCCCACCATGTGCGCGGTCCCACGCGGCAAGTTCCTCGGCAATCTGGTCGTGCTCGTCGCCGAGCCGGGCGATCGTTGCCCGTCCGGCCCGCCGGTCGGCGTTCGGGAACGCGAGCGGCGCGAGCAGGTGATCCCAGTCGGCATGCGTGGCGATCAGTACATCCGGACGGGCATGCATGGCCAACGCGGCGACCTCGCCGGGCAGGATCGGCCCGTCGATCACCAGGGCTCCGCCGCGTCCGCAGATCGTATGGGTGGTCTGCCAGGCGGCGCTGATGCCGACCCAGACCTCGGGCGCGAGTTGCCGCAGGTGCATTCTTACCGACCCGCGTCGTCTGGGCGTCGATCAGTCACCAGCTGCGGTGGTCTGCACGAATACGTCGACGAGGCTTGCATGTGCGGCTTGGGCGGCCCGCCGCGCGCGGGCGGCCACGATATGCGCATCGGCCAACGAGATCCCGGGCGGCAGGGCCAGCTCCACGAACGCAACCTGGCCCGCGTCGACCTCGACGAGTTGCACGTCTGACGGCGGGACACCGGTCGCCTCGGCGATGCGTGTCCGAATCGCCGCGTTGGCCTGGTCGGCGGCCGCATCGTCGGCGTGGTGGCCCGCGCGGGACGGCGCCAGCGGTTCCAGGTGGGTGCGGACGGCGGCGATCTCGGGTGCCTCGTTCCGGACGGCGGCCCGCACCTGCCGAGCGGTGGAATCGGCATCGGCCAACGGCGTGTCCGGGGGCAGCTTGAGATGCAGCGTCGCCTCGATCTGACCGTCGAGGTCGATCAATTGCACGTTGTGGACCTCGCGCACACGCTCGACGCCTTGCGCCGAGGCGCGCACACGCTCGACCAGCGACCCGGTGCCGGGCTCGACGTGGACGACCGCATCCACGCCCGGCAGGACCAGGTCGAGCGCCTCCTCGACGCGGTCCGCGACCGCGTGGGCCTGGGCCAGCGCCGCGCCGGGCGGCATCGCGACGACGACGTCGGCCCAATGGTGCCCCGCCGCAGTGCGCAACCGCAGGCGCCGGACCTCGAGATCGCCGAGCGCCTCGACCGCCGCGCGGGCTGCGCTGATGTCCTCGGGGGACGCACGGTCGAGCAGGATGTCCGCGTTTTGGCGCAGCAGCGTCCCTGAGGCCACCAAGACCATCACGGCGACGACGAGGGCGGCGATCGCGTCGCCCGAGGGGTAGCCGGCGCTGACGGCCAGCAGGCCGATCAACACTGCCAGCGTGCCGGCCATGTCGCTGGCGAAGTGGACGGCACCGGCGGCGAGGGCGGCGCTTTGGTGTCGGCGCGCGCCGCGCCAGGACGTCACCGCGCGGGTGGCATCGATACAGATCACGACGCCGACGACCCCGAACACCCACGGTGACGTCGTCACCGTGGGACCGGAGCCCAGGAGACGGCCGATGGCCTCGTAGATGATCACCGCGCTTGCAACGATGAGCATCGTGCCCTCGATCAGCGCGGACAAGTGCTCCGCCTTGCCGTGGCCGTAGGGGTGATCGGCGTCTGGGGGGCGGTCCGCCACCCGCAACGCGAAGAACGCCAACAGCGCGGCGACCAGGTCGGCCCCGCTGTGGACGGCCTCCGACATAAGCGCGAGGCTGTTGGCTCCGATTCCGGCAACGAGCTTGATTGCGATCAGGACGACCGCGGCTCCGACCGACACCAGCGCCGTCCGGGCGGCGCCGCTCAAGGGTCTGCGGCTCGAACCGGCCTTGGGCGTGGTGGGCACCTGCCAAGCGTAGCTGCCCCGTTTGGCGTGGGCGCGCCGCGCCACGACGACGGGGCCACGCGCGATACTGCAGGCACCCGCATGCCGTCGGCGTCCGGGACTGGTTTCGCAGCGTCGGAGGCGTGCATGCCCACCTGGGCGATTGTTCTGCTGGTCCTGGCCGGTGTGGTCGTATGCGTCGTCGTCTACGACTTGGTCCAGCGCCGTCACGCGATCCTGCGGAATTTCCCGATTCTCGGGCACTTCCGGTACATGCTCGAGGCCGTCGGGCCCGAGCTGCGGCAGTACATCGTCACCGGCAACGACGATGAGCGTCCGTTCAGCCGCAACCAGCGCCGCTGGATCTACGCATCGGCCAAGCGCGAGGACAACACGTTCGGGTTCGGGACCGACAACGCCTTCGAGCGCACGCCCGGCTACCTGATCGTTCGGCACGCGGCCTTCCCGGAACCAGCGCCGGCCGTCCAGCACGGCCCCCACTACACGGTGCCCTGCGCGAAGACCGTTGGCGCAGCCCGCGGCCGCCGCCGGGCATTCCGGCCGCCGTCGATCGTCGGCGTGTCGGGCATGAGCTTCGGCGCACTCTCGGGGGCCGCCGTGTCCGCCATCAACGAAGGCGTCAAACTTGCCGGCTGTTTTCAGAACACCGGCGAAGGGGGAGTGTCGGCGTACCACCAGCACGGCGGGGAATTGATCTTCCAAATCGGTACCGGATACTTCGGCTGCAACGACGGCATCGGTCGCTTCTCGCTCGAGCGACTGGTCGCGACCTGCGAGGAGAACCCGATCCGGGCGATTGAGATCAAGCTCAGCCAGGGCGCCAAGCCCGGGGTCGGCGGCCTGCTCCCCGCCAAGAAGGTCACCGCCGAGATCGCCCGCGCGCGCGGCGTGCCCGTCGGGCTTGACTGCTGCAGTCCCGCGAACCACGCCGAATTCGGCGATGTCGACTCGATGCTCGATTTCGTCGAGCAGATTGCCGACGCGACCGGACTGCCCGTCGGGATCAAGTCGGCGGTGGGGGAGGTCGACTTCTGGGACGACTTGGCCGAGCAGATGCTTGCGACCGATCGCGGCGTGGATTTCGTCACCATCGATGGCGGTGAGGGGGGCACGGGCGCGGGGCCACTGGTGTTCACGGACCACGTCGCGCTGCCGTACGTCCAGGCACACGCGACCGCGTACCGCAGCTTCGCGATGCGCGGGATGGCCCACCGGGTCGTCTTCATCGGCTCCGGGCGCCTGGGGCTGCCGGAATCTGCCCTGTTCGCCTTCGGGCTCGGCGCCGACATCGTCCACGTCGGCCGGGAGGCGATGCTGTCGGTCGGCTGCATCCAGGCCCAGCGCTGCCACACCGGGCGCTGCCCGACCGGCGTCACGACCCACTCTGCATGGCTACAGCGCGGCCTGGACCCGGCCCTGAAATCCGTGCGGCTGGCCAACTACGTCTCCGTGCTCCGGCACGAGATCATTGCCCTGGCCCGGACGTGCGGATATCCACACCCGGCGTTCGTCACGATCGACCAGTTCGCGTTCCTGGACGGGAACGTAATGACGCCCGCGGCCGAACGGTTCGATCTCCTGCCGAGTTGGTGCCGGCCTGCACTCGACGACCTCGAGGGCATCGCCGCGATCATGCGCTCGGATCGCATCAGCTCGGAGCGCTCCGGTATGGCGATCGGATAGGATCGGGGTGATGGAAACGAGTGCATCGCGCCAATGGCCGGTCTGGGTGTGGTACGCGATGGTGGTCGCGATCCTTGGGGTCATGCTCGTCGCCGACCTGGCCGGGTGGCTGTCGCCGCTCGACCCGATGCGCACGCCATGAGCGACGCGGTCCAGGCGGTCGTCATCACCGAGTACGGCACTGCCCCGGCGGTCGGGGGCTGGCCGAGGCCGACCGCCCGTTTCGGGGAATCGCTCATCCAGTTTGAGGCCGGCGGACTGAACCCCGCGGATCTTGCGATCGCCTCCGGACGGTTCTACATGCCTCTGCCGGAGCCGCCGTGTGTCGCCGGCGTCGAGGCGGTCGGCATCGTGCTTGAGTCCGATCGGCTGCCGATCGGGACCCGCGTCTGGAGTCTCGGCGTGACCGGGCGCTTTGCCGAGGTCTTCTGCGCTCCGGACGACCAGTTGGTGGTGGTGCCCGAGGGCATTGCGGCCGCGACGGCCGCGGCGATGGGGGTCGCAGGCCTCGCCGGATGGATGCCGGTGATGAGTCGCGGTGCGATGGTGCCGGGCGAGCGCGTATTGGTGCTTGGCGCGTCGGGGATCGTCGGACAGGTCGCCGTGCAGACCGCACGGGCCGCGGGGGCCGGCTGGATCGTTGCCGCGGCACGCAGTGCGGACGGGTGCCGACGCGCGCGACTGGCGGGCGCGGACGCCGTGGCGCGCCTCACCGACCCCGATTTTGACCTCCAGCTGGCCGATGCTGCCGGTGACGGGTTCGACCTCGTGATCGACACGCTTTGGGGTGAGCCGCTGCAGGCGAGCCTCGCGGCGCTGCGCACCGGCGCCCGGATCGTGCACGTCGGCAATGCATCGGCGCCGATGGCCAGCCTCATCGGCGGCGCCCTGCGCGGCAAGCGTGTCGACATCCGTGGATTCTCCATCTTCAGTGAGCCGGCCGAGGCCATTGCCCGCGACTATCCGCTGCTGTGCCAGGCCGCGGCCGCCGGCACGGTCTCGATCGGCATCGACGAAGTGCGGTTGGACGACGCCGTCCGCGCCTGGGCCGAACAGGCGCACCAGGCATCCGGGCGCAAGATCGTCCTGACCGCGTAGCCCGGGCGTCCGGCCGTGAGTATCTGGCGTCAGGCGAACGTGCGCCTGCCCGCGCGCCCGCGCGGCATGCATCTCGTCACACGGGAGTTGGTGGACGCAATCGACTTGGGCGGCATCAAGGTCGGCCTGCTCCAGTGTTTCGTGCGCCACACCAGTGCGGCGCTGTCGCTCAACGAAAACGCGAGCCCCGAGGTGCGGACCGATCTGGCGGCGTGGCTCGATCGCGCGGCGCCCGACGGTGCGCCGTATTTTGCGCACACCCTCGAGGGCCCGGACGACATGGCTGCCCACGTCAAGTCATCGATGATCGGGGCGGCCATCACGATCCCGATCGCCGATGGGCGAGTGTTGCTCGGCACGTGGCAGGGCATCTACCTGTGTGAGTTTCGTGACCGCGGCGGTCCGCGCGAGATCGTCGTGACCGCCTGGGGCGGCGGGACCGCCTAGACGGGATCGATGTTCTCGGACGCGTACTGGGCGTCGAGTGCCTGATGGCGCGCCATCTCCACGACCCAACCGAACTCGGTGAAGTCGACCAGGCGATCGCGATGGTCACGCATCGTTCCCTCGCGGACCAGGATCGCGAACGCCTCCTGAATCGCGCGGGTCGCGCTCATCAACGCGGTCAGCGGCGTTACGACGACGTCGAAACCTAGCTCGTGCAGTTCGGCGGGGGTAAGCAGCGGGGTTCGTCCGCCTTCGACCATGTTTGCGACCCGGATCGCGCCCGGCGTGGCAGCGACGATGGCCTCGAGTTCCTCGATACTCTGGGGCGCTTCGACGAAGATGGCATCGACGCCGATTTGCATCGCCGCCCGGGCACGGGCAAGCGCGTCGTCGAGTGAGACGACTGCACGGGCGTCGGTACGCGCGACCACAAACAGGTCGATGCCGTCGCGCGACAGATCGACGACGGCGCGTAACTTGGCCAGCCATTCATCGGCCGGGACGACACGCTTACCCGCGAAATGGCCACATTTCTTGGGCCACACCTGATCCTCGAGGAACAGTCCGGAGGCGCCGGCGGCAAAGAGTCCGCGCGCCGTGCGGATTGCCGACAGCGCGTTGCCGTAGCCGGTATCGGCGTCGACGATAATCGGCATCGCAGTCGCCGCACACACCTCGCGGGCGGTCTCGGCCATCTCGGCTTGGCTCAGATAGCCCAGATCCGGTGCTGCAAGCCGTCCTGCCGAGACGGCATATCCCGACACGAATCCGACCTGGAAGCCGGCCTGCTCGGCGAGTCGCGCGGTGAGCGCGTCGTAGATGCCGGGCATGTGGATCGTCTGGCCGCTGGTCAGCATGTCTCGAACTTGCTGTGCCGACACGTCCCCAGCCCTCCGCGTTCGTCGCGATCCCGTCCCTGTGCAGCGTACCCCCGTGGGCGCCACGGAATCACCGGGGCCAGCCGCTCCGGCGGCCGATTGTTCGACCGGGTAGTGGAAATAGTTTCGGTACAGGCGTCATCCGCCCATCCCTGGGGGGCGTTGCTACGATCAGCGCATGAGGTCCCGGCTGCGATTCACCCTGGCACTGACCGTTGCCGCCGTCCTCGGCGGTGCGCTGCTCTATTTCAGCATCGGTGGCGCCTTGCAGACGTACGTCTCGCCGGCTCAGCTGCTCAGCAGCACGCCCGGACAGGTGTATCGCCTGGACGCGATCGTGTCCCAGCAGCCTGTGGTCAACCCGCAGGATCAGGCCGACAGCCCTCGGGGCCTGCGGTTCTGGGTCCAGGACAAGCAAAACGCATCGGCTCGGGTCCTGGTCATCTACACCGGGTTGGTCCCCGACGCGTTCAAGGCGACGCGGGAGGTCGTCGTGACGGGTACGCGCAGCGGCAACACGTTCGTCGCGCAGCGAAACTCGATGATCACCAAGTGTCCGTCGAAGTTCGTCAACAAACCGGATCCGCCCGCACCCGCTAAGAAGAGCTAACTCGGTGGCCCTGCTCGGACGCGTGCTGGTCTTGCTGGCGCTCGGTTGCGCCGCGTTCGCGATCACCTCGGCGCTGCTGTCGCGTCGTCCGGGGCGCCGTGTCTGGCAGCGCAGCGCCGAACGCGCGGTCTACATGACCGCGGTCATGATGTCCGGCGCGATGGCGGTCATGATCTGGGCCCTCCTGACCGATGACTTCTCGTTTGCGAACGTCGCCGACTACAGCAACTCCACCCTCAGCTGGTCCTACAAGGTCGGCGGACTGTGGGCGAGCGAGGCCGGTTCGCTGCTCCTGTTCGCCTGGATCCTGAGCATGTATTCCGCGTTTGTGGTGTGGCTGAACCGGCGGCGCCACCGTGAGCTGATGCCGATCGTCGTTGCGGTGCTGATGACCGTCGCCGCCTTCTTCGCGAGCCTGTTGAGCTTCGCCACGAGCCCGTTCAACACGCTCGCCCAACGGCCGAGTCAGGGCGGCGGGCTCAACCCGCTTCTGCAGAACCCGTACATGATGGCCCATCCGCCAATCCTGTACCTGGGCTATGTCGGGCTGGCGATCCCGTTCGCGTTCGCGATCGCCGCGCTTTGGACGCGGCGGCTCGGGACCGAATGGATCACGAGCATCCGACGCTGGACGGTCATCTCGTGGGTCTTGCTCGCCGTCGGCATCCTGCTCGGCGCCCGCTGGGCATACGGGGAATTGGGCTGGGGCGGCTACTGGGCGTGGGACCCGGTCGAGAACGCAGCGCTGATGCCATGGCTGATGGCGACTGCGTTCCTGCACTCGATCATGGTCCAAGAGCGACGCGGCATGCTGCGCGTCTGGAACATGGTGCTGGTGATCACCGCCTACAGCCTGTCCCTGTTCGGGACGTTCCTGACGCGCTCGGGCATCATCTCGTCGATCCATGCGTTCGGAGCGAGCACACTCGGACCGTGGTTCCTGAGCTTCATCCTGGTGCTCACGGTTGCGTCGCTGGGGCTCTTGATCACCCGCATTCCGGACCTGCGGTCGCGAAACTCGCTGGAGAGCTTTGTGAGCCGCGAAGCCGTGTTCCTATACAACAACCTGCTGCTGGTCGGGCTGACCTTCGCGGTGTTCTGGGGCACGGTGTTTCCGGTCATCACGCAAGTCGTCAAGGGGCAGTCGATCACGATTGGGACCGGCTACTACAATCAGGTCGCGCTACCGATTGGGCTCGTGCTGTTGATCCTGACCGGAATCGGTCCGATGATCCCGTGGCGCAAGGCGTCCTGGCGCCAGCTGATGCGTCGGTTCACCGCGCCGCTGATCGGCACGGCAATCGCCGCGGTGCTGATCCTGTCGTTGACCGATGTTGGTACGAGCATCTGGGCATCGGCCACGGTGATCGCCTGTGCGTTCGTGACAATCTGCATCGCCGGTGAGTTCTGGCGGGGCACGCAGGTGCGCCACGCCCTCGGGGGCGTGTCATGGCCCGCATCGGTGTACGAGCTCGTTGCCCGCAACCGGCGTCGCTACGGGGGCTATATCGTCCACCTCGGGATCGTCGTGTTGATCGTCGGGCTGACCGGTTCCCAGGCGTTCGCCACCCAGCATGACATCGCCTTGCGGCGCGGCCAGACCGCCTCGGTGCGCGGGTATCAGTTCACGAACCTGGGCTACATCAACACCTCCACACCCAACGTGCAGGAGTCGGGGGTTGTGCTCGCCGAGAGCCAGGGCGGCTCGCGCATCGGCACGATGAACCCGACGATCGGGTTCTACCCGGCCAGCCAGCAGCGCCTGACCGAGGTTGCACTGGATTCGAATGCGTTCCGGGATGTGTACGTCGTGCTCGTCGGCATCGACTCATCGGGACTCGCGCGCTTTTCGGTCTTCATCAACCCGCTGGTGATCTGGGTCTGGATCGGCGGCCTGATCATGCTCATCGGCGGCGGCGTGGCCGTTTGGCCGCCGCCACGCGCGCAGCGTCAGGTGGAATCCGCAGCGGTGCCCGAGGCGGTTCGGACGACCTGAGCGCCATGGCCGTTGTGAGCGCACCCTCGGGCCCGCTGCTCGCGCGGGGCGACTGCGCATGACACTGCTCGTCGTCCTCGTTTCCGTGCTGGTGTTCGTCGTGGCAGCGAGCGTCATCGCCTGGCCGGTCCTGCGCGGCGAGTCGGTGCCCGAA
>JADGPF010000065.1 GCA_017882585.1 Thermoleophilia bacterium
CGCGCGTGCTGGTCACGCGCGAGGACGCGGGCGCGGCGCGCGAAGATGCGCTGGCGCTGTTGGTGTCCGGTCTGGTGCAGGTGGACCGCGCGTTCGCTCAAGGGGAGGACCCGGCCGGCTGGTGGGCACGCAGCATCGGCGGTCCGCTGCCAGACACCGTCGCCGGTATCAGCCACGCGCGGCTGGCCGAATGGGGAGACAACGTCCGCGCGATGTCGGCGTCTCGTCCCCTCACCGCCTACGCCGACGTTCTGCTGGCGTTCCCGGACGCGGGGGAGCTCGCGCGAACCTTCCTCGATGCGGCCGATGTCGCCAACGGCGACCGGGAGCGTCCGTATGCGGCCCGCGATGCGCTGCGGTGGCTCCTGGAGGTCCTCGGCCGCCCCGTGCTCGAGCCCGTCCACGAGGTGGCCTTGCGCCAGGTGCGCCGACTCGCCTCCGAGTTGGTGACCAGCGGCCCGCTCGAGGAGCAGATCGCGATTGTCCGCGATGTCTGCGACCTGCTGCGGCGCACGGGCTTCGAGTACCCCCAGACCGCCCACAGCGTCATCGAGCAGATCGGGCGCGACGTCATGGCGACCGGCGATGGCGCGCTCGCCCAGGCGATGATCGAGGAGATCCTGGCGATCGACTTCGGGTACCCCGATTTCGCCGGCTTTACCGACGAGTGGCAGGTTCGGGTCAACCCGGGCCACATGCGTAGCATCCGCACGTACCTGCGCATCATCGACGCCGATCCGGTGCTCGCGCGCCCGCTGTTGGTCGCGCTGGTCGCCCATCTGCGTCTGGGCGGCGTACTGGTCAGCGACACCGACCTGTTCCAGCGCGACATCTCCGCGCTCCTGGCCTGCGAGATCGCCCCGGTCTACCTCTATGTCAAGCAGCTATTGCGCCTGTTCCCGGTCTATCACAACGAAATCGGAGCTGAGGGCGCGCTGCGTGAGACGTCCACGCGGCTCGATGAGCTCGAGGGCCGTCGCGATCAGCTATTCCACTTCCTGCGCAAGCAGTGTCATGTCGAGTCCAACTCGGAGATGGTGACGTTCACCGATGAGGCGATCCGCTTCTGCGCGACGGGCGATCCGGCTCCGCTGGAGCGGTACCTGCCGCCGGAGCTGTTCGCGAACCTCATCGCCAACGCCGACCGACGTCAGATCCGGGCGGTGCTCGATGCCCTGACTGCCGACGGGACCACGACCGACCAGCTGGTCGAGTGGGACGCCCAGGCCCTTGCGGCGCGTCTCGCGCGGATTGATGCGGGCACCGAAAACGCGCGCGAGGAGGTTGGGCTGCTCTTCGGCGTCCGGCGGGAGATCGTGCGCAAGTACCGGCTGGATCCTGAGGACTCGGTCATGCGCCTGCGCTCGGTTCCGGGGATCTCGCTGGAGGACGTCCGCATGATCGACGAGAACCTCGCCGCCGGCGAACACGAGGCAGCGCTCGACGGGCTCCTCGGGGCGCTCGAGACGCTGAAGTCGATCATCGAGACGCCTGGACCCGTCGAGGCGGTCGAGGACATCTACCACAAGCGCCATATCGCAGCGGGGATCCCGAGCATGTACGGGTCCTATCGCGAGCCCCGCTTCGAGGCCATGGGCCTTACCTTCCGGCTCGAAGCCCTTGCCGCCGCGCTCTGCGACCGTGCGATCGAGGACCTCGATCTGACGCCGCTCGACCATCCGAAGCTCGTGCGGATCGGCAATTGGTTCCGGTTGCTGTTGCGCGCGGTCCGCATCGAGGGCTTTCGAGCCCAGGGTCTGACGCACTGCGCGGCGATGCTCGACGAGATCCTGGCGACGCCTGGGACGACCCTCGATCAGTACCTGAACATGTTCTGGCTGGCATCACGGAACCTTGAGACCCTCGTGGACGCACGCATCCTGAGCATCTATGACGAAGCCGCCAGCTGCGTGGTCACCCGGATGCTCGCGGAGGGCCGCATCGACGGGCCGTCCGGCACGACCATCGAGCAGGCAACCCTGGCGATCTCGGAGGGGCTCGAGCGGGACCTGATCGCCGAGAGCTTCGGGCTGCAGCGGCTGGACATGCTCATCGGGCGGGTCGTGCGGGCGGTCGAGGACGAGCGCCGCCACGGCAATGACCTGGCGGGCTCGCCGCAGCACACGCCCGGCCGCGTCGCAGAGATCGTCGAGATCGACGACGCGTCCGCCGCGGTCGGCGGGGTCGCGCTCGGCAACAAGGGCTTCATGCTGCGGCGCATGCGCGCGCTGGGCTTCCCGATTCCGGACGGGTTCGTGCTGACGACCGACTTCGTCGCTCGGCACATCGCCGACGAGTCCTCGGTGATCGACACCGAGCTCGCGGCCAGGATCGCGGTCGAAGTCGCGAACCTCGAGCGGCGAACCAGCGCGCGCTTCGGGGACCCGGCGCGACCCTTGCTGCTGTCGGTACGCGGTGGCGCGCCGATCAGCATGCCCGGGATGCTCGAGACGTACCTGAATGTCGGCCTCAACATCGAGGTTGCGGGCGGGCTCGCGCGCCAGCCCGGCCGCGACTGGGCGGCATGGGACGCCTACCGGCGACTGCTCCAATTCTGGGGCATGAGCTGCGGGCTGCATCGCGAGCAGTTCGGCGACCTGCTGGCCGCGGCCAAGGTGCGCTACGGGGCGACCAAGAAGGCCCAGCTGTCCGGCACCGGGATGCAGGAGGTCGCCCTCGCCTATCGTCAGCTGCTGATCGACTCGGGCGTGGAGCTCGTCGATGACCCCTATCAGCAGCTGCTGGCGTGCATCATCCACGTCGGCCGGTCGTGGAATGACGATGCCGCGCAGACCTACCGCCACGAGCTCGGGATCGCCGACAACTGGGGCACCGCGGTCATCATCCAGACGATGGTGTTCGGCAACCTCGGCGGTCGGTCGGGGACCGGCGTGGTCCTCACCCGGCACCCGGTCTACGAGACCAGCGGCGTGCAGCTCTACGGGGACTACGTCGTGCAGGCCCAGGGTGACGATGTCGTGGCGGGCCTCGTCGAGACGTTTCCGGTCTCGGAGGCACAGCGTCTTGCGGAGCCGACGCATGGCCAGCATTCGCTGGAGCGCGACTTCCCCGAGATCTTTCAGGGCGTGCTCGAGGTTGCCGAGGTGCTGGTCAATGAACAGGGCATGAACCACCAGGAGATCGAGTTCACATTCGAAGGCGATCGGCGCGAGGACCTGTTCCTCTTGCAGACGCGCGACGCGGTCACGACCCAACGCGGGGTGCTGCCGGCCTTCGTGCCGACCCCGGAACTCGAGGCCGCGCTGATCGCCGGCGGCATCGGCGTGGGCGGGGGCGCGCTGTGCGGCCGTGTGGCCCACGGCCAGGACGAGCTCGATCGGCTGGCGCGGGATTACCCGGGTGATGCGCGCATTTTGCTCAGGCGCGACACTGTGCCGGACGATATCCCTCTCGTGGTACAGGTCGACGGACTCCTCACGGCAATCGGCGGCGCGACGAGCCATGCGGCGGTCGCGGCCAAGCGTCTCGGCAAGACGTGCGTCGTCGGCTGCCGGCCGTTTATCGTCGGCCCGCCCGGCGCACCGTCCCGTTTGGGCGAGCATCTGGTGCGGTGCGGCGACATGATTGCGATCTCCGGCGTCGACGGGTCGGTTCGGCTCGGCTCACACGCCACGACCGAGGTGGTCGTGCGCGGACGGGCGCAGCAGTAGCGCGCAATGCAACCAAGGACGGATCGATGACCACCGAACACCGACACGGGCAGCCACTCGGGATCAACGGCTTGGGGCGGATCGGCAAGCTGTGCGTCTGGCACCACGCCGCCAGGGGGCACTTCCCGGGCCTGGTCGTCAATATCGGTCGTCCGGTGGGGCGCGACCTCGATGCAGTCTGCGGCGTCATCCAGAACGACTCGACCTACGGGAACATGGACCGGTTTCTGTTCGGCGTCGCGGCGACCCCGAGCGTTCGAATCATCGATCTCGAGCGGAATCTGCTCGAGGTGGCCGGCATGCCGGTGCGAATCCTCCAGGAGGCCCGCAACCCCGCGGACATCAACTGGCGCAAGGAGGGTGTCCGCATCGTGGTCGACACGACGGGTGCGTTCGACGATCCGAGTGTTCCGGAGACGGCAGCCAAGGGATCGCTGCGCGGTCACTTGGTCGCCGGCGCGGAGAAGGTCATCTACAGCGCCGCCTTCAAGGTCAAGGGCGCCGGTGCGCCCGAGGACTGCATCACGCTGATCAACGGCATCAATCACACCGCGTTTGACCCCTCACGCCACCATCTGATCTCGGCGGCGTCGTGTACGACCACCGCGCTCGCGCACATGGTCAAGCCGCTGCTGGAGAGCATGCAGGCCGCCAACGTCATGACGGCGTCAATGAGCACGGTGCATGCGGTCACGAACTCCCAGACGGTGCTCGACGCGGTACCGGGCTCCGGCGCGAAGGACCTGCGCCGGACCCGCAGCGCGCTCAACAGCATGGTGCTCACCTCGACCAACGCCGCCCGTGCGCTCGAAGAGGTCATCCCGGAGATCCGCGAGATCGGCTTCATGGCCGATTCGGTGCGTATCCCGATCCCGACCGAGTCGCTGATCATCCTCAACGTCACGTTCCAGACCCGGCTCGACGCCCACGGGGACTCGTTGATCAACCGCAAGGCGCTCAACCGGATCTTCCAGTCGGCCGCCGGTGGCGCGCAGGCCGGACTGCTCGTCTACAGCAATGTCCAGAACGTACCCCGGGACGTCATGGGCATGCGGGCCGCGGTGGTGATCGAAGGCACCGAGACGCATACCCGCACCGGCTTTGTCGAGATCGACCTGGGGTCGCTGCCCGGTATCTCCGAGTCCGCGCTCGCCGCGCTCTCGCAGCCGGTGGTGCGGGTCCCGGTGACCCATGCGAAGGTATTCGGCTGGTACGACAACGAGTACGGCAGCTACACAAACATGCTCGGCGACCTCACCGTCCACGTGGCCGATAGCCTGCCCTAGCCGCTACAGCTGGACGGCCAGCAGCACGAGTCCCAACGTCGCGAGAAAGGCGCCGTAGACCCGCGTCAGCGGCGTCGTGGGAGCCCGCAGCGCGAGCCGCGCGCCCAGGTACGCGGCGGGAATCGCGGCGACCCCGTAGACGGCGACGATTGTCCAGTCGATGTGGCCGAGCGCCGCGTGGGTGATCGTGCCGGGGATGGCCAGGAATGCCGAGGCCGCCAGGGAGGTTGCCAGGGCAGGCTTCAGGCGCAGGTGGAGCACGAGCACGAACAGCGGCACCAGCAGGAAGCCACCGCTGTTGCCGAGCAGGCCGCTGAGCAGTCCGACGGCGATCGCCACGACCGCAACGCGCCGCAGGTCGTGCGCGGGCTCGCCGGCCGGGATCACGGCGACGGCAGGGCGCAGCACAAAGCGGATGCCGATCATGATCACCAGGACATCGGTGGCGGCGATGAGCGGTGCGCCGCCGATGTATGGGGTGACGAGGGCACCCGCCACGGTCGCCGGCACCGCAAACCACAGCGTCCGCCACAACAGCGGATGATCGATCAGCCCGGCCTTCCAGTAGGCCACC
The DNA here is from genome assembly GCA_017882585.1 of Thermoleophilia bacterium. GTDB lineage: Bacteria > Actinomycetota > Thermoleophilia > Miltoncostaeales > Miltoncostaeaceae > CAITWD01. The sequence continues at coordinate 5,532 of JADGPF010000065.1, forward strand.
GACGCGGACGCGGCGAGCGGGATGGCCACCGGCAACGGCGACGCGATCGCGTAGAACGCCGGGACGCCGGCGGCGTGCAGCAGCGGTGTGCCGACGGCCGACCCTCCGGCGCCGAACAGGCCTGCGACAAACCCCACCGCGGCGCCGATCACGGCGATCAGCCACCACGTCACCGGGTCACCGGCAGGGTCTGCGGCGGTGGGCGGGCGCGGGCGGGAGGCATACGCATGCCATCGGCCGGGAAACTACTCCGTCGGAATGCGATCCAGATGAAACATCATCACCCGCGACGGACCGATGCGGACCGATTCCGCCGCCTCCAGGCCACGGCCACAAGCAAATGCGGTATGGGTACCTCGACCGGGCGAGAGGACTGTGCCGATGCAGACCAGACCATGCCGCAGCCGACGTGTCGTGCAGGCGGGCGCGCCGAGTGAGTGCAGACGCGTCATCGGCAGCTGGCGCTATTCGCGTCGGAACGCACTCGCCGAGGCCTTCGACGAGACACCGGCATGAGCGATTCACCGCCATCGCCGGGCGCGCCGGCGCGCTTCGACGAGCTGATCGCACGCCTCGGCACGGACCCGGACGTCCATGTTGGCACCTCATGGGGCGGGACACCCGACCTGCGGGTCAGCGGCAAGATCTTTGCAATGCTGTCTCGCGGCGAGCTCGTCCTCAAGTTGCCACGACAGCGCGTCGACCACATCGTCGCCGCCGGCGATGGAACGCGCTTTGACCCCCGGCGCAACGGGCGCGTGATGAAGGAGTGGGTATCCGTGCCCGATGCGCGGCTCGACGGGTGGCCGGAGCTTGCCGACGAGGCGCTCGCGTTCGTTCGCGGGTTGGCGACCCGATCGGACTGACCCGTTGGCCGCCGGAGCCGTCGGATGATCAGTCGCGATGCGGGTCGTCCCCGGGGGGTGATGTCCTGGAGGATGCCGGCGATGCGGGTGACCGCACTCGCGTCGCCGGTGTCGAACGCAACGCCCCCACGGATCCGGCGCGGGGCACCGTACCCGTGCGATAAAGAGATGCTCGCCCGCGATCACGTCGTGCCGGGGGGGTTTCTCCGTATCGAACATTGAACCGCGTGGGAATGTGGGCAATGGCCGTACTGCGGCGGCGTGATCGTCACGTTGTTTGGCAGTAATCCCCGCAACGACACGTTCGCTTCCGAAGCGATGTGGACGCATGCCGGATGCCGATCCGATCGGTCGCCCGCCACTGCTGTGTGATGCGACCGGGTTGATCGTCGGACGAACGGGCTCGATCCACATCGATCGATTCGTTGTGGCGCGCGATGGTGAATGCGGCGCGCGCACGTGGTGCCGAGTGGAGCATGGCGGAATCGAACCGCCGACCTCCTGGGTGCGATCCAGGCGCTCTCCCATCTGAGCTAATGCCCCGTGCGACCGCAAAGATTAGCGCGAGCCCTACGCGCTGTCACCCCGGCCCCGCCGCGACCGGGTGCCCTTCATCGTCCGATGCGCCCCGCTAACCTCGGGAACGCAATGATCGACCTTCACAACCACCTGTTGCCCGGTCTCGATGACGGACCCGCCGACACCGCCGGATCACTCGAGATGGCCCGCGCGGCCGTCGCGGCAGGCATCACGACCATGGCGTGCACGCCGCACGTCGCGGCGAAATACCCGAACCGGGCCAGCACGATCCACCCCGCGGTCGCCGCGCTGCGCCGGGACCTCGACGTCGCGCAGATTGCGCTCGAGATTGTCGCGGGTGCAGAGATCTCCACCGACGTCATCGACGCGTTGGACGACGAGGAGCTGCGTCTGCTGAGCCTGAACGGCTCTGGCTGGCTGTTGGTCGAAGCGCCGTTTGCCGGGTGGCCGCTGCGCCTGCCCAAGCTTGTCTCCGAGCTGGAGATCCGCGGCTTTCGTGTGGTGATCGCTCACCCGGAGCGGGCAGAGGCGATCCAGCACAACCCCGACCGCTTGCGGGATCTGGTCGGACGCGGGGCGCTTGTGCAAAGCAATGGGTCAAGCTTCCTCGGCGACCACGGGCGCCGCGTGACCCAGACCGCGCAGCTGCTGCTGGGCAACGGGCTGATCCACGTCCTGGCGTCCGATGCCCACTCGGCCACCTGGCGTCCGCCGGGCGTCGGCGACGCCAAAGTGGTGGCCGCGCGCGCGCTTGGGGTCTGGCCCGAAGACCTTGACTGGATGGTCAACGAGGGCCCGCGCCTGATCCTCGACGGCGGCGTGGTCCGTCCGCCGCGCCTCGTGCCGCCATCCGGAGGCGCTGTACCGCGCCCGGCCGCGCGGGTCGAGCGCGACCGTCGACCGGCAGGACCACGCGCCTAGGAACACTCGCGATATGCCGGCCGGCGGACCCCGCTCGAACGACGCGCCGAGACCCCATCTGCGGCCCAGCGAGACGCACACCGCCAGGATCGCGTCGACCACCAGGCATGCGGGCGCAGTAACGAACGCCGGGACGATCGACGCCGCGCAGCGCACGGGTCTGCGGGCCGCGACCCGGTCGGTGACCCGGATCACCTGCGGATTCGCGCATCGGCGCAGCAGCTGCCGACGACGGAGCACGTCGACGCGCGTGAGCGTGAACGCGGTCGAGGTGACCGTCATCGTGGTGCCGTCGACGACCGCCACCGAATGTGCGTCGGCGCCGCCTGCGGTCTGGTAATCGGCGAGGAGGTCGGTGACAAACCGAATCACGACGCGGCAACCGCCGTCCACGACGCCGACGCGCTGCAGCTCAGAGCGGTGGTCAATCCAGATCGTGCCGATCACCGCGAAGCCGACAGTGGAGCTCACGTCCTGCGTCCACTGGTGCACCAGTGTGCTCCACGGGTCCCCGGGGGCGACGCGCGGCACGTGGAGGGTGACGACCAGCACGCGTGATCGGGACGGCCACTACCCCGTCGCTGAAGGCCGCGCGGCTGGTCGTGTCCGCCCGCCGGCGTCCGCGACCGATTCGACAGGCCCCGAGGTCAGGGGGGCGCCAGTGCGGGCCCGTGCCGCCGTCGAGGTCCATGACGGCTCCTGTGGGCATGGGACATTCCACGAGCGACATGACGACCGCCGCCACCTCCTGCGCGCACACGACCGATCCGGCCAGCCGCGGGCGTCCCCAGCGGCCTCGCCCGGACAATCGGTTCCGAGCACGCCGTGATCCGCGGTGCGGCGGCCGTCCGCAGGCTAGTCGGCCGCCGCGCCGGGTGCTACCCGATGACTCGGGTGCGATCGGTCGCGCCGGATCTGGCGCGGGTCAGGATTGCGAGTCCAGGGAGTCGGTTTCCCGGAGCGGCGACCTCGGCGCACGCCCAGCCGATCAGATTGCGTCGGGAGGTCGTGTGAGGTGGTCGATACAAGGCGCGATCCTTCGCATGGTGCCGTTACCTACTGTCGCGACGATACCCCCCAGTTCGGCTACCGAGAAGTCCCCGCCACCGCTGGCGCAGGGCGCCGTGTGCGGCGTTGTCGGCTGCGAGCGGGAAAACGCGCGCCGCAGGCGGCGCCCAACGGTCCCCCTGGTAGCCTCAGCGTGCAGATCGGCAGCGCGACTGGCGGCCGATCGTGCCGCGTACGAACGATCCCTCTCGGCGACGGGCATTCCACCGACATGACCGGATCAGACGACCCCACACCCTCCGGCCGGCCTGCGGTCCTCGCGCGGCTGGCCGCCGAGGCCGACCAGGACCATGTTAAGCATCCGCCGCCACCCTGGTCCCGCTGGGCGGGCCGCGTCTTGGTGGTCGCGATCGTCGTCGTGATCCTGATGATGGTGAGCGTGGTCCATCCGTGGTAGGCGGATCCGTCGGGCTCGGGCGCTTCGTCGTGCTGGAAGGCATCGACGGGTCCGGCAAGTCGACCCAGGCGCGGTTGCTGGCAGCGGCGCTGCGAACCCGCGGCGAGCGCGTCGTCGAGACGCGTGAGCCCGGTGGCACCGCCCTCGGCGAGCAGCTGCGGGCGGTTGTTTTGGGCAGCGCTCCGGGGCAGCTCGCCGATGCGGCCGAGGTCTACGTGTTCGCCGCGGCACGCGCGCAGCTGGTGACCGAGGTGATCCGGCCGGCACTGATGCGCGGTGAGTGGGTTGTCTGCGACCGGTTCCTTGAGTCGTCGCTGGTCTATCAGGGCGTCGCGCGCGGGCTCGGGATCGATGCCGTTGCCCGTGCCAACGAACTGGCCGTTGCGCGCTGCGTCCCGGACCTGGTCGTCGTCGTCGACGTGCCGCTTGAGGTCGCGGCGGCGCGCCGCGGCGGCGGGGACCGCATCGAGGCCGAAGACGCCGAGTTTCATCTGCGCGTCGTGGCCGGCTATCGCGAACTTCGGGATCGATGGCCAGAGCGGGTCCGTGGGGTCCCCGGAGACGGCTCGACGGCACAGGTTCACAGCCGCGTCATGACCGAGGTTGCCGAGCTGAGATGATTGCGATCGAAGACCAGCCGCTGGCCGAGAAGATCCTGGCGGGGGCACTCGCCGGATCGCGCGTGCCGCAGCAGTTCTTGTTGTACGGGCCGGCGGGAACCGGCAAGCGGCTGGCCGCACGTCAGGTCGCCCAGCACCTGATCGGCGCACCCGACGGATCCGCAGACCGTGTGCAGCTTGATCTGTCGATCGTGCGGGCATCCGGAGCCCAGATCCTCGTCGATGATCTCGAAGACGCGCTTCGTGATCTGGCCACCCGCCCCGTGGTCGGTCGCTGCCGCGTGGCGATCGTCGAAGGCGCCGAACGGTTGCGCGACGTCGCCGGGAATCGCATCCTCAAGCCGTTGGAGGAGCCACCGTCGGGATCGCACGTGATCCTGGTGACCGACCGACCCGAGGACGTCCTGGCGACGATTCGCTCGCGCTGTGTGCCGATCCCGTTCCGCAGCCCCGGTTGGCAGGCCATCGCCGCCCGCCTGGTCGCGCAGGGCGTATCCAGTGACGAGGCGGACGTGCGCGCACGCACGCAGGGGCCCATGGCCATTGCCGGCGATGCGTTCTGGCGCTCGATGCGCCAGGTCGGCGTCGAGATGGGCCTGAGCATCCTGCGTGGCGACCGCGCGGGGGCGGAGGTGGTCGCCGACGCCCAGGGGCGCATGGAGGTGGCAGCGTCGCAGAGCCCGTCCGACGAGCTGGTTGAACTTCGCAGCGCCGCCGCGGAGCTCGAGGGCAAACGCGGCGGCCGCACTGCGGCGAAGAAGGCCGAGGATCAACAAAAGCGCGAACGGCGCCGCATGGTCACCGACGGCTGGGCGACCGTCCTGGCGGGCGCCGCCGGCGTGGTGGCCGACGGTCTGGCGATCGCCCTCGGGGCCGGTGACGTTGTCCGGCACCGTGATCTGGCGGACGCGATCGCGGTGACCGCGGCATCGGCGGAGTTCTGCGAGCGCGCGCTCGAGGAGATCGAGATGACGCGCGCCGACCTGCTGCTCAACCCGACCGTCGATCTGGCCATGGAGGCGCTGTTGGTGCGGATCACCCTTGCCCGGCGCGGCGAGCGCCACCCGCTGCGGGGGGCCGGGCGCCTGCGGTGGTGATCGGTCGCGTGGACTGGGACCCGCCTGGGCGCCGGCGCCGGGTGGAGCCGCTGGGGCGCCGCGGACTGATCGTCGGCGTCGCCGTGCTCGTGGTCATCGCCGCGATCGGCGGTACGAGCCTGCTGCGGTCATCCGGCAGGACCGCCGCCGGAGTCGACGCGGCTCTCGCACCGTTTCCCGGATTCGAGTCGGCGACCCCCGGACGCCAGGGCCTCGGGGGCGCCGGCGACGTCGCGGCGGCATATGTCGCGATCGCGGACCAGGGCACCGCGGACTGGCGCACACAATTCGCGCGGGCCGGGGTCGACTGGGCGGATCCGGCCTGGCCGCCCAGGGCGCCAGCCGTGCCGGTGCCCGAACGGCGCGCGCGAATTGTGTTCGACGTCGGCACGCACCTGGGCGACTGGGCCCAGCAGCTCATGGGTATTCCGGGTTTGCTTGAGGTGGCACGGCGACAGCACCGCATCTCCGCGGCGACGCTCCATGCCGATACCGCCGACCTGGTCGCCTGTCTGGCCGGGGTCTGGGGCCGGTCGATGGTCTCAACGCCCGATCTGGCGGCCGCAGCCCCGCCCGGGCAGGCCGTCTGGGTTGTCCGCGGCGCGCAGACCGGGGTGCCGGCAAGCTGTGCCCCCGCGGCCGGCGGATGACCGGCCCCTGCACGTGGCCGGGGGGTGGGAGACGGCGCTGGGTCGGCGCCTTCGGTCGGGCAGCGATCCCGCGACGATTGGGGCATTTCGGGCCGGACCGCTACCATTCCCTCTGGCCGCACGCGCGGGGCACGAAGCCCCGCCGTCTGAACGTGCCGCGATAAGGGAGATCTGTGGCTCACCGTGATGATCTGCGCAACGTCGCCATTGTGGCGCACGTCGACCATGGCAAGACGACGCTCGTCGACGCGATGCTGTGGCAGACGGGTGCGTTTCGCGCCAACCAAGAAGTCGCGACGCGCGTCATGGATTCCAGTGATCTCGAGCGCGAGAAGGGCATCACGATCCTCGCCAAGAACACCGCCGTGCACTACCGCGACGTGACGGTCAACATCCTCGATACGCCGGGTCACGCGGACTTCGGCGGCGAGGTCGAACGCAGCCTGTTCATGGCCGACGGCGTCGCGCTGCTTGTTGACGCAAGCGAAGGCCCGCTGCCCCAGACGCGGTTTGTCCTCTCCAAGGCGCTGGCCCACGGGCTGCCCGTGGTCCTCGTGGTGAACAAGATCGACCGGCCCGACGCCCGGGTCGCCGAGGTTGTCGACGAGGTCTACGCGCTGTTCATCGAACTCGACGCCGACGAATCCCAAATCGAGTTTCCGATCGTCTACTGCAACGCGAAGGCCGGGCAGGCGTCGTTGGATCTTGCGATCCCCGGCGAGGACTTGACGCCGCTGTTCGAGACGTTGCTCGAGCACATCCCCGCGCCGGTGTACGACGAGGAGCACCCGCTGCAGGCCCTGGTGACGAACCTCGACGCGTCGCCCTACCTCGGGCGTTTGGCGCTCTGTCGCGTGCACCACGGGACGATCACGAGGGGCGAGCAAGTGGCGTGGTGTCGCGCCGACGGCTCGATCGAGCGTGCGCGCGTCACGGAACTGTTTCTCACCGAAGCGCTCGAGCGGGTGCCTGCCGAGCAGGCCGGACCGGGCGACCTGATCGCGGTGGCCGGGCTGCCGGAGATCACCATCGGTGACACGCTCGCCGACATCAACGATCCACGGCCCTTGTCGGTGCTCTCGGTCGACGAGCCGTCGATGTCGGTCACGATCGGCACCAACACCTCGCCGCTGGCGGGACGGGACGGTACCAAACTCACCGCCCGCATGCTCTTCGCGCGTCTCGAACAGGAACTGGTCGGCAATGTGAGCCTGCGGGTGCTCGCGACCGAGCGCCCCGACACCTGGGAGGTCCAGGGCCGTGGCGAGCTCCAGTTGGCCGTCCTCGTCGAGACGATGCGCCGTGAAGGCTTCGAGCTGACGGTCGGTCGGCCCCAGGTCGTGATCCGGGAAATCGACGGCACGCGCCACGAGCCGGTTGAGCGGGTGATCATCGACGTCCCTGAGGAGCACATCGGAGCGATCACGCAATTGCTGGCCGCGCGCAAGGGCCGCATGCAGGACGTCGCCAATCACGGCCATGGCTGGGCGCGGATGACCTACCTGGTGCCCACCCGCGGGCTGATCGGCATGCGCACCCAGCTGATGACCGAGACCCGCGGTACGGCGATCGTCCACCAGATCTTCGAGGGCTGGGAGCCGTGGCAGGGGGTCATCAAGACCCGAACCAACGGCAGCCTCGTCGCCGACCGCTCCGGCATCACGACGACCTTCGCGCTGATGAGCCTCCAGGAGCGCGGGCAGCTGTTGGTGGGTCCCGGCGAGGACGTCTACGAGGGCGCGGTGATCGGCGAGCACCAACGCATGGATGACCTCGACGTGAATCCCACCAAGGAGAAGAAGCTCACCAACATGCGATCCTCGACCGCCGACGAGCTCGTTCGGCTGGACGCCTACCGCATGCTCTCGCTCGACGAGGCCTTGGAACTGGTCAACGAGGACGAGTGCGTCGAGGTCACGCCGACCCGCGTGCGCGTTCGCAAGGTGGAGCTCACACACACCGGACGGGCCAAGCAAGCCCGCCGCCAACGCGTCACGGTCTAGTCGTGCCCGCGCTTGCCATCCCCACATCAGAAGGAGCCTGCCGGTGAACCCCTGGCATGACGTGTACGTCGACGATCACCTGGTCGAGAACGAGTTCCCTGTCGTGATCGAGGTGCCCCAGGGCTCCAAGAACAAGTACGAGCTCGACAAGTCCTCGGGGTTGCTCAGGCTCGACCGCGTCCTCTATTCGGCCGTGCACTATCCGGCCAACTACGGGTTCATCCCGCGCACCTTCTGTGACGATGGCGACCCCCTGGACGTGCTGGTGCTCGGCCAGGAGCCGGTCGTGCCGCTGGCGATCGTCGAGGCACGCGCCATCGCGGTCATCCGGATGCGCGACGAGAAGGGCATCGACGACAAGATCATCGCCGTGTCCACGCAGGACCCCTCGGTCAACGACTACCGCACCTACACCGAACTCCCACCACACCTGTTGCGCGAGATGGGCCGGTTCTTCCAGGACTACAAGGCGCTCGAGCACAAGGAAGTCGTCGTCGATCAGCCGCTCGGACCCGATGAGGCGATGGCGACGATCACCGAGGCCTTAGAGCTCTACCGGCGCCTACGCCGCGGCGACCTCCCCAAGGCGGGCATCGCCTAGGCGTGTTGTCATGGCGATAGGCGCTGCCTATCGCCAGAGCGGGGTCCGGCACCGATTGGACCTTGCCGTAAGGAGCGTGTTAGCTACGGGCGCGACGGCGGACGGCCGTCGCCATCGGACAGCCGTTCACCCGTCGGAGTCGCCATGGAGCCTGCCGCATTCGTGCCAAACCGCGCACCATGGCGCGGTCGTCCGGTGTCTTTGTCACCCGTGGGCGCCGCTGCGCAGGGGCGCCGATGACACTGACCGCGCGCGAGATCGAGGGCGCGACGACCCACGTGATCCCGAGCGGGCCGTTCGCGCGCCTCGGTCGCTGGAGCGGGCACCGTCGGCGCTGGGTGATCGTGGCCTGGATCGTGATGTTTGCGGTCTTGGCGCCGTTGGCGTTGCGCCTGTCAGGCCGGCTCTCGCAAGGGGGCTTCGAGATTGCGGGCTCGACCTCGCAACACGCCAACCACGTGATCTCCACCAAGTTCACCGACGAATTCCCGGCCAACATGACGCTGGTCCTGACCAGTCCCACCCTCGCGCCGAGCGACCCGGCCTTCCAGGCCGTGGTCGCCAAGACCGCGGCGGCCGCCAAACAGGCCGGCGGATCGGTGGTGGGAGGCGTCGTCACGCCCGTCCAGAACCCACAACTGGCGTATCCGGCCGCGCACACCGCGCTGATTCAGATCGGCCTGACCCAGGGCATCGACCAGGTGCTCGCACACACCAAGCCGATCATCAACGCCGCCACCGCCCAGTCGACGCCCGCGGTGCACGTCGGGGCGACGTCGGGTCCTGCGATCTTCAGCGATTTCAACTCGGTGAACACGCACGATCTGGCCCGCTCGGAGACCGTGCAGATCCCGCTGATCCTGCTGGTCCTGGTGCTCTTTTTCGGTTCGCTATGGGCTGCGGGGATCCCAGTGGTGGTCACCGTCGTGGGCCTGGCGACGACGCTCGGCGCGCTGTGGTTCGTCGCGGGCGTCATGAGCCTGTCGATCTACGTCCAGAACGTCGTCCCACTGATCGGCATCGGCGTCGGTGTCGACTATTCGCTGTTTATCGTCAACCGCTACCGCGATGAGCTGCGGGAGGGCTTCGCCCCGCTTGACGCCGTGGCGATCACGGTCGGCCGGGCCGGCAAGGCCATCTTCTTTTCGGGGCTGACGGTCGCGATGGCACTGGCCGGCATGCTCGCGGTCGGCGTGCCGATCTTCACCGGCTTTGCGGTCGGGACGATAGCGGTCGTCGTCCTGATGGTCGCCGCCAGCCTCACGCTGACGCCGGCGATCCTGGTGTCGCTCGACCAGCGCGTGTTCCGCGCAGACGTGGTCGCCTCAGCGCGGCGCATGCTCGGGCGTCCGGTGCGCCATCAGACCAACGACGACGGCGATTTCGGCTTCTGGGGCCGCTGGGCGTCCGGGGTGATGCGTCATCCCTGGACGGTGATCATCGTGGTGACGGTGATTCTGTTGGTCCTGGCCTCGCCGGTGCTGGTGATGAAGACCGGCTCGAGCGGCGTGACCGCGTTGCCGCCGTCAATGCCCTCGCGCATCGCCGCGGCGCAGCTGGTGGCCGCGGCCGGGCCGGGCGCCGAGGATCCGATCAGCATCGTGATCGACGGCAGCGGCCCCGTCTCGTCCGCGACCGTCGCGAAGGTCTCGACGCGCGTCGCGGCGGACCCTCAGGTGTCGGCCGTCAGCCCGCGCGTCGCGTATTCCACGGACGGCACGGCGGCACTCGTGACCGTCTATCCGAAGTCCAACGAGGACACGGCTGGCTCGCAAGACCTGGCTGGGCGGATCGCCGACGTCTACGGGCCGCAAGCCGCCGGAGCGGGCCCCGAGCACATCTACGTCGGCGGAGCCGCCAGCGGGAACCGTGATTTCACTGCGGCTGTCGCCGGGCGGCTGCCGTTCGTGATCGGCCTGGTGATGGTCCTGACGTTCATCGTGCTGACGATCCTGTTCCGCTCGCTGCTGCTCCCGCTCAAGGCCGTCGTGATGACGCTGCTGTCGGTGCTGGCCGCCTACGGGGTCATGGTCGCGGTGTTCCAGTGGGGCTGGGCGGACGGCCTGCTCGGGTTCACCCACCTCGGGCACGTGACCAACTGGGTGCCTGCCTTCCTGTTTTCGGTCTTGTTCGGCCTGTCGATGGACTACGAGGTCTTCTTGCTGTCGCGGGTGCGTGAGTACCGGGAGCGCGGCGGAACCGACACGGAGTCGGTCGCCTTCGGGCTGGCACGCACCGGGCGGATCATCACCACCGCCGCCCTGCTGATGATCATCGTATTCCTGTCGTTCTTGACCAACCGGCTGATCCCGCTCAAGGAGCTCTCGCTCGGACTCGCCGTCGCGATCTTCATCGATGCGACGCTGGTGCGCCTACTCTTGGTGCCGGCGTTCATGCGTCTGGCCGGCAAGTGGAACTGGTGGCTGCCGAGGCCGCTCGAGCGGATCATCCCCGTCATCGAGGAGTAGGCCTACCTGGCGCCGGTTATTCGGCGCTCGTCAGTTCCCCAGTGCACTGCCGCCGCTCGAGGATGAGCGGCGCGTCGCAGACGAGCCTGGCCAGCGTCGGCATCCAGAACTGCAGTTTGCGCGACGCCGCGCCGGCACGGATCGAGTGCGGGCCGTTCGCGCCGGCCGCGGCGAACACGAGCGGCACGGCGACCCGAAGCCGTGCAGCATCAAAGCGATGATCAGCACCCCGACAATCGGCCCGAGAGCCGCGCGCGCGGGCCACGCCAGGGTGCGCCGCGGTGGGGGTTCGGTGGCCGTAGTCGTCATGGCGAGGGGTCGGGCCGACCACCGGTCCATCGTCGTTCAGTGGGCGGCGGTCATCCGCCGCCGCCGACTGGCTCCGCGACGAGGCCGGACCCGGAAGATCCCGTTGCCGACGGGCATTCCCGGCAGGGTGCGGGCGTATGATCCGCCCGTGTGGCTGCCCGCCTTGATCTGGACGAACCTGATGCGCCGACGCGCGCGGAGCCTGCTGACCGCGGTCGGCGTCGCGCTTGGGGTCGGGCTGATCGTGGCGCTGTTGTCGATCAGTGCCGGCGTCCAGCTGGCGGTCAACAACGTCATCCACCTCGGCGGCGCGGACTTCGGCCTATTTCAGGGCCAGGTCACACAGCTGACGAACTCGCTGTTGCCGGACCGGCTCGTCGGCCAGGTCGCTGGCAATCCCGACGTTCGGGAGGCTGCCCACATCAAGCTGTTGGTGACGACCGTCGACGGCAAGGGCTCGCAGTTGGTGTTCGGACTCGACCCCACGGAGTTCCCTGAGCGCCAGTTCGTGATCGTCAAGGGCACGCGCGCGCCGGGGAACCAGGTCCTGCTCGGAGATCACGCGGCCAGCCAGATGGGTAAGGGGCCAGGCAGCACCGTCACGATCGGGCACACGACGCTCCCGGTCACGGGCATCTTCCATAGCGGCAACAACTTCGAGGACAGTGCGGTGGTTGCCCCGCTGGCACTCGTCCAGCAGTGGGCCGGCCGTCCCGGCGAGGTCACGTCCATCGGGATCATCGTCCGTCCGGGCGTCGCGTCGTCGCAGGTCGCCTCCCAGCTTGAGCGGCAGTACCCGGGCCTCGTGGCGATTACCAATCCCGGGCAGGCCATTCAGGTCGACACGACCAGCAAGCTGCTGATCAGCGCCGGTTGGGTGTTCTCGGTCGTGGCGCTCTTGGTCGGCGGGATTGGCGTCACGAATACCATGGCGATGTCGGTGATGGAGCGCAGCCAGGAGATCGGGGTGCTGCGCGCCGTGGGCTGGCCCAACCGGCGCGTCGCCGGCATGATCGCCAGCGAGGCGGTGGCGATCTGCGTGCTCGCGTTGGGGATCGGGCTGCTGTTGGGCTGGGTCGCCGCGCAGCTCCTGGTGGCCCAGGGGGCGCTCTCGCAGTTGGTGACCCCGCAGTTCGGCCTGGACGTATTCGCGTGGGGGCTGGCGTTCTCGCTCGGGGTCGGGTTGCTCGGGGCCGCCTACCCGGTCTGGCGCGCCGTTCGGGTCAATCCGATTGAGGCGCTTCGGCGGGAGTAGCGGGCACGAGCCTCCCGTCACGCATTCGCACGACGCGGTCCGCCGCGTGTGCGATCTCGTCGTCGTTGGTGACCATCAAGATGCTCATGCCGTACTGCTCGCGCATACGGGCGAGCAGCGCCAGGACGTCGGCGCCGGTCGCCGAATCGAGCGCGCCGGTTGGCTCGTCGGCCAGCAGTAGCGGCGGGTTGTTCGCGAGGGCGCGCGCGATGGCGACCCGCTGGCGCTCCCCGCCCGACATCACCCCCGGGCGGTCATCGACCCGATCGCCGAGACCGACGTCGGCGAGGAGCCTCCGGGCGTGTTCCACCCGCTCCTTCCCGGAGCGCTCGAGCCCGATCATCGGGATCTGGACGTTCCATGCCGCCGAGAGGGTGGGGATCAGATAATGGAACTGAAACACGAACCCGACCGTGCGGGCGCGGTATGCCGCGAGGTCGCCCATTTCGGCGAGGGGCTGACCCCCGACGGTGATCGTGCCCGAGTCGGGGCGGTCGAGGGCGCCGATCAGGTTGAGCAACGTGCTCTTTCCGCAGCCCGAGCGGCCGGTGAGCGCGACGAACTCGCCGGCCCCGACACGCAGCGAGATGTCCTCCAGGGCGCGGATCCGACCCCCCTCGAACATCTTGCGGACATGCTCGCAGATGACCTCGGTCCCGCGATCCGGCGGACTCACGCCGGCGCAACCTGCAAGGGGTAGTTGATCGTCACCGTCGTGCCCAGCGCGGTCGCCAGGACCTGAAAGACCAGTGGCTGGCCCACCGAGGCCGGCGGCCACTTGATCGTCTCGGACCAGACGCCGTTGCTGACCCTGTGCAGCCCGATCTGGCCGACCGCAACGCCCTGGAACATCGCCTGTAGGTGCACGAGGGCGGCGACCGGCTGTCCGGCAACATTCGTGACGCGCACGACGTAGTGCCAGGCGGCGTTGACCTTCGGGGTGTGCGTGGGGGCCGTCAGCGTGGCGCGGATGGCCGGCGCGGCCGGGACGCTCGTGGCCGGCGTACTCGCGGTATGGGTGCTTGACGATCCGCCGCAGGCGGCAAGCCCGAGACTCAGCACGACGACGAGCATGGTCACCCCAACGGCGCCGCGCCGGCGGATCGTGCGTGCGCGGGTCCCGGAGTCGTCCGTGCGTGGCGCTGCCGTGTGTCGGTCCGGAGTATGCGGCAAGGTCAGTCGATCCCGTGGCGCGGAGGTGATCATTGCGATGCTAACAGCCGCGCTCGGAGCGAGACGGGTGCGTTCGGGCACCGGATCCTGAGTGCCGCCCGCCTCGTCGGGCCCGAAGTGTGCCGAGCACAACACGACTCCCCGGCCATCGGCGATCATCCGCTCCCGCAGCTTGCGCGGGACGATCGTGACCTGATGGGAGGCCTGCTCGGGTCGGGCCAATCCCCAGAGGGTCCCCGCGGCGCGACGCGCACCGGGCCTGACATCGCGGGGCACGAGCCGGCGGACGTACCGATCACCGGGCCCGCGTCCTGTCGCGCCGGCGAGGTTCTCGGCCAACTGCCGTCGCTTCGCCGGCCGCACCGCCCGCTCGATGCGGCCGGCGATGGTCGCAAGAGTCGCGGCCAGGTCAGCCGGGAGCAGCGCGCAGATCTGCGCGGCCAGACCCAGCACCGCACCAAGCGGGTCGTGCGGGCGAAACGCGGGGACTCCAGGGCGTACTGGCCGGCCTTGTCGCGTGAGCGGGGCGACCTATTCTGCCCGAGAACGACGCAAATCCCGGCACCCTCCCGAGAAGCTCACTGGCGGGTACCGGGATTCACTTATTCGTAGCCTTCAATGCACCTCAGTCGGTTGAGATCTCCTATCCGGGATCTCGCTTCCGATCGCAGTCCTACATTTACTACCGGTGGTCGACTGTCGCCCCAGAGCGCAAGGACCGTAGCCCGCGTGATGCGTAGGGCTCCTAGCCCGGCCTGATGCCACACCTAACGGGGTGGTGAGAGGCCAACTGCACACGTGGTTACCTTCGAGCGCTGGAAGCCGACGACGACTCGGCGATGGGAATATCAAGGTCCGGTTAGTGGTGCACAACCAATCTATTCCCGCCCCGCCCCTAGGGGTATCGGGGTTTTTCCCGATTGTCTTGCGTGGCGCTCGCAGCGACGCCGTGCCAACCAGACGTCCTCTGCTACGTGGCGACGTCCCGTCGGGAAAACAGCATCGAGGTTCCGACGGCGATGATGGCCCAGTAGATCACGAGGGTCAGCCCCGTGCGGGCGAGCGAGACCGACGAGCTCCCCCCGGAGGCGAAGTTCGACAGCAGTTGGCCGGGCAGCCAGAACTGGCCGTTGGACCACAGGGCCGACAGGATCGCCTCGGCCGGGAGGATCCAGGCCACGCCGATCGCCAGCGCCGCGACTGGGGAGCGGAAGATGATCGCCAACGCCGCCCCGACGGTCCCGTAGCCGAGCGCGGCGACCAGCAGGTGCCAGACCGCCCGCCATGTGTCGGCGATGCCCGTCGAGCTCGTCCACGCGGACGTGTCGATGCCCTTGCCGGGGGCGAGCGTCAGGGCGAGGACGATGCTGACGATGCATGCCAGGAGCACAATCACCACCGCGAACACCAAAAGCGCGAGGTACTTGCCGGTGAGGAACTTGACCCGGCGCGGTTCGCGCACGAGCAGATTACGCAGCATGCCGGTCGTGTACTCGGTCCCGAACGCCGCGGCAAAGATACCGAGCATCACGATCCCCATCAGCGTGCTCGCCCGCTCGATGCCGCGCACCAGTCCGTCGGGCTGCGACAACTCGGCGACCGTGACGTGAAACCCCCGTCCGCGCGTCGCGCCCTTGGTCGCGTTCTCGATGCCGAGGATCGTAAACAGGGCGGTGAAACCGAGCAGCAGCCCGCCGCCGCCGAGCAGCAGGCCGCGTCGGCGAAGCTTGAGCAGTTCGCTCATAAACGCCCCGGTCACGCGGTCACTTCCGTCTCGGGAGCGTGGGCAAGGATCTGATGGCCTTCGGTGTCGGTGATCGCGAAGAAGGCGTCCTCGAGGGTCCCGCGGCTGACCGACAGCGCGGCCAGTGTGATCTCCTGGCGCATCGCGAGCCGGTTGAGCTCTGGCGCCCACTCGGGCGGTGCGGGCGCGTGCACGGCGCCGTCCTCGATCCGGCCGGGGTGGCCGGCCCCGGTGCAGATCGCCGCCAAGCGTGCGAGGTCCGTCGCATGCTCGGGGATCGCGACAACCTCGGCGGTCTGGGCGGAGATCAGTCCGTCGATCGCCCCCTGGTACCGCAGCTGGCCGGCATCGATCACGACCAGGTGGTCGCAGATCGTCTGGATCTCGCCGAGCAGGTGGCTCGAGACGAGCACCGTCAGACCATCGTCGGCGAGCTCGCGCAACAGTGCGCGCACCTCGCGGATGCCGGCCGGATCGAGGCCGTTGGTGGGTTCGTCGAGGACGAGCAACTCCGGGTCGGGCAGCAGCGCGGCCGCGATGCCCAGGCGCTGCTTCATGCCGAGCGAGTAGCTCTTAAACACGTCGCCGCCACGATCACCCAGCCCGACCTGGGCAAGCAGGGTGGTGACCCGCCGCCGGTCGTGACGTCCGAGCGCCGCAAGGATCTCGAGGTTCCGCCGGCCGGAGATCGTCGGGTAAAACGCCGGCGACTCGATGAGGGCCCCGACTCGGGCGAGGTAGCTCGCAGGGTCGGTGATGGAGTGCCCGAGCACCTCGCCGGTGCCGGCACTCGGACGGATGAGCCCGAGCAACATCCGCAGCGTCGTCGTCTTGCCGGCGCCGTTCGGGCCGACAAAGCCGCTGATGACGCCGCGGGGGAGTTCGAGGTCGATCGCGTCGACGACCGCACGGGCGCCGTAGCGCTTGGTGAGCCCCGTGGTCGTCACCGCGAGGCCGCCAGAGAAAGGCGCGGCGGCGGTGCTCATCGTCTGGGGGCCGGCAACCGGCGTGGGTCGGAGATCATCATCTGCGCGGAGGTCTCCCGGGAATGGTTCGGCGCGGCGCACCCGCCAACCAACGGGCGTCGCCACCTTAACGCTCGACGATCAATGCTCGGGTTAACGCGGCCTTATGGTGGTGTGCACGTTCGAGAGCGCCGCCGTGTGGCGACGACGTGTCGGGTCCCGAAGCCCTTTCCGGTGTGCGCTCCGGTGGGGCGTAGAGTTCGATGACTGCCGGAGGACGGGCGGCGCGAGTGCGCAAACTGATCGCCAGTTCAGCCACCGCGTCGGCGTCCGGACCGTCGTCAAGGAACAGGTGGACCGCCTCCCGGGCGCGAGACAGCGCGACGTAGCCCCATTCGGCGTGAGCGCCTGGTCCGGGCGCGACGACAAAGCTCCGGTCGACCGTCACGCCCTGGGCGGAATGACCGGTCAGGGCCCAGGCGTGCTCGAGGCCGTCCGCCCGTCGGTAATCGCGCGGGACCTCGACCCGGATCCCGTCCGCGGCATCGAGCGTGATCGTCCCGCGGGTGGTGTCCACCGCGGCGATCCGACCGCGCAGGCCGTTGCGCAGCCCGGTCCGCGGATCGTTGATGCGGCAACGGATGCAGTCGCCGACGGCGAATGCGGCCTGGCGGGTGCCGAGGCGCTCCCCTCGCAGACCGGCGGCCTCCAGCACGGTCGCGGCCCGGGCGTTGAGGTCCGCCACATCGCGGCGCCGATAGGCCAGCATGACGCTCTCGGCCCCGCTCGCGCTCGACCGCTCGCGCCACCATGCGGCTGCGCACCGGCCGATCGGGTCGGGACCCGCGTGCACGCGGCCGTGCGCGTCCCAGCGGGCAAGCGCGTCGTCGGTCCGGCCCGTGCGCAGCAGCACGAGCGCCTCCCGCTCCCAGGCCGCGGATTGGCGGTGGTTGGCGACCAACGCCACGGCCCCCAGGCGGGCGACGAGTTCAGCAAACACGCCGCCCGGGCCGACGGCCGGCAACTGCCGATCGTCGCCGACGAGCACGATGCGCGCGCGGTGCTCAGTCACCGCGAACAGGCGCCCGAGCGTCCGGCTGTCGGCCATCGACGCCTCGTCCACGATGATGCACCCCGCCGGCACGGCGGTCCCGGCCTCCCAGCGCGCGCAAAGCGCGTGCATGGTTGCCGAGGGGACCCCCGTTGCTTGCTCAAGGACGTGAGCGGCCTGCGCCGACGGGGCACTCCCGGTGACCGGGACACCACTTGCCCACAGCGCCCGCGCGGCCGCCGCGAGGGCGGTGGTCTTGCCCGAGCCGGCCCTGCCGACGATGCAGGCGATCCGGTCCGATGGGGCGGCGGCGTGCTCGGCCGCCTCGATCTGCTCGTCCGAAAGGGCCCGCGGACCGAAGGCGATGGCGCTCGCGATGTCTTCGGGCGTTGCGCGGTCGCGGGCACGGCCGCGCCCGGCCTCCGCCCGCCGGATGACGGTCGACTCCAAGCGCAGGATTTCATCGGTCGTATAGCGCACCGGGCGCCCTGTGCGCGGCTCCGCCAGCCGGGTGACGATGGCGAGCGCGGCAGTGCGCTCGGCCCGTGACCAGATCTGTGTGGAGCTCGCCCCGTCAAGGGCGGCGTCGGCGATGGCGGCAACGAGATCGGCGTGCGTAAACGTCTGCGCCGTGGCGGTCAGCCCACGTGCCCCGAGAAGTTCGGGATCCGGCTCCGGGTCCGACCACGAGGTTGCGTGGCGCCCGACCCCGAAGATCTCGCGGCGCACCCCGTCGTCGAGCCCGAACTCGGCCGCCTGGTCTCGCCAGGCCTCGCGGCGCTCGGCGCACATGAAGCCCCGTCGCGGTGGCCGCGCAGCATGGCTGGCGACCCGCGCCCCGTGCGCGGTCGTGACCCGGTGCCGATCGGCATGCTCGCGCACGGCCGCCGAACGCCGGCTTGCCGCGACGCAGGCATCGCGCCCGATTGCGGCAAGCTCGATGCCGCCACCCGGCAGGCGGTGCCAGGCGACGCCGAAGCGCGTCGTCAGCTCATGCCGCAGGCGGGCCTCGTAGATTGCCCGCGCGGCGCGTCGCCAACCCACCAGGATGGGAATTCCATCGAGCGCCCGCCAGCGCGTCGGGTCATCGAGCGCCAAGGTCTGGTTGGCGACGACGACGTGGGTGTGCAGATGGGGGTCGCCGTCGCGATTGGTGTAATGGGCGTAGGCGGCCCCGATGTAGCCGGCGGCTGTAACGCTCATCCCGGCGCGCCGCACTACACAGGCATGAGACTCCAGGAACGCGAGCGCGTCCTGCCAGGCTGCGCGATGTGCGGCGGCGATGCCGCGTGCCTCCTCGACGGCAATCGTCAACATGAGGCTGATCGATTTCGGTGCGCTGAAGACCAGATCAAAGCCGGCAACCGGGCGCACGGCGTCCTGCCGCGTCGCCGCCTGACCGGTCTGCGGGTCGCGATGCGCGCGGACAACCGTCCGGCCCGGCGCGGTGCGCCGCAGCAGGCGTCCGCTCATCGGATGCGTGCCGAGGAGCACGCGCGTGAGTTCCCCGGGCCCAACGGGCCCCTCGCACCCAAGCGCGGCTCGGGCGCCGCCGACCCACTCGCTGACGGGCGTACCCGTCCAGGCGGCCCAGTCGGCATCCGTGCGGGCGGCACGTTCGTAGTAGCCGCGGATGGCCGAGGATGGGCGCAGGCGGGCGACGCTCAGCATGGTGCGCGTGCATGGGGGTCCCTCGTGCTGCCGGGCGATCGGCGCATCCCAACCGGTCACATGGGCGCGCGGGGCCCCGGGAGGGGGTCGGCGGTCCTGCGATCCCCGTTCCGGTTGCATTCACCTGCCAGGGGGCCACACTCCATCCATGGCTGATGGCGCCTCCACCCCGCCCGTCGCCCCCGACCATGAGCCGACCGACCTGCCAGAACGTCCACGCGAGTTTCGGATCGGCCGTGCGGCATTCCTGGCAACCGTCGTCGCCGGCGTCGGCGGGATCTTCCTGGGGCCGCGTCTGTCCAAGCTCGTGACCGACCCACTCGCGGGTGTGCTGCCGTCGAGCCTCGGCGATCTCATCCCGGGCAACGGCTGGCGGATCTACAACGTCCAGGACCCGTTTCCGACCTTTCATCCTGCGACCTATCGGCTCGTCGTCGACGGCCTGGTCACGCGGCCCGTGTCGCTCAACTGGGACCAGATCACCGCGCTTCCGGGTGCATCGCAGACCTCGACGTTCCACTGCGTGACGGGATGGACGGTTGACGGCGTCCGGTGGGAGGGGATTCGTGCGCAGACGCTGGTGGACCTGGTGCGCCCGATGCCGAGTGCCCAATACGTCACGTTCCAGTCGCTCGAGGGGCCGTACGTGGACCAGCTCTCGCTGGCACAGTTCACGCTGCCCGACGTCATGATCGCCCGTCAGATGGACGGCGGGCCGATCTCGCGGGCCCACGGGGCGCCGTTGCGGCTGGTGATTCCCGAGATGTACGGCTACAAGAACGTCAAATGGCTGAGCTCGATCACCTTCACCGCGGCGCCGTCGCCGGGGTACTGGGAAGTCCGGGGTTACGATGTCAACGCCTGGGTCGGCCGGTCAAATGGGTACGGCTAACCCACGCGCACACATCGCGCGCTTCACGGTGGCCGAGCGTCTGCTGCACTGGCTGCTCGCCACCGCGTTTGGCGTTCTGCTCGGTACCGGCCTTCTGATGTCGGTACCGGCGTTGGAGGGCATGGTGCCGCGGCCGGTGGCCAAGGCGTGGCACATCGATGCGGCGATCGGACTCGCGGTCGGGGTGGTCGTGATCACGCTCGCCCGGGCGCGGACGATCGGGCACACGATCAGCGATCTCGAGCGCTTCGATGCGGACGACCGCACGTGGCTGGCGCAGATCCCGCGGCGCATCGTCTCCGGCGCCCCGGCCCCGCCGCAGGGACGGTTCAACGCGGGTCAGAAGCTCAACACGGCGGTCGTCGCGGGGCTGATGGTCGTGAGCTACATCACCGGGTTCCTGCTCTGGTACGGCGAGCGCGACACCGCCTACCGGTTCGCCGGCACCATCAACGTGCACGACGACGTCATGTGGCTGCTGATGATCCTTGTGGCCGGGCACCTGTACATGGCCCTGGTCAACCTCGACACCCGCGCGGCGATGGCGGGGATGGTTCGGGGGAGCGTCGACCGGGCATGGGCGCTGCGCCACCACGCCAAGTGGGTCGCCGAGGTCGACCGGACCGCCGCCCAGGCGGATCCCGCGCACCGTACCGACCGACCGGTCGCCGAGACGGCGGCGACCTCGCGGCCACCGCCCGCAGGCGATCATCCATCCCCTGACGAGCGGTGACGCGGCGCCGCGAACGATCGTCAGGCCATCGACGGGATTCCGCCTGTCACCCGGCCCGATCGACCGGGCGCCGCGGTCGGTAACGCAGGACGGACCGTGGCGCTGACGAGGTCTCTGGGCGCCGGCTGGTCCGGTCAGATCAGTCGATACCGGGCCGGCTGATGACGCTGATCCCGGCCCGGGCCGCCAACGCGCCGCCCTCACCGCTGCGGACGGCGTGACGCACTTCATCGGGATCCAGGCCCGCCTCGATCAGCCGTTGCTGCAGGCCCTGCTCGCGCGCACTGGCGAAGAACAAGATTGCGATCGTGCCAAAGGACAGGATGCAGTGGGTGACCATCATCACGGTCCCCGCGTTCGCCTGGTCCCGCAGGGGCCCGAACCCCCATGCGGCGTCCAACGCTGCGTGGCCGGGGTAGAGGGGCGTGCCGCTGAACCAGAACACGTTGGCGATGCCCAGCCCGACGAACCAGACCCCGACCATATAGCCGCACTTGACCCCGGTGCCGAACCACTCCGGCGCGGGCGCGAAGCGCTCGAGCACCGGGCACCACACCAGGATGCCGAAGACGAAGAACGACACCTGCTGGGCGATCCACAGCACGTTCGAGCTCAGGAGCTGATCGTGGAGCGCCGGCGCGAGCCAGAACGCCGTGCTGATCACCCACAGCGGGAAGCCGACCGCAGGATGGGAGACCCACCGGACGATGCTCTCGACCGGTTCGGTCGCCCGCGGCAGGGCGGCGAGGACGAGCATCGCGCCGAAGCCTCCTATCAGCGTGTGCTGGAGCATGTGGAACGCCAGCAGCCCGTCATGGGCAAGGCCCGCGACCGGCGAGCAGACCGCCACCAACAACACGAGAACCCCCGAGATCCCGGCGGCGCGGTGCCAGCCGGGGCGCGCGCGGGGCAGCACGTAGAGCGCGACGAGCGCGATACCGATGGTCTCGACCGGCGGGATCGACCACAGTGCCCACCAGTGCGGCGTCGTCGGAGTCGACCCGATCGCGCCGATGTGCACCGACTGGTCACCACTGAGCGCGGTGACGGCGATCGAAGCCGCCAGCACGCACGCGATCACGAGGAATGCAAAGACGCGTGAGCGGTTCACGAGCCGATCATGGCACCAAACGCAGACCCGGGACGACCGGGGCCTGCGGCTGACCGATGCACTGGGACAAATGACCGCCGCACCTGGCCGATGGCCCGCCGCCCCTGCGGCGACGGGCCCGGACGGCGGCTATCCGGCCGAGGAACAGGCGCTCGAGATCGTGGGCGCGCTTGAGGGCTGCTTGGTCAGCGTGATCGACACGGTTCCATGGGTGCCGTTGGCGTGCACGACCTGGGCCGGGACGGTCGTGCCCACCGACTGCGATTGGAGGTACCCTTGCAGATCGCTCATCGTGGCGATCGGGGTTCCGCCGATCGCCGTGATCACGTCGCCGCCGACCGGGATGCAGGTCCCGTAGATCGTCTTGGACTTGGTCCCGCCCACGATGCCCGCCGCCGCCGCGGGGCTGCCTTGCGCCACGCCGGTGACGAGCACGCCGCTTGCGACCGGCGCGATGCCGTTCTGCTGGAGCTGCGCGGTCGCCGTCACACCCGTGATCCCGAGCCATGGATGCGCCACGCTGCCGGTGGTGATCAGGTCGTGGATGATGTTCAGCTCGCTCCGGGCCATCGGCACCGCGAACGCGACGCCGACGTTGGCATCGACGCCCGAGTCGGCGATCTGCGCGTCGATGCCGATCACCTGGCCGGCCTGATTGAGTAGCGGACCGCCAGAGTTGCCGTGGTTGACCGCGGCGTCGGTCTGGATCGCGTTGGAGAGCGTGAACCCGTTGGGCGACTGGATCTCACGCCCGAGCCCCGACACGATGCCCGCGCTCGCCGACTCCGTATAGCCGAACGGGGTGCCAAGCGCCAACACCGGCTGGCCGACCCGCACAGTCGCCGCGTTGCCGAGGGTGAGCGGGTGCAGCTGCGATGCGGCGACGTTTACGTGGATGACGGCGAGGTCGCTCGATGGATCCTGTCCGACGAGCTTGGCGCTGACGCTGGCGCCGCTTTGGAACTGCACGTTGATGCTCCTCGCGCCGCCGATGACGTGCTGGTTGGTCAGGATGTCCCCGTGTGTGTCGATCGCAAAGCCCGTGCCGAGCGCCGCCGTCTGGGAGGAATTGCCCAGCTGATCGGTCGTCGTCTGCACGGTCGAGATCTCGACGACCCCCGGCATGGCGCGCGCGGCGACGTTGACCCAATTCGGCGTCGTGCCGGCGATGATCGTTGTCGAGCTCGACGGCGTCGTGGCCGTTGACACACCGCCATTGGAGCTGGCTGAGCTCGACGACGATGACGAACTCGTCGCGTCATGGACACCGAGGACGACTCCGCCGCCGATCAGGCCGGCGACCAGACCGACGGCCGCGGTCTGCCACACCTTCCCGCGCGCCTTTGGCGTTTGCGGGGTCTGTTCCGGCGCTTCTGGCGGGGTGGTGAGATCCATGACGGTCCGGGAGCTCCTTTACGTGCCGCGCACGGGTCTGCGCGGCGGTGCGTTGTTCACTGGGGCGGCGAGCAGCAATTGTGCCGGATGTATCCAACCGACCGTCTCTGAAAGCCACATGAAAGCCACTAGGGCCAAACGATTAACGCGCG
>JADGPF010000007.1 GCA_017882585.1 Thermoleophilia bacterium
GCGAGCAACGCCTGGTTGATGCGTGCGGCGCGCGCCGGCGACCCGACCTCGACCAGCACGAAGTTGCCGTGCGACGGACGCGGCGCAAACCCGAGCGCCCGCAGTCCGGCGTCGACGACGCCGCGCTCGGCGGTGACCTCCGCGATGCGGCCCGCGAGATGCCCGTCGGTATCGTTCAGGCTGGCCAACGCGGCCGCCTGGGCAAGTCCGTTGACATCGAACGCGTTGCGCACCCGGCCCAACAGCCGCACCAGGTCGGGCGGGCCCACCAGGTAGCCCACCCGCAGGCCGGCCAGCGCGTACGCCTTCGAGAACGTCCGGGTCACGACCAAGCGGCCGCCCTGGCGGATGAGCGCGACGCCGTCGTGGGCGCCCCGTGGCAGGTACTCGAAGTAGGCCTCATCCAGGACCGGCAGGACATGTCCCGCCAACTGGTCGACAAAGCGCGCGAGCGCGCTCGCGGCGACCGCGCCTCCGGTGGGGTTGTTGGGACTCACGACGACCGCCAACTTGGTGCGAGCCGTGACGCGGGCCGCAAGTGCGTCGAGGTCATACGCGCCATCGGCGCCGAGCGGAACGTCCTGGATCTCGGCACCCTGGATCGCGGCGCCCTGACGCCAGGACACAAACGACGGCCAGCCCATCGCGAGCCCGTCACCGGGGTCGAGCAGCGCCAGACACAACAGCTTGATCAGGCTGTCCACGCCGTTGCCGACGAGGATCCAATCGGCGGGGACCCCGAGGCGGCCCGCCAGCGCGTCCCGCAACGCCCAGCTGCCCGGATCCGGGTAGAGCCGCTGGTCGCCCGCCGACCGGGCGATCGCCTCGAGCGCGGCCGGAAACGGCGGATATGGGCCTTCGTTTGACGCCAGCTTGATGATCCGTTCGAGACCGAGCTCGCGCCGCACGTCATCGATCGGACGCCCGGGTTCGTACGGGCTCACGCGCGCGAGCGCGGGACGAGCGATACCCTCGGGAAGTCGCGGTGACAGGCTCACGGCGAGCGATGCTACCAGCGGCGCGCAGCCGCCCCCTGGGGCTATGCTCAACCCGTGTCGGAGACGCACAAATACGGGCTGTTCGTGCTGAATCTGGTGCTGCTGCCAGGGGAGCGCGTCCCACTGCATATCTTCGAGCCCCGCTACCGCCAGCTCTTCGCGGACTGCGTGCTTGAGGACACTCCGTTTGTGGTCCTGTACTCCGAAGACGAGGCGACCGCTTCGATCGGCTGCATCGCTCGCTTCGAGGAGGTGCTCGAGCGCCACGACGACGGCCGCATCAGCGTCGTGGTGCGCGGGTTGGCGCCCGCCGAGATCGTCCAGGAGGCCAACGGGGCGATGTACTTCAGTGCCGAGTGCCGTCCCTGCCCGGACGATCCCGTCAGCATCGATCCGACGCGCGCCGCCAAGGCCACCGCGCGCTTCGTGGAGCTCGCCCAAGAGGTCACCGGACTCGCAGCGACGCCGGACGCTGAGGACGACGTACCGTGGTCCTACGTGCTCGCGGCCCACGTCGAGCTTCCGACCCGGATCAAGCAGGCCCTGCTCGAGGCGCGCGATGAAAACGCGCGCCTGGACCTGGTCATCCGCGCCCTGGATCATGAGTTGGCCGCGGCGGAGCGCGCACGGCTCGCCGCCGAGCGTGCGCCCACCAACGGGAAGGTGCCCCACGATTGACCGGCGACCCGCACCCCGCCACGACCGGCACCGCGACGGCCACATGCGTGATCGGCACGTGCGGGCTGGTCTGGGTCGAAGGACCCGATGCCGCCAGCTTTCTGCACGGGCTGGTGACCTGCAGCGTGACCGACCAGGCTGTCGGCGAGGGTCGGCTGGCGCTGCTGCTGGATGCCAAGGGCCACATCGGCGCGCAGTTGCAGATTGTCCGTGACGCCGCGGCAGGTTTTACGCTCATCACGGAACCGGACGCGGCCGCACCGCTAGTCGAGGACCTGGAGCGGTTCCACTTCTCGGAGGACCTCGAGATCATTGGCCCCGAGGCGTCCGCGCAGCTGACGCTGGCCGCCGACCAGGCGCCCCCGGGCGCCGCGATCGCGGTGCCCGGCTGGACTCCCGGCACGTGGACGATCGTGACCGACGATGCGCTGGCCGCCGCCACGCAACTCGGCTGCACGCCAACCGGCGCCGAGGCGCTCGAGCGGCTGCGGATTCGGGCCGGGGTGGCCCGGGTCGGAACCGACACCGGTCCCAAGACGCTCGTCCAAGAAGCCCGCTTGGAGGACCGGGCAGTCGATTTCACCAAGGGCTGCTACCTCGGCCAGGAGACGGTCGCGCGCGCGCAGCACCGTGGCCAGGTGCACCGCACCCTTCGCGGGGTGGTCGCCCAAGCGCCGCTGCCCGCCGGTGCCGAGGTCCACTACGACGGTCGCGCCGTCGGTGCGATCACCTCGATGGCCGCGGATCCGGAGCTGGGTACCATCGCGCTTGGCATCCTGCGGCGCGACGTCCCGGACGGGGCCGCCGTGACCGTCGGTCCCGGAGCGGTCCCTGCGACCGTCCGACCGTTGCCACTACGATGAACCCGCGCCGCATGCGCGACATGCTCGGCACGTCCGGCGCCGCGGCGCTCGCCTCGGCCGCCCACATCATCTCC
>JADGPF010000066.1 GCA_017882585.1 Thermoleophilia bacterium
CACGTCCCGCGCAGCAAGACATCGTGGTCCTCGATGCGCATGCCAAGCCGTGTCCCAAGACGCTCGATTGCGTCCTCCAGATCCGGGTCGTCAAATGCGGCCAGCTCGCCGCAGACCTCGCAGACGACGTGATGGTGGTGCTGTCCGCCGGGCCGCGCCGGTTCGTAACACGCCTCGGACCGTCCCACATCCAGTCGTTTTATCAGGCCGTAATCTGCGAGCGTCTCCAGGGCTCGGTAGATGCTCGCGCGCCCGACCGACCGGCCCCTGCTGCGGAGCGCCGCATCGATGTCATGGGCGCTCAAGGCGCACGTTTGGACGGCGAGCAGGTCGATCACCTCGTCGCGGGCGCCTCCGCGACGGTGCCCCGCATCCTCGAGCACGGCGCGTGCGTGCGCGCTCCAACTGGGGTCGTTGACCGGCATCAGGCCAGGGTAGCGGGCGATGACGCGCGACCGCCGCGGACCTCCACCCGCAGCGCCGCGGCGGGCACCTAGCGGCCGCTGACGGCGGAGGAGTCCGGGCTGCGCACCTCACGGGCGAAATCGCGGCCGGCGTCGATCACGAGCTCGAACACGTTGGCTTTGGGGGTCACGAAGCGCGGCGGCTCCGGCAGCTGGCCGATCAGATCCGTCGACACCAGCACCTGGCCGTCGGTGCCGAGTCCCGCGGCAATGCCGATCGTCGGCGCCGCAACCGCGGCCGTGATGGCGGTGGCCACGTCACCGTCGACGGCCTCGATGACGATCGCGTAACACCCCGCGCGGTCGAGAGCGATCGCGTCGGCGATGATCTCGCGCGCCTCGTCCGGCGTCCGCCCCCTCCGCCGGCGCTCCGTGTGGGTCTGTGGAAGCAGCCCGACGTGGCCCATCACGGGTATTCCGTCGGCGATGATGGCGTGGACCTGCGGCAGGAGCGCGCCTTCGAGTTTGACGCTCATGGCACCCGCAGCCACGAGCGCGCGCGCGCTGTCGATCGCCTCCTCCGGCGTCCGGTACGTGTCGTGAGGCAGGTCACCGACCAGATGTGTGCGCGACACGCCGCGGTGCACGGCCCGCACGTGGTGGCACATGATCCCGAGCGACACCTCCCGGGTCGAGGCCATCCCCAGCTCGACTTCGGCGAGACTGTCGCCGACCAAGATAAGGTCCAGACCACTCGCGTCGAGCGCCAGGGCCGTCGGGTAGTCATAGGCGGTCAGCATCGCCAGCCGCCGGTGGCCCTTGCTGGCACGGATGTCACGCGCGGACTGGCCGGACGGGCCGTCCTCAAGCAACCTCGGGACGCCGTACATGATCAGCGGTCCTCCCAGCCCGCCGGGAGGGATTCCGGCAGGAGCTGCATCTCGCGGTTCGACGCATCGACGTGGACGACGAGCGGCTCGTAGGACTGGGTGTCGGCCTCGGTGTACTGGGCATAGGACAGCACGATCACCAGATCACCCGGCTGGGCCAGGCGGGCGGCTGCGCCGTTGAGACAGATGACGCCGCTCCCGCGCGCGCCTTCAATCGCGTAGGTCTCAAAGCGGGCCCCGCTGTTGATGTTCACGATATGCACGTGCTCATACGGGCGGATGTCCGCCGCATCGAGCAGATCGGCATCCACCGTGATGCTGCCGACGTAGTTGAGGTTCGCGTCGGTGACGGTGGCGCGGTGGATCTTGCTCTTGAGCATGGTGCGGGTGACAGGCGGCACTGTGCCTCCGGGTCGTAGTTAGGTGGGGATCAAGACGGCGTTGTCGAGCAGACGCGTGGGTCCGACCCGGGCGGCGACGCAGAGGACTGCGGGGCCGTCGAGCTGGGCGAGCGGGGAAAATGTGTCGGGGTCGACCACCGCCGCGTACTCGGGGCGGACGCCAACGGCCTCCTCGAGGACGCGCCGCGCCGCGGCAGCGATGCGCTGGGCATCCGTCTCACCGGCGTCGATTTCGTGCTGCGCCGCGCGCAGGCTGGCCGGCATGGCACGCGCCGCGCGACGCTGGTCGGGGTTCAGGTAGCGGTTGCGGCTGCTCATCGCCACGCCGTCGTCCTCGCGCACGATCGGGTGCACGACGAGGTCGATGTCGTCCAGGTTCAGATCGCGCAGCATCTGCCGCACCACGGCGACCTGCTGGGCGTCCTTTTGGCCGAGCACCAGCCGATCGGGCCGGACGATCAGCAGCAGCTTGGCGACGACGGTGGCGACACCTGCGAAATGGTTTGGCCGCAGCGCGCCTTCGAACCCGCGCGAGGGACCGCCGACCTCGATCGTCGTCGCGAACCCGTCCGGGTACACGTCGGCGGCGGTCGGCGCGAAGATCGCGCGCGCCCCGGCGTCAAGTGCAAGGGCGATGTCGGCCGACTCCTGGCGGGGATACCGGTCCAGGTCCTCATGCGGCGCGAACTGTGCCGGGTTGACGAACACGCTCACGATGACGTGCTCACCCCGGGCGGCGCTCGAGCGGACCAGCGCGAGATGGCCGTCGTGAAGCGCGCCCATCGTCGGCACCAACGCGATCTGGCCACCCTGCGCGCGGACCTCGCGAACGTGGCGGCGTACCTCCGGCACAGACCTCAGAAACGCCGCGCGGATCGCGACGGCAGAATGCTCTGGAGAAGAGTTCGTCATCTCACCGATGTAGGCACACCGCGCGCGAGCGACAGTGCTCCGTTGGACGGGGATCTCCCGTGAACGCTCGAGCGACTCCAACTCAGCGATTTCGACGCAGATGCCAGGTGTCGAGGCTCGCGGGGGAGTCTAGACCCAGAGTTTCGTTGCGCGCAAGGGGTGCGACGGCCCCCGTCCGGTTGACCGACTACGCTGATCCGGTATGGACGTTCCGGCGACCGATCGCGCTGCCAGCCTTGCGGCGTATCACCAGGCGCAGGTGCTCGACTGCGTGCGATGCCCGCTGCACGCCACTCGCACGCAGGTGGTCCCCGGCAGCGGCGATCCCGACGCCCGCGTGATGTTCGTCGGCGAAGCCCCCGGCTACCACGAGGATCGACTCGGCGTCCCGTTCGTCGGCCAGGCAGGCAAGCTGCTGGACCAGCTGCTCGCGGGAATCGGGCTCACGCGTGATGACGTGTTCGTGGCCAACGTGCTCAAGTGCCGTCCGCCCGAGAATCGCGATCCGCAGCCAGCGGAGATCGCGGCCTGCGAGGACCACCTGCTCCGCCAGGTCGCGATCATCCAGCCGACGCTCATCTGCACGCTCGGCAACTTCTCCACGAAGCTGCTGTCGGGTCGTCCGGACGGCATCTCCAGGGTGCATGGGTGCGAGCTCGAGATCACGCTGGGTCAGACGCCGACACTCCTGTATCCGCTTTACCACCCGGCCGCCGCCCTGTACATGCCGGCGATGCGCAGCGTCCTCGAAGAGGATTTCGCTCGGATTCCCGCGCTGATCGCCGCAGCCGACGCACGAGGCGGCGCGGCCCGTTCCGACCCAGACCCGGACCCGCGCCCGCGGGAGGCCGCGCACCCCACCGTCGTGGGTGGCGACGGCGCGATGGCTGTGGCAGACGATCCGCAGCACGCGCCGGATCCCGCCGAACAGCTCGGCCTGTTCTAGGTGGACGCCGCGTGAGCGAGCCGCTCGAGTGGGTCTCGGTCTCGGCAGCGCAGACCGCCGAGCTCGGGACGGCCCTTGCACAGCTCCTGCACCCCGGGGACCTGGTCATCGTGCGCGGCGAGCTCGGCACGGGGAAGACGACCCTCACGCGATCGATCGGACGCGCCCTGGGCATCTCCGAGCAGATCACGAGCCCGACGTTCGCGCTTGCACAGCGATACGACGGCCCCGTGCCGCTTTTGCATATCGACGCGTATCGCCTGCATGGCGCGGACGACGAGGAGATGGGACTCCTCCTGGACGGGGCCGCCGACGCGCTGACCGTGGTCGAATGGCCCGAACGGCTCGAGGCAGATCTCGGACGTCCGCGGGTGGGGGTGGAACTGCGCCACGGTGGTGGCGATCGACGCTTGGTAGCGTTGGCTGCCGAGGACCCCGCCACCCAGGAGCGTCTCGCCGAGATCGTTGCTGACCTTCGCGCTCGACACATCCACGCAGAGCCCTAGCCTCGCGGTCACGCGCGCTGACCGACTCGTCGGCGAACTCTGGTTGGGGCCCAATCCGGGCGCCGGTCGGCGCGTCCTTGAGGGCGCCCATCACCTGCTGGCGGCCAGCGGCATCGATCTCGACGAACTCGAGCGGATCGTGGTCGGTATCGGCCCGGGCGGGTTTACCGGGCTGCGAATCGGGCTGGCGACCGCGGCGGCCCTCGGCCAGGCGCTCGGCTGTCCGGTCGTCGGGGCCAGCTCGCTTGAGGCATTGGCGGCGGGGATCGCCGAGTCCGTGCACGCCGGTGCCGTCGTGGTGCCGGCGCATGACGCCCGGCGGGGGGAGCTCTTTACGGCGGCGTACGACGTGGCCAGCGACGGATCGCTCAGCGAGCGGATTGCCCCGCTGGCGATCTCGGCGGCCGACCTGGCGGACCGGTTGGCGAGCGTGCTGGGCGCCGGCACCGTCGTGGTGGCCGCCGGGTCCGGGGCGCTGGTGGGGCGCGACACACTGCGGGCCGCCGGAATCACGATCCCGTCGGAGGCCGCGGCCGCCCATCGGCTGCGCGCGGCCGCGCTGGTCGCGCGCGTAGACGCCGGCGCGGGCGTTGCGCCCATCCCGGTCTACGCCCGCCTGCCCGATGCCGAGGTCAACCGCTTGCGTGCGATGGGGGCGAGCGCCTGATGGCGAAGCTCGGCATTCCCGGTGGTCGGCGTAAGCCGGCACCCGAGCACCATCCGCGCATCCGGGCGATGCGCATGACCGACGTCGCCCACGTCCACGCAATCGACTGTGCGGTGTCCGCGATCCCGTGGCCGCGGCACATGCTCCACGCCGAGCTGGGTAAATCCGGCACGGTGGACATCGTGTGCGTGATTGGCAACGAGGTTGTCGGATTCGTGCTGACCTCGCGCTACGCCGACGTCTGGCACGTGCTCAACGTCGCGGTCCGGCCGGATCACTGGCGACGCGGCATCGGGCGCATGATGCTTGTCGAGGTCATCGAGCGCG
This sequence comes from Thermoleophilia bacterium, assembly GCA_017882585.1. Lineage (GTDB taxonomy): Bacteria > Actinomycetota > Thermoleophilia > Miltoncostaeales > Miltoncostaeaceae > CAITWD01. The sequence goes on from JADGPF010000066.1 coordinate 5,054, forward strand.
CCCAGCTATTGCCGAACCTTGGCTTCACGCTCGAAGTCCGCGTGTCAAACCACGGCGCGATCGCGCTCTACCGCAAGCTTGGGTTTATCGACCACGGCGCGCGTCCCAGGTACTACACCGACAACAACGAGGACGCGCTGATCATGTGGCGCGACGGCATCCCCGAGGACGCCGTGGCTGAGGGACGGCGATGATCGACGGACCGTTCCTGGCGATCGAGACCTCGTGCGACGAGACGGCGGCCGCGGTCATCGACGCGCGCACGGTATGCGCGTCGGTCATCGCCTCGCAGGCCCAGCTGCACACGCCCTACGGGGGTGTCGTGCCCGAGGTCGCCGCGCGGCATCACCTGGGCACCGTCAACGTCGTGATCGCGCAGGCGCTGGCCGATGCCGGCCTGGGCCTGCGCGACATGCAGGCGATCGCCGTCACTCAGCGGCCGGGACTGATCGGTGCACTGCTGGTCGGCGTGTCGACCGCGAAGGCCCTCGCCTATGCAACCCGGCGTCCCCTGATCTGCGTGGATCACCTGCTCGGGCACGTGTGCGCCTCCTGGCTGGAGCCGATCGCACTCGACCCGCCGTTTGTCAGCCTGATCGCCTCGGGCGGCCACACACGCCTCGACCTCGTGTACGACCTCGCACGACCGTCTACGCTCGGCCAGACCATCGACGACGCCGCGGGCGAGGCGCTCGACAAGGGTGCGCGCCTGCTCGGGCTCGGTTACCCCGGCGGTCCGGCGCTCGAGCTGCTCGCGCGCGGAGGGGACGCGGGAGCGCACAGGTTTCCGATCGCCCTGGGCGGCAAGCGCACTCGGGACTTCTCGTTCGCAGGCGTCAAGACCGCGCTGTTGTACGTCGTGCGCGATGAGGGTGAGCTCACTCCCGGACGGCGCGCGGACCTGGCCGCCAGTTACCAGGAGGCGATCGTCACACCGCTCGCGGCGCGTCTTCTTGACGCCGCGCGCGAACATCGTGTGCCGGCGGTCGCATTGGGCGGGGGGGTCGCTGCGAATGGGCGGCTGCGCGAGCTGGTGCGTGCCGGGGCGGCACACGCCGGCCTTCGCGTGGCGATGCCGGAGCGTGAGTTGTGCACAGATAACGCGGCCATGATCGGCGCAGCCGCGCAGTTCACCGAGCCGGTGCCGTGGCCCGACTACCTCGCCATGGACGCCATGCCGAGCGCGCCGCCTGGCGGGATTGCCGTCTGATCAAGACCCCGTGAAACACCCGCACAAGGACGCGGATCCGCGGGTTGCGCGGGTGTTACAGGCAGCGTAGCTTGATACTCGGCGTTACAAAGTCGGGGAGGGTTGATGGCGTCCGACCGTTTGACGCTGGGCGTCGCTGCCCGGTTGTCGCGATATCTGCAGGTGCTGACGCAGGCCCGCAAGATGGGCAAGTCGAGCATCTCCTCGCAGGCAATCTCGGAGTACACCGGCGTCAACCCGACGCAAATCCGCCGGGACCTGTCCGGCTTCGGGAAGTTCGGAAAGCGCGGTGTCGGATACGACATCGACAGCTTGATCGAGCAGATCCGCAAGATCCTGCGCACGTCGGGGACGCACAACATCGCCCTGTTCGGTGCCGGAAATCTCGGGCAGGCGATCGCCACTTCGAGCGTCTTCGGCGACCACGGGTTCCAGATCTCGGCGATCTTTGACGTATCGCCGGATCGCGTGGGGCAGAAGGTGGGCGACCTGGTGGTGCGCCATTACGACGAGTTCGCCGGCGTGGCCGCCAGCGAGGGCATCATGGTGGGCGTGCTCGCCGTGCCCGGGGACGTCGCCCAGCAGGTCGCCGACGACCTCGTGGCGGCTGGGGTGAAGATCATCTTCAACTACTCCGACGCGCTGTTGTCGGCGCCCTCGGATGTGACCGTGCACACCTCGAGCCCTGCCGTGGAACTGTTGTATGCGCTCTACTTCTACCTGACCTGACCGTCGCACGACCCCGCGCGGTCGTGCGGAGGCGGCAGGTCAGTAGAATTCCCCCTCGCTGATGAGCAACCGGCCCGAGACCTCCGCAATCCTGGCGGGCGTTCGCGAACGCTTCGCGACGTCGACCGACTTTACGATCGGGATGGAGGAGGAATTCCAGATCCTGGATCCGGTGACGCTCGGGTTGGTGAACCGGTTTGAGGACGTGGCGGCGGCGGCCGACCCGGCGCTGCGCGACCGGCTCGCCGGCGAGCTGATCGCCAGTGAGATCGAGTTCAAGACGCGCCCGCACGCCGATCTGACCCACGCCGCACGTGAGCTTGCACAAGGCAGGCTCGACCTGTGCTCGCTCGCGGAGCGGCTCGGACTTGCAATGGGGATCACTGGGGTGCATCCGTTCAGCCCCTGGACCCAACAGCGCATCATCGACACGCCGCACTACCGGCTTGTGGAGAGCGAGCTCGGCTACCTGGCCTGGACCAACAACACCTGGGCGCTGCACCTGCACTGCGGCGTCCGGGACGCGGACCGCGCCGTCAAGGTCGCGACGCGCATGCGCAGCGTGTTGCCGGATCTCCTGGCGCTCTCGGCCAACAGCCCGATCTTCGGCGGCCGCGACACGCGCCTCGCGTCGACCCGGACCCAGGTCTTCGTCCGGAGCTTCCCGCGCTGCGGGATCCCTGACGCGTATGCCGACTGGGACGACTATGCGGCCAATGTGGCGTTTCTCGAACGTGCCGGGTCGATCTCCGAATCGACGCAGATCTGGTGGAGCGTCCGGCCGCATCACGCGTTCGGCACGATCGAGGTTCGCATCTGCGACGGGCAGACCGAGCTCGGCGAGAGCCTGGCGCTGGCGGCCCTGATCATCGCGTTGATCGCCGAGTTCTGCGCACAGCTCGACGAAGGGCGTGCCCTCCCGGTCCATCCGCGTGCGCACATCGAGGAAAACCTCTGGCGCGCAGAGCGTCACGGCCTCGACGGCCAGCTGATCGATCTTGCCACCGGCCGCTCGCGCCCGACGCGGGCGGCGATCACCGAGCTCCTGGAGGCGACCCGTGCCCATCACGGGCCACTCGGGCTGACGACCTGGATCGACCGGGTGTCCGACACGCTCGAACACGGCAACGGCGCGATCCGTCAGCGCGCGCTCCTGGATGCGTACGGCGGCGACGTCCGCGCCGTGCACGCGCAGGTGGTCGAGCGCACGCGGGCGTCCGCGCAAGAAATCTTGACCCAACACACGACAGGGGCAGCCGCGTGACAACCAACGAGCATGACGATCATATGGACGACGTCGACGCGAATTCCTCAGCCGAGGAATTCGCCGCAGCGTTTGTGCACCACCTCGGGCGCACCCCCGTGCGCGACCTGGTCATCCAGGCGATGGCGACCCTGGCCGACGCCGCCGGCATCAGGATGGGCCTTGGACCGGAAGGCGCGGAGGTCGCCGACCTTGCCCAGGCGCGCACGGCGGTGGAGATCCTGCGCGTGCTGGTCGCGGTGACCGATCAGGAGCTGGGCCAAGCTGTCGCGCGTCCATTCCGCGAACCGTTAGCGCAACTGCAGCTGGCCTACGCCAAGATCGCCGAGGCCAATGCGGGGCCCGCTGCCGCTGCTGAGACGCCTCCGACCCAGCCGGATCCGGCCAGCCGCCTCTGGGTGCCGCCGGGAGGTCGCCCGGAGTGACACCGGCGACCGTCGGGATCATCGGGGGCTCGGGCTTCTACGCGCTCTTGGATGACGCGGAGCTCGTCCAGATGGACACCCCGTACGGCCCGCCCTCGGCACCGGTCGCGCTGGGCCGGGTCTCGGGTGTCGCGGTCGCGTTTCTGCCGCGCCACGGCGTGGATCACCAGTTCCCGCCACACGCGATCAATTACCGCGCGAATCTGTGGGCGCTGCGGGAGGCCGGGGCGAGCTGGGTGATCGCCCCGTGCGCGTCGGGCAGCCTGCAGGCCGACGTGCACGTCGGTGATTTCGTGGTCTGCGACCAGTATGTCGACCGTACCTCCGGCCGGCGCGACACGTACTTCGACGGTCCCGAGGCGATCCATGTCTCCTCGGCGGAGCCGTTCTCCCCGGTGCTCCGGGAACTGTTGGTCCAGGGCTGCCGCGAGCTGTCGATCCCGGTCCACGATCGCGGCACGGTCGTCGTGGTCCAAGGTCCGCGCTTCTCGACCCGGGCCGAGAGCAGGTGGTTCGGGGCAATGGGGTGGGAGGTCATCAACATGACCGCATATCCCGAGGGTCACCTGGCACGGGAGTTGTGCCTGGGCTACGCGAACATCAGCCTGGTGACCGACTACGACGTCGGGCTCGAGGGCATGCCCAACGTCCCCGCCGTCTCGGCCCAGGAGGTCGCTGCGGTCTTCACCCGCAACAACGCCCGGGTGCGGGAGTTGTTGTTCCACGTGATCCCGCGCATCCCGTCCGAGCCCGATCCGCACAGCGCGGGCGCACTCGAGGGTGCGCGCATCTAACCGGGCTCCAACCGCGCCGCTGGAGGCTGGGTCGCGCAGAGATGTCCCCGCAGTATGCGGGAACTTCGTCCACGCCGTCCGCTGCGGTGTGGTAGAAACACCCCGGCTTTTTCACAGCCGCTGCGCGCTGAGCCCTGTTCCCCCGGACAGGTCCCCGCGCACGGCATCTCGTTCACGCAGGCCACGCGAGTGGGCCGTGGCCGCGCACATTGATCTCGGAGGACACTCTTGGCCGGCTTTCTGTCGGACAACACGAAATGGCTCGCGGTCATTCTCGGTTTGGTCGCTGTGGCGTATGGGATAGGCCTCATCGCCTACCTGCTCAAGCAGCCCGCCGGCAACGAGCGCATGCAAGACATCGCGAAAGCGATCCAGGAAGGCGCGCAGGCCTACCTGACGCGTCAATACTCGATCATCGCCGCTGTCGCCGCGGTGATGTTCCTGTTGATCGGGTTCCTGGGCAGTGCCGTGACGTCCGACCTTCTGGGTTGGAAGCCGGCGATCGGGTTCCTGATCGGCGCAATCGCTTCCGGAGCGGCGGGCTTCATCGGCATGAACGTCTCGGTGCGGACCAACGTCCGAACCGCTGAGGCCGCCCGCAAGGGGCTCCCCCAGGCACTTAGTGTCGCGTTCAAGGGCGGCGCCGTAACGGGCCTGCTCGTGGTGGGTCTCGGACTCGTGGCCGTGTCGGGGTACTTCTGGATCCTCGGCGGCAAGGCCTCCGACGTCGGCCCCCTCTTGGGCCTGGCGTTCGGCAGTTCCCTGATCAGCGTGTTCGCACGACTCGGCGGTGGCATCTTCACCAAGGGTGCCGACGTCGGTGCCGACCTCGTCGGCAAGGTCGAGGCGGGGATTCCGGAGGACGACCCGCGCAACCCGGCCGTGATCGCCGACAATGTCGGTGACAATGTCGGTGACTGCGCCGGCATGGCCGCGGACCTGTTCGAGACCTACGCGGTGACGACCGTCGCCGTGATGTTCCTCGGATCGCTCTTCTTCCAGCACACCAGCTGGGCCCACAGCCTTAACACGGTCCTGTTCCCGCTCGCGCTCGGCGGCGTGTCGATCATCTCGTCGATCATCGGCACCTGGTTCGTGCGCGTGGGCAAGGGCGGCTCGGTTACCGGCGCGCTCTACACGGGGCTGGGTGTCGCGGCGATACTGTCGGCGATCGGATTCCTGCCGGTCACCTATTGGATGCTGAACGGCATCAAGGCGGACTTCGGATACCAACACCTCGGCACGTGGATCGACTACTGGTGGTGCGCGCTGATCGGTCTGGGCGTGACGCTCGGGCTCGTGGCGATTACCGAGTACTTCACCGGGACCGTCTGGCGCCCGGTCAAAAGCATCGCCAAAGCCTCTGAGACGGGTCACGCCACCAACATCATCGAGGGGCTCGCGGTGTCGTTGAAGGCGACCGCCCTCCCGGTGATCGTCATCGTCGCCGGCATCGTCGGCTCGTATGAGCTCGGCGGGTACTACGGCATCGGCACCGCCGTCATGGCGATGCTGTCGCTGGCCGGCATCGTGGTCGCGCTTGACGCGTTCGGCCCCATCACCGACAACGCCGGTGGCATCGCCGAGATGGCGGAGCTTCCGGACAGCGTCCGGGCAATCACCGACCCGCTGGACGCGGTCGGTAACACAACCAAAGCCGTCACCAAGGGCTACGCCATCGGCTCGGCCGGTCTGGCGGCGGTGGTGCTGTTCGTCAGCTACGTCGAGGAACTCAAGAACTCGTTCACCGGCGCCCATTTGGTCTTTACCGACCAGTTCCAGCTCAGTAACCCGTTCATTGTGGCGGGCCTGTTGATCGGCGGCATGATGCCGTTCCTGTTCGCCGCCTTCGCCATGGAGGCCGTGGGCCGGGCCGGTGGCGCGGTCGTTGAAGAAGTCCGACGCCAGTTCCGGGAGCACCCGGGCATCATGGAGGGCACCGAGAAGCCGGACTATGCGCGCTGCGTGCGTCTGGTGACGGCTGCCGCCCAGAAGGAGATGCTCGTCCCCGCGCTGATCCCGATCGCGTTCCCGATCGTCGTGGCGTTCATCTTCGGCATCTCGAACGGCCGCGAGATGCTCGGTGGGCTGCTCTTGGGTGTGATCGTGACCGGCCTGTTCCTCGCGATCTCGATGACCTCGGGCGGTGGCGCTTGGGACAACGCCAAGAAGCTGATCGAGGACGGTGCGTACGGCGGCAAGGGATCCGAAGCCCACATGGCCTCGGTGACCGGTGACACCGTCGGTGACCCGTACAAGGACACCGCCGGTCCGGCCATCAACCCGATGATCAAGATCACGAACATCGTCGCGATCCTGCTCATTCCGTTCCTGCACTAAAGGGAGGCGCACATTGCCGGCGGCGCGCCAGTCTGGGCGCCGCCGGCAATGTGCGCCTCCCGGGTTGCTAGGCTCGTCGGAATGACTGCAACTGACGCACCTTCATCCCGGCTTCCGCGCAAACCCAACGCGCCGAAACCCGGCCCCGACGAAGCCATCCGCAAGCGGTCCGGAGCCGATCTTCAGAACGGCTGGTTGGCACGGCACGGGACCTTTACGTTGACCGACACTCGCATCGTGTTCGTCCCGACGCCGCTCGACACCGGCTTGGGCGCCAAGCGACGCGAGATCATGCTCACCGACGTGCGCGCGATCGAGCGGTTCCCGCGCAACCCGAACGACAGTCCGCGCGGCGGCCGCCGTCCCCGGCTACTGCTGCACACCGACGAGTGCATCTACGAGTTCATGCTTCCCGACCTGGACTCGTGGATCGATGCGCTCGAGAAGATGTTCGTGATGCGCAGCAAGCGCGGCCTGGGCGATCCTCCCCAGGTGCTGCGCGAGGGCGTCGAGAACTTCATGTTGGCGGAGGACTAGGAAGCGCAAAGCGCGTTTTGCCGGGCGGTCGGGTAAACTGCCACAAATGCCGGGTACATTCTCCGTTTTATGTCCTCGATAATCGCGATCAGCGATAAGAGCCGGTCCGCGATCGTGGCGTTGACCGAACTGGCCGGGCGCGGCGACCGGGGACCGGTACCCATCGTGGAGATCTCCGAGGCGCGCGACATTCCCCTGCACGTCCTCGAGCAGCTGTTCTCGGCACTCCGGCGGGCCGGCATCCTCGCGAGCCAGCGCGGCGTCAAGGGCGGGTATTCGTTCCTGCGCCCGCCGGGCGCGGTGACGCTGCTCGAGGTGGTCGAGACCGTTGACGGACGCTTGGCTCCCGGCGGCACCGCGACCTCCGGCGTCGATGCCGTGTGGCACCAGGCACGCCAGCTGCTCGTCGGACTCTTGGGCGATCTGACGATCACGGACATGGTCGACGAAGAATCGCGCATGTCCGAGGCCCCGATGTTCTATATCTAGCGCGAACCCGGGGGAGGGATCGGTCATGAATCATCCTGCACAGTTCGACATCGTCGGCATTGGCAATGCCATCGTTGACGTACTCGCCCATGCCGACGAGGGGTTCATTGAAGCCCACGGCATGCAGAAGGGCTCGATGACGCTCGTCGACGAGCGAATCGCGGAGACCCTGTACCGGGAGATGGGGCCTGCGGTGGAGATGTCCGGCGGGTCGTGTGCGAATACGATCGCCGCCGCGGCGTCGCTCGGCATTCGCGTGGCGTTCATCGGCAAGGTGGCAGACGACCAGCTCGGGCGGATCTTCACGCACGACCTCACCAGCGCAGGCGTGCATTTCGACACGCCGGCGGCAGCCGACGGGCCCTCGACCGCACGCTGCCTGGTGTTCGTGACTCCCGATGCTCAGCGCACGATGGCCACGTATCTCGGCGCCAGCGTGGAACTGGGCCCGGATGACATCGACACCGACCTGGTGGCCACGGCGCAGTACGTGTACCTCGAGGGCTACCTCTGGGATCCGCCGGAAGCCAAACAAGCGCTCCGCGAGGCGATCGCCGCGGCCCACCAGGCCGGGCGCAAGGTCGCGATGACTCTGTCGGACCCGTTTTGCGTCGCCCGGCACCGATCCGAGTTCCTGGAGCTCGTGGCGGGTCCGATCGACGTGCTGTTCGCCAACCAGCTCGAGGCGGAGTCCCTTGTCGAGGTGGGCGATGTGTGGGCGGCGGTCGAGGTGCTCCAGGGCCAAGCCGAGCTCGTGGTCATCACGCGCGGCGACCAGGGGTCGCTGGTGGTGACCCCGGAGGCGGTCTTCGAGGTCCCCCCGGTGCGCGTCCCGGAAGTCGTCGACAGCACGGGCGCGGGCGACCTGTATGCGGCCGGGTTTCTGTTCGGCCTGACCCAAGGATGGGATTTCGTGCACTGCGCGCAGGCAGGGGCCGCTGCGGCGGCAGAGGTGATCAGCCATTTTGGTGCGCGGCCCGAGCGTGACCTCGGGGAACTCGTGCGCATCGCAATCCGCGAGGAGGTCTGAGAATGAGCGCCACGACCAGCAATCCGGGTACCGCTCGGATTGCCGATTCGATCACCGATCTGATCGGCCGCACGCCGCTCGTGCGGCTGCGTGTCGGCGAAGGCTCCGGGGCGACGATTCTCGGCAAGCTCGAGTCCTTCAATCCGGCAGGGAGCGTCAAGGACCGGATCGGCCTGGCGATGATCGAGGCCGCGGAGCGCGACGGGACCATCTCGCCCGGTAAGAGCGTGCTCATCGAGCCCACGAGCGGCAACACCGGCATTGCCCTGGCGTTCGTCGCTGCGGCAAAGGGGTATCGCTGCATTCTGACCATGCCGGAGACGATGAGCCTCGAGCGGCGCGCGCTGCTGGCGGCCTACGGGGCTGAGCTCGTGCTCACACCGGGTCCGGAGGGTATGCGCGGGGCCATCGCCCGCGCCGAGGAGCTGGCGCGCACCACCCCGGACAGCTTCCTGCCGCAGCAGTTCCAGAACGCTGCCAACCCCGAGATCCACCGCCTGACCACCGCGCGCGAGATCTGGGAGGACACCGGCGGAGAGGTCGACGTCCTGGTGGCCGGGGTCGGGACGGGCGGGAGCATCACCGGCATCGGCGAGGTGCTGCGCGAGCTGCGCCCCGGATTTCACAGCGTCGCCGTCGAGCCGACGGACTCGCCGGTCCTGTCCGGAGGCCAGCCGGGGCCCCACAAGATCCAGGGCATCGGTGCGGGTTTCGTCCCGGGGGTGCTCAACACCGAGGTCTATGACGAGGTCATCACCTGCCGGGTCGAGGACGCCTATGAAACCTCGCGTCAGCTCGCCCGGAGTGAGGGCATCCTCGTCGGTATCTCATCCGGCGCCAACGTGTGGGCGGCACTCCAGGTCGCCCAGCGCCCCGAGAACGCCGGCAAGGTGATTGTCACGATCCTGTGCGACACCGGCGAACGGTACCTGTCGACGCCGCTTTTCGGCGAGGGTTAGCGGTCTCGGTGGCGCCGGCCTCGCCGGCGCCACTCAGGCGGTCTGCGGGCGGTGGATCATCAGGACCCGCCGCCCGCGCGCCTGGAACCCGATGCGCCCAAGGAACGGGCCGGCCGGCGTGCCGTCCTGGGCAAATGCGAGCAGATGGGTGCCGTTCGCCGCGACGACATCGCGGGCTACGCCGGCCATCAGCAGGCGGCCGATGCCCGTGCGCCGTTCCGCGGGGACCACACCGAACCAGTCGACGACCCCGTCGGGCAAGTCCGCGTGGGCGAACCCGACCAGTCGGCCCTCGGGGGTCCGAGCGATCCGGAAACTGCCTTGGCCGGCGCCCCACTCGTATCCCGACGGGCTTCCAAGCTCGGCAAGTGCCGCAAGCCCCTGCATCGCCTCGGCCTCGGCGGCGGCAAAGGCCGGCGCCCACGCATTGTCGTAGGTGACCATTTCGATGCCGGGGACGCGGGGCGCGGTGAGGCCCTCCGCGGTGCGCGCATACAGGGCTCCGCGCGCGTACTCGGTAAAGCCGCGCGCCGCGAGGATTTCCAGAAGCTCGGTCTCGCCAGCGTTGACCTCGACGTCCCATGGCGGCTCGGGCAGCTGGGCGATCAGGGCGTCGAGTGCGGCGGTATCACGGGCTTGCAGTCCTTCGAGACGGACCGCCAGCGCGGTGGGCGATGGACGCAATCGGCACGTTGCCCCGGGGGCGGTCACGGCCGGACCCAAAGGAGGAGTTCCCATACAAAGAGCCTATACTCACCATCATGGTCGCCAAGAGGCGCGGCAGGTCTTCTCAGAGCTACGGACGCTTCTCCGCCGCGCTGGCCACCCTGCGCGACGACCTGCGGGCCGCTCGGGAGCGCGACCCGGCCGCGCATTCCACCAGTGAAATCCTGCTGTACCAGGGCCTGCATGCCGTGTGGATGCACCGAGGCGCGCACGCGCTCTACGTGCGGGGGCACCGGTTCTCGTCACGGCTGATCTCGCAGATCTCCCGCTTCTTGACCGGGATCGAGATCCATCCCGGGGCGCGCATCGGACGCGGGCTATTCATCGATCACGGCATGGGCGTCGTCATCGGCGAGACGACCGAGATTGGCGACGACGTCACGGTGTACCAGGGCGTCACGTTGGGCGGCACGGGCAAGCAGGGCGGAAAGCGGCACCCGACCGTGGGCAACCGAGTGATCGTCGGCACGGGCGCGCAGGTGCTCGGTCCACTGGTCATCGGCGACGACGCCAAGATCGGTGCTGGGGCGATCGTGATTCGCGACGTTCCACCCGACACGACCGTTGTCGGCAACCCCGGACGCCCGGTCATCATCTCCGGCAAGCGCGTCGCGGGACCGGAACTCGAGCACACGCGGCTGCCTGACCCCGTGGCCGAATCGCTCGAGACCCTCACCCGCCGCGTCACCGAACTCGAACATCAGCTGGGATCAAGCCAGGGCGGCCCGGAGGACGCGCCCAGGCGCGCCGACGCCAATGGCAACAGGCCGACCAATACGGCACCCCACCGCGAAGGTCCTGAGGTCCGCGCACCACGCGAAGGGTAGCGCCGGTCACGACCCAGGCTGGGCCGGCCGATGTCGGCCGACTGCGTGCGGGGGGGGACGCGCCCGCTAGGATCCGTATGCGTTGGCCAACCTCCTGGACGATCTGAACCCTCCGCAGCGCGATGCGGTCATGCACACCGAGGGGCCGCTCTTGGTGCTCGCGGGCGCCGGCAGCGGCAAGACCCGTGTGCTGACGTACCGGATCGCCCATCTCATTGACGACTGTGGCGTGGCGCCGTGGGCGATCCTCGCGATTACCTTCACCAACAAGGCGGCCGCCGAGATGCGCGAGCGGATCACCGGACTGGTCGGACCCGTGGCGCGGGACATCTGGGCGAGCACGTTTCACTCGGCATGCGTGCGGATCTTGCGTCGCGAAGCGGACGCCGCCGGGTATCGGTCGGACTTCGCGATCTACGACACCGATGATCAGCTGCGACTCATGCGCGCCTGTTTTGCCGACGAGGAGGTCGACCCCAAGCGCGTCGCTCCGCGCAGCGTCCTCGCGCGAATCTCCGACGCCAAGAACCGGCTCATCGACGCAGAGGCGTTCGTCGAGGAGGCCGACGGCTTCGGTGACGAGGTGGTCGGGCGGCTGTACCGCAGGTACGCCGCCCGGCTACAGGCCGCCGGCGCGATGGACTTCGACGATCTGTTGATGGTGACCACGCGCGTGCTGGAATCCGACCCCCAAGTCCGCGAGCGCTATCAATCCCGGTTCGCGTACATCCTTGTTGACGAGTACCAAGACACCAATCACGCCCAATACCGGCTGGTGCGAGTCCTCGCCGAGCCGCAGCGCAACATCTGCGCGGTCGGCGACGATGACCAGGGCATCTACTCCTGGCGCGGTGCCGATGTCCGCAACATCTTGGACTTCGAGCGCGACTACCCTGATACGCACGTCGTGGCCCTCGAGCAGAACTACCGGTCGACCGGGACGATCCTGCGCGCCGCCAATGCCGTCGTGGCGCGCAATCGCGGACGCCGCCCGAAAGCGCTCTGGACCGATCAGGGCGACGGAGAGCCGCTGCACGTCTTGGCGTGCCGCGACGAGCATGACGAGGCCCGCACCGTGCTGGCGGAAATCGAGCGTGCCCGCGCCGCCGGTACGTCGCTCGATCAGATCGCGGTCTTCTACCGGACCAACGCCCAGAGCCGATCGATCGAGGACCAGCTCGTACGCGGCCGGATCGCCTACGCGGTCGTCGGCGGCCCGCGGTTCTACGAGCGCGCCGAGGTCCGCGATGCATTGGCCTACCTTCGGGTTGCCGCGAACCCGGCCGACGAGATTGCGGTCGCCCGTCTGTTGGGAGCACCCAAGCGGGGCCTGGGTCCGGGGTGCCTGGTCAAGCTGAGCCTCTGTGCGCAGACGCACGGACTGGCGATCGGGGACGCGATCGGACAGGCGGATCTCATCGCCGGACTAAACCAATCCCAGCGGGCCGCCCTTGCCCGCACGGCGAGCCTACTGACCGAAGTGGCGGACGCGGACGCCGCCGGGATGCCGCTCAGCGGCCTCGTCGCGATGGTGATCGAGCGGTCAGGCCTGCGGGCGGCCCTCGTGATCGAAGGCACGCTGGAGGCCCAGGGGCGCATCGAGAACCTCGACGAGCTCGAGAACGTGGCCGCTGAGTATCACGCCAACGCGCCCGAGCCGTCACTGCAGGGATTCCTCGAGGAGGTGGCGCTCCAGTCGGATGCGGACCTGGTCGACCAGGAGCACGGCCAGGTCACTTTGATGACGGTCCACAACGCCAAGGGGCTCGAATTCGACGTCGTCGTGATGACCGGCATGGAGGACGGGATCTTCCCGCATGCGCGCGCGGACGAGCCCGACAGCCTCGAGGAGGAGCGCCGGCTGTGTTACGTCGGGATGACGCGCGCCAGACGACGCCTCGTGCTCACGCACGCCGAAACCCGTGCCATCCACGGCGGGCGTGAGTATCGTCTGCCCTCACGCTTCTTGGCCGAGATCCCACGCGATGCCGTCGCGACGCGCGAGGGCGCTCCGGTGCGGGAGGCGTTCGCCGGGGCCACGCAGCGCTCGGCAGTCGTGCCGCTCGAAGCAGGAGACACCGTTCTGCATGCAACGTTCGGGGAAGGCATCGTCACCGGCGTCGAGAGCCGCGGGAGCTTGGTCCGGGTGCGCTTTAGTCGGGATGGCACTGAGCGGCGCCTGATGGCCGGGGCCGCGCCGATGCGAAAGGTCGGGTGACCTGTGTCCGCGACCATCATCGACGGCAAGGCCGTTGCGGCCCAGGTGCGCGCCGAAGTCGCCCGTGGCGTTGCCGCATTCGTCGCCGGGTCGGGACGCGCGCCGGGTCTGGTCGGCATCCAAGTCGGCGACGACCCGGCATCAGAGCTCTACCAGGCGGGCAAGGCACGGGCGGCCCATGAGGTCGGCATGGTGTCCCGACGCATCACGCTGCGTGAGGCCACCAGCCAGGCCGAACTCGACGCCATTATCGATGAGCTCAATGCCGACGACGGTGTCGACGGGGTGCTCGTGCAGTTGCCGGTGCCCGCCCAGCTCTCGGAGCCGCTGATCGCCAGCCGCATCCATCCCGACAAGGACGTCGACGGGTTCTCCCCAATCAGTCTCGGGCGTCTCATGCGCGGTGAACCCGGCAACGTGCCATGCACGCCGCAGGGCGTCATGCGGCTGCTGGGCGAGGGCGGCGTCCCCCTCGAAGGGGCGCATGCCGTTGTCGTCGGACGGAGCCTGATCGTCGGGAAGCCGCAGTCGATGCTGCTGCTGTCTGCGAACTGCACCGTCACCATTGCCCATTCCCGCACGCGGGACCTGCCCGCGCTGTGTCGGGACGCCGACATCCTCGTTGCGGCCGTCGGGCGCCCCGAGATGATCCGCGGCGATTGGATCCGCCCGGGCGCCGCGGTCATCGACGTGGGCATCAACCGCACCGCGGACGGCCTGCGTGGCGACGTCGCCTTCGATGAGGTCGCCGCGGTCGCCGGGTGGATCACACCGGTCCCTGGCGGTGTCGGGCCGACCACGATTGCCTATCTGCTCGCAAATACCCTCGAGGCCGCTCGCCGGCGCTCCGGGGCCGACTCATCACAGGGAGTACGTCTATGAAGATCGCCATCTTCGGTGGGACCGGGGACCTCGGTCGCGGGCTTGCCATCTGCTTTGCGGCCGCCGGCCACGAGATCGTCGTCGGGTCGCGAAGCCAGGAGCGCGCCGATCAGGCGGCCGAAGGGCTGCGCGCAGCGCTGCCTGAGGGCAATTTCCGGCCGATGGAGAACGTGGCCGCCGCAGAGGCCGCCGAGCTTGCGATCGTGTCGATCCCATGGGAGGGGATCGAGCAGACGATTCCGCCGATGGCGGATGCGCTGGCTGGCAAGATCGTCATCACCGTTGCCAACGCCCTCAAGTTCGGTAAGAGCGGCGCGATCGCGGTTCAGGGCGCCGAGCTGCCTGCTGGGGGTCCGTCCTGCGCCCATGCGATCCAGGAACTGGCCCCCGAGGCCAAGGTGGTCGTGGCATTCAACAACCTGCCCGCTGCGGCCCTGCAGGCCCGGCACCACCTCGGGGCCGACGTCCTGGTGTGCGGGAAGAGCCGCCAGGCCCGTGAAGCGGTGATCGCGCTGACCCAGGATCTGCCCGGTGCACGCGCGCTCGACGCGGGTCCGCTGGCCAACGCCCTGATCATCGAGGGCATGACCGCGCTCGTGATCAACATGAACAAGCGCTATGGCGGCGAGGCGAGCCTTCAGATCACGGGCCTCGAAGACGCGCCGACCATCTCGGCCGCCGCCCGTTAACCCGCACGGCGAGTTCGTCGGACTCGCCGCCGGCGGGTCTGACGAACTAGCCGTAGCCCAGTTCCTTCAGCTGCTGTTCGGACATCCCCAGATGGTGACCGAGCTCGTGGAGGACCGTGACGCAGATCTGGCCGATCAGCTGCTGACGATCCGGAAAGTCCTGCTCGAGCGGTCGGCGAAAGATGGTGATGCGCGGCGGCAGCTGGCCGTAGCCCCGGGATTCGGGATGGGTGAGGGGCACGCCCTGGTAGAGGCCGTACAGGCGGCCCAGCTGCGGCGGCGCATCGTCGTCGATCAGTACGGCGACCTCGTCGAGGGCGGCCTGAAATGGCGCCGGGACCATTCCGAGCGCGAACTCGACCGTATCCTCGAACTCGTCCGGATGCATCATGCCCCACAGCCTAACTGGACCCCTGGTTGGGAAAACATCCGACTGGCGGGGGATGTGCCGTCCGTATGGCCGGCGCGGCGTGTAGGTGCGCACGATTTAGTCATGTCCATGCGAATTCGTTACCACGTTGCCGCCCTTGCCCTCATGGGCGCACTGACCGTGAGCTCCGTCGCGGTCGCCGCGGGACCCCCACCCGGCGCCGCACCCGCCATCGGCGCGCCGCTGTCGACGTTGCTGTCGCGCCTCGCCGACGGCCACGCCTCCTCGGCGGCGCTTGCCGGCACGTCTGGTGCGCTGACCTTGCGCGTAACCGATGCCGGGCGCGTCTACGTCGCGCCCGTGCTTGCCGAGTTGTCCGGCCAGGTCCTCAGCGCCGCCCAGACCGGGCATGTTCCGCTCAGCGTGACGCCTCCGGCTCCGACGGCCGCGACGGTTCGGCCCTATCTGTCCGGCGGCGGCTTCTCGCTAGGCGTGTGGCTGCAGACCTGGGGACCGCTGATCCTGCTGACGGGTCTGGTTGGCGTCTCGGCGGCCGCGTTGCGAATGGCCGGTGGAGGCCGATTCCGTCATCGGGTTCGCCCGGTGGTGTCGGACACAAAGTTTGATGACGTCGCCGGTATCGATGAGATCCGCGACGATGTGGCCGAGATCTCGCATGTCCTTGCGAAACCTGCGGTGTATCGGGCCCTCGGGGCGACCGTTCCCAAGGGCGTGATCCTCCACGGGCCCCCTGGCACCGGGAAGACCCTCCTGGCGAAGGCCGTCGCAGGCGAGGCAGGGGTCCCATTTTTCTCTGTGTCCGGGTCGGAATTCGTCGAGGTGTACGCTGGACTGGGGTCGAAGCGGATCCGCGCCCTGTTCGCCGCCGCGCGCAAGGCGGCGCCCGCGGTCATCTACATCGACGAGATCGACGCCATCGGAGGTCGGCGCACGGGCCACGCCTCCAGCGGCGAACGTGAACAGACTCTCGACCAGCTCCTCTCGGAGATCGACGGCTTTCGGACCGACCCGGCCAAGCCGGTGGTGGTACTCGCATCCACCAACCGCATCGACGACTTGGATCCGGCACTGGTCCGGTCTGGACGCTTCGACCGGAAGATTGCCGTCGGCCTCCCGGACCGGCGTGCACGACGCGAGATCCTCGACGTGCACCTGCGCACCCGACCGGTGTCAAAGCGCGCCGATCCCGACCGCGTGGCGGCTATGACCGCGGGGCTGGCGGGCGCGGACCTCGCGGCCCTGTGCAATGAGGCGAGTTTTGAAGCCGCACGGGCCGGTGACACCCAGATCGACATCGGCCACTTCCGCAAGGCGCTCCTGCGCCTCGCGGGTGGACCGGAGCGACGCAGTCGCGTGCTCAGCCGCGAGGAACGCCGTTTGGTGGCCTACCACGAGATGGGTCACGCACTTGTCGGATACATGTCGCCAAGCTGCGACCCCGTCGAGCGCGTCACGGTCATCCCGCAGGGGCATGCGCTGGGCGTGACCGTCGCGCTGCCGACCGAAGACCGCTTCCTGGCTACCCGAACCGAGTGCATGGAGCGCCTGCGCATGATGCTGGCCGGCCGCGCCGCCGAGGAGCTCGTCTTCGGCGAATGCACCAGCGGAGCGGGCGATGACCTCAAGCGCGCCGCCGTCCTCGCCCGCCATATGGCGGGCGATCTCGCCATGGCCGAGCCCCGCACCGATGAGAGCCTGATGGTCGCGCTGCCGCAAGCCGACGGCGACCAGAGCGCGCACGATGTCGAAACCGCCGCACAGATCCTGGTGCGGACCGCCTTTGAGCGTGCCATGGACATGCTCGTCTGCCACCGCGACCTCCTGGAGAACGGTGCCGCGATGCTGCTCGAACACGAGGCCCTCGAGAGTGAGGACCTCGCTACATTGTTCGGGCCGCGCCCGGGCGTCTCGCGCCTTGCCCCGGTAAGCGAGAACGCCTGAGCAGGGGTACGTCGGCTAGCGACCGCGCGGTCGCTAGCCGACGTGATCCCAGCCGAGTTGGGTCAGCCGCACTGCGCGGCCGTGCCGCAGCGTCACCAACCCCGGATCGCCTGCGCTCACCGTGCCGACCGGGATGAGGGTGGTGGCGGTCCCTGCGGCACGTGCGGGATCGATCGCCACGAGCAGTTCGTAATCCTCGCCGCCGGTGCTCGCAAACTCGGCCACATCGATGCCGGCGTGTGCCGCAACCGCCGCCACCCCCTCGGCAACCGGGACCTGATCGAGGTCGATCGTGAGCCGAACGCCGGATGCGACCGCCATTCGCCCCGCGTCCAGGCACAGCCCGTCCGAGATGTCCATCATCGCCGAGATACCGTCGCGTGCGAGCGCCATGCCTGCGGCAAGGCGCGGGGACGGGCGCTTGTGCGCGGCAACGAGTCGCGCGTCGATGGGCCCCGGGCGCGCCGGCGGATCATCGAGGACGCGGCGCCCGGCAGCAGACGCCCCGAGTGGCCCGGTCACGCAGATCAGCTGTCCCGGCCGTGCCCCTGAGCGCAGAGCGGGCGGCACGCCATTCGGCATCCGCCCAACGACGGTCACGCCGACGACGGTTTCCTTGGCACGTGAGATGTCGCCGCCGATGATCGAGCAGCCGGTCTCGCCAGCCAATTCCTCCATCGCGGCGTACATGGCGCGGATCTCGGCCGCACCGAAGACCCCGGACGGGCTTGCGAGGCCGACGAGCGCGGCCACCGGCGCGCCGCCCATCGCCGCGATGTCCGACAAGTTGACCGCGAGGGCGGCGTAACCGACATCGGCGAACGAATGGGTCGTCCAACGAAAGTGGACGTCCTCGATGAACATGTCGTGAGCCACAAGCAGCAGCGGATCGCCCTCGAGCACGGCCGCGTCATCGCCGATGCCAACCCGCACACCGGGACGCGTGCCCAGTACCGCAAGGATCTGCTGTATGACGGCGGACTCCGGCATGGTCGGCAAGCTCCCTCGGCGATGCGGTGGGGTACGGACCGTCGTGCGAGGCTACACCAGGCGGGCCCGGGACCGCGGCACGGCGGCCCGTGGGCCAAATGACTCGGGCGCCCGGGCACACGCGCCATGTCCGCCCCCTTGTCGGGCAGAGGGGAGCCCGGTCGCGTACCCTCGCCGACGTGCGTATGTGGCGTTTCATCGGATACCTGGCCGCCGTCGTCGTGGTGGTCTTCCTCCTGGGGGCGCTCACGGTCGTCGCGTTCACGCGTACGACCCATCAGTCATCGACGTTCGCGGGCCGGATCACCAAGGTCGTCGTCAACAGCGAACGCGGCGCCGTGACGATCCGCAACGGTCCCGCGGGGACCGTGAGCGTCGCCACCGAGAAGCGGTTCGTGTTCACCGGCCCCGTGGTCACGGAGAAGGTCACGGGCGGAACGCTCACAATCCTGTCCAGTTGCCCGATGATGGCCTTCATCTCATGCAGTGCGAATTTCACGATCACGGCACCGCCCGGTACCGCGGTCGACGGAACCGTCCAGCGCGGGCTGCTGAGCGTGATCGGCATCACCGGTACGGTCTACTCGAACGCCGACAGCGGCAGTTTCGACTATTCGGGTACGTCGCCGTCGGTCACCGCGTACACCCTCAACGGCGACATCGCCATGACATTCACCGCGCCGGCGACGTACGTCCATGCGCGGACCGAAACCGGCGTCGTGACGATCACCGTGCCGCCCGGTGCCTACGCGATCAACGCCAACTCGGGCGCCGGGTCGCACGAGGTGATCGGACTCGTGTCTCATCCGAAGTCGCCGCGTTCGATCTACGCCAGCTCCGGCGACGGCGTCGCTAAGGTCGTCGCCGGCGGCTGAGGCGAGGCGTCCGCGGGCTGCGCTACCCTGGGAACAGATGTTCGAGACAGGGAGGCAGACGTGATGCACCCGCCCGAGCACACACCGCAGCGCCAGACCGATCCGGCGCATCGCGACGAGCAGATGACACTCTTTGCGCACGCGGGCCATTCCAAGGCACGCAGGACGCGGCTGAGCCGTAATGAACGCATGGCGCTGCGACTCGAGCAGCTCGCGGACGATTGGGAGGACCAGGCCGAGCAGGAACGGGCAGCGGGAGATCAGCTCAGCGAGCGACGCCTCCGCGAACAGGCCCGCGATGCGCGTCGGTCGGCCGCGTTGCTGCGCGCCGGACCGGGCGGAGTATCCCGGCTGCTGGCGTCATAGCGGACGCCGGAACTCAGGCGGGACCGGGATCCCCCGGCCAGTACGACGGCAGATCGACGTCGAAAAAGCCCTCCGCGTCGGCGTGGGTCGTGTGCCACTCGGTGAAGTTCGGAATCGAGAACCCGATCACCTGGTTGCTCGTCTCGTCGAGGCGCACCTGAAGTTCACGCTCGGGGTCCCAGATGGTGCGGGCATGGCGCAGCGGCCCATATGAACAGTGGTAGGCGTCGTTGGCCTGGTCGTAATGGGTAAAGGTCTCGATGGGAGGCGGATCGTCGCCGGGCTGAGGCGGAGGAGGCGGTGTCGTGCTCACGAGTGCTCCATGTTCGTCTGTGACAGGTCGTCGCTGCCTGCGGTGATGCTACCCGACCAGATCGCCGCGACCCCTGCCGCGCACGGCGTGGATCGAGGGCGCGCGGTCTATGCCATATGCCAGGATTCCCCGGCATGCGCGATCGGGGAGCACGGTTCGGCCCGCGGGCCGGGTGCGCCCCACCGCCACTCGCGCTGGCACTCGACCCCCCGAAAGGAAGCCCGTGTCCGTACGTTCGGAGCCGCGCGGCGTGATTGTGCTGGTGCTGCTGAGTCTGACCCAGTTCATTCTGGTGATCGACGTGTCGATCGTGAACGTCGCGCTGAACTCCATCAAGGAGTCACTGGCATTCTCGGAGGCGAACCTGCAGTGGATCCTGAGCGCGTACACGCTGACATTCGGCGGGTTGCTGTTGCTTGGCGGGCGCGCCGCCGACCTGTTCGGCCGTCGACGCGTGTTCATGGTCGGCCTGGTCGTCTTCACGTGCGGATCCGCGCTGTGCGGGTTTTCCCAGTCGGAGCTGATGCTGATCTTGGCCCGAGCGTTCCAGGGCATCGGCGCGGCGATTATCTCACCTGGCGCACTCTCGATCCTGATGACCACGTTCCGCGAGGGCAGTGAGCGCAACCGTGCGCTTGGCGTGTGGGGGGCGATTGCCGGCGTGGGTGGTGCCGTGGGCGTCTTGGCCGGTGGCATCCTCGTCCAGTATCTGTCCTGGCGCTGGATCTTCCTCGTGAACGTCCCGATCGGCCTCATGGTGCTGGTATTGACGCCGCGATTCATTCCCGAATCGCGGGGCGACGCCGCCTCGGGCCGGCTCGACGTCGCGGGTGCGGTGTCGATCACCAGTGGGCTGGCATTGTTGATCTTCGGCCTCACGCATGCCGAGACCGCGTCATGGTCCAGCACCGTCACGATCGCGTCGCTTGTCGCATCGGCCATCCTGATCGTGGGCTTCGTCGTCATCGAAGCGCGTGTGAGCGATCCCATCTTGCCGTTGCGGATCTTCCGGAACCGCAGCGTATCCGGCGCCAATGTCGTCGGCTTCCTGTTGGGCTCGTCGATTTTCGCAACGTTCTTTTTCCTGTCGCTGTACATGCAGCAGGTGCTGGGCATCGACGCGCTCGGAGTCGGCCTGCGCTACCTCCTGTTGGCCGGCGTCATCATCGTGGCGGCCGGCGTCTCGCAGGCGCTGGTCACCCGCTTCGGCGTTCGACCGATTCTTGCCATCGGGATGCTGCTGCTAATGATCGGGTTGTTGGCGTTCACCGGCCTGCGGGTCGACGGCACCTATCTGCACGACCTCGTGCCGGGCTTCATTCTCGCCGGTGTCGGTCTGGGCTTCGCGTTTGTGCCGGTGTCGATCGCCGCCCTTCAGGGCGTTTCCGGGTCCCTCGCGGGAGCCGCCTCGGGGTTGATCAATACCTCGCAGCAGGTCGGGGGCGCGGTCGGTGTCGCGGTGCTGTCCACGATCGCCGGCACGGTGTCGACCAACCACATCACCAGCGCCGTCGACGCGGCGGTAGCGACCGGCGCGAATGCACAGCAGGCCGCAGCCGCGGCAACGCCGCAGGGCCTTGTCGACGGGTTCCATGCGGCCTTCGTCGTCGGCGCCGCGACTGCGTTGATCGGACTCATCTGCACGCTCGTGCTGATCCGTCGCGAGCCGCGCTCCGTGCACATCTGAGCGTGTGTCCGGCCCTCAGGTCGGGCACACCGATCGCCGCCCGTCGGCCACTCGGTGCAGACAAACGGCATATCCTTGGCGGGCACAGTGACCCGCACGGAGGGATCCATGTCGTCGCGTGACGCCTCAGAGCAGACAAACCTGGACGCATGGGCCGACGCCGCACACGCGGAGTTGCGCACAGGATCCATCGAGGATCTCACCCGTGCGACGCCCGACGGGATCCCGATCAAGCCGTTGTATACGGCCGACGATCTCGAAGGCATCGAGGCGCGGGGGAGCCTGCCCGGCTTCGCCCCGTTCGCTCGCGGCGTGCGAGCGACGATGTATGCCAATCGCCCCTGGACCGTGCGCCAGTACGCGGGCTTCTCCACCGCCGAGGAGTCCAACGCGTTCTACCGGCGAAATCTCGCGGCGGGCCAGATGGGCCTGTCGGTCGCATTCGACCTGGCGACACATCGCGGCTACGACTCCGACCACCCGCGCGTCGAGGGCGACGTCGGCAAGGCCGGCGTTGCAATCGACTCCGTCGAAGATATGAAGATCCTCTTCGACCGGATTCCCCTCGACAAAATGACCGTCTCGATGACGATGAACGGGGCGGTGCTTCCGATCATGGCCTTTTTCATCGTGGCCGCCGAAGAGCAGGGGGTCGCGACCGAGGCGCTCGCCGGTACGGTCCAGAACGACATCCTCAAAGAGTTCATGGTCCGCAACACCTACATCTACCCGCCCGCGCCGAGCATGCGGATCGTCGCCGACATCATTGCGTTCACTGCCCGTCGGATGCCGCGGTTCAACTCGATCTCGATCTCCGGATACCACATGCAGGAGGCCGGGGCGACGGCGGTCCAGGAGCTGGGCTTCACGCTTGCCGACGGCATGGAGTACGTGCGCGCGGCGCTCTCGCGCGGGCTCGAGGTGGATGCGTTTGCGCCGCGCCTGTCGTTCTTCTTCGCCATCGGCATGGATTTCTTCATGGAGATCGCCAAGCTGCGGGCCGCGCGCGTGCTGTGGGCGCGCGTGATGAGCCAGTTCGCGCCATCCAAGGCCGAGTCATTGATGCTGCGCACGCACTGCCAGACCTCCGGCGTGTCCCTGACCGCGCAAGATCCGTACAACAACGTCGTGCGCACGGCCTTCGAAGCACTCGCCGCCGTGCTCGGCGGCACGCAGAGCCTGCACACGAACAGTTTCGACGAGGCGATCGCCCTGCCCACCGAATTCTCGGCACGGATCGCCCGCAACACCCAGCTGATCCTTGCCGAGGAGACGGGCGTGGCCCGCGTGGTCGATCCGCTGGGCGGGTCGTATTTCGTCGAATCGCTGACCGCCTCCCTGGTTGCACACGCCTGGGACCTCATCCAGGAGGTCGAGGAGCTCGGCGGGATGACCGCGGCGGTCGAGTCCGGGATGCCGAAGCTGCGCATCGAGGAGGCGTCGGCACGCCGTCAAGCGCGCGTCGATCGCGGCGAGGACACCATCGTCGGCGTCAACAAGTACCGCCTCGAGGATGAGGAGCCGGTTGAGATCCTGGAGGTCGACAACCGCGCCGTCCGCGAGCAGCAGCTGGCGCGCCTGGCTGACGTCCGCGCATCCCGCGACGCCGCGGCCGTCACCGACGCGTTGCAGGCGCTGCGCGATGGGGCGCGCGGGGACGCCAACCTGCTTGAGGTCTGCATCGCCGCGGCTCGGGCCCGCTGCACCCTGGGGGAGATCTCAAGCGCGCTCGAGGACGTCTTCGGCCGGCACCGGGCCGACGTGCGCAGCATCTCCGGCGTCTACGGCGCCGCGTATGCGGATGACGCGAACTTCGGCGCGATCCGCTCTCGCGTCGCCGACTTCGCCGCGCACCACGGGCGCCGCCCGCGGATGCTCGTCGCGAAGATGGGTCAGGACGGCCATGACCGGGGCGCCAAGATCATCGCCACCGCCTTCGCCGATCTCGGCTTCGATGTTGAGGTCGGGCCGCTCTTTCAGACGCCCGCCGAGGTCGCCCGTGAGGCGATCGACGGGGACGTGCATGTCGTTGGGATCTCCACGCACGCGGGCGGACACAAGACCCTTGTTCCGCAATTGATCGATGAGCTGCGCGCGCAGGGCGCGCAGGACGTCGTCGTGGTGTGCGGCGGGGTCGTCCCTGCCCAGGACTATGCGTATTTGCAGGCGGCCGGCGTGGCCGCGGTCTTCGGTCCGGGAACCAACATCCCGGTCGCTGCCGCTGAAGTCCTCCGGCTGATCGACACGGTGCGCGCGGGATCATGACCGGCGAGCGCCCCGTGGACGTCGCGGCGCTCGTAGCGGGCATCACCCATCGGGACCGCAGGGCGCTGGCCCAGGCCATCACCCTGGTCGAATCCACCCGCCCTGACCATCGTCGCGCGGCCGAACAGCTGCTGGCCGAATTGCCTTCCCCGTCGTCGGATGCGCTCCGCATCGGGATCTCGGGAGCACCAGGGGTCGGCAAGAGCACGCTGATCGAGGCCCTCGGCAAGGTCATCATCGCCACCGGCGAGCGCGTGGCCGTGCTGGCGGTCGACCCCTCGAGCG
Source organism: Thermoleophilia bacterium (assembly GCA_017882585.1). Taxonomy (GTDB): domain Bacteria; phylum Actinomycetota; class Thermoleophilia; order Miltoncostaeales; family Miltoncostaeaceae; genus CAITWD01. The sequence goes on from JADGPF010000066.1 coordinate 29,286, forward strand.
CCCGATCGGGGGGGTCGATCCTGGGCGACAAGACCCGCATGGTGGACCTTGCCCGCGACGACCGGGCGTTCATCCGTCCGTCGCCAGCCGGCGAGACCCTCGGCGGCGTGGCCCGGCGCACCCGCGAAGCGCTGCACCTGTGCGAGGCCGCGGGCTTCCGCCGCATCATCGTCGAGACGGTCGGGGTCGGTCAGTCCGAGACGGCGGTGTCCGGCATGACGGATCTGTTCGTGCTGCTCGTCGCTCCCGGCGGCGGCGACCAGCTCCAGGGCATCAAGCGGGGCATCATGGAGCTCGCGGATCTCGTGGTCGTCAACAAGTGCGACGGCGAGCTCGTGGCCAAGGCCCGGCAGGCGGTCGCCGAGTACCGCAGCGCAATCGGGCTCATGATCCCCCGTCATGCCGGGCTGCCGGCCGAGGCGATCCCAGTCTCGGCGATCGAGGGCGTCGGTATGCAGCAGCTTTGGGGTGCCATCGTCACCCGCTGGACGGCGCTGGCATCCTCCGGCGAGCTCGCGCGCCTGCGAACGGCCCAGGCTCGCCAGTGGATGTGGGACGAGGTTGCCCAGGGCCTGCGGGACCACGCCCAGCTCGCGACCGGCGATCGTGGCCGGGAGCTCGCGCAACAGGTCGCCGACGGTCGCCTGCTGCCGCATCTGGCCGCGGCGCAGATTCTCGCCGATCTGCTGGGCGGCACCGGTTAGCGGGCGAGCTCGCCGAGCGCAGCGACCGGCCCCAGCGCGACGACCACATCCCCGCTGTGGAGCATCACCTCCGGATCCGGCGCCGGTTGCATGACGGTGGATGCGCCCGCGCGGACCGCCAGGATGACGACCCCGCGGAATCGGGCGGGCACCTCCCGCACCATGATTCCGTCGAGGGCGCCGCCTTTGCGCACCTCGACTTCCTCGAGCCGGAGATCCGGGCTGATGGCGATCAAGTCCATGAAGTCGATGACGGCCGGACGAACCGACACCGCGGCGAGCATCCGACCCGACACCGCGTACGGTTGAATGACGCGATTGGCCCCGGCGCGATAGAGCCGATCGATCGACTCCAGGTCCGTCGCCCGGGCCACAATCGTCAGGTCATCGCGCACCGCCCGGGCGCTTAGGGTGATGTACACGTTCAATGCAACCGAATCGACGGCGCACACCAGCCCCCGGGCCCGTGCGATCCCGGCCTGGAGCAGCGTCGCCTCGCGCGTCGCGTCGGCGATCAGATGCGGGATGCGCGCATCGTCGAGATCCTCACCCGATTCCGGATTGATGTCGATGACGACGATCGGGAGCCCCTGCTTGCGGAACTCCTCGGTTGCCGCCCGCCCGACCCTGCCATACCCGCACACCACGAAGTGGTCATAGAGGCCGCCGATTTCGCGCTTCACGCGAGTTCTCCTCACCGTTCGCTCGAGTTCTCCTGAGGCGATCAGCTCGGTGGACGCCGCCAGCAGGGCGAACACCGAGACGAGTCCCAACACGATCAGCAGCGAGGTAAACGCCTGGCCGCCGACGCCGAGTGGGCGAACCTCCTGATACCCGATCGTGCTGAGCGTAACGACGGTCATGAACGCCGCGTCCCGGAAGCTCCAGCCGAGCAGGATCATGTAGCCGACCACCCCAAAGACCCCGACTCCCACGATCAGCACGACCGGGATGCGGAAGCGACGGATGAAGATCGCCAGGCTGGTCGTTTCCGAAGTCGACACGGCCTGATTGTCCCTGTGGTGGCGGACGGCGCCCCCCAAACGAAGGGGCCGCGCGGCCAATGTCTGTGCTCCCGGGGTCGGGGATATTCCTATGATCGATTGCAGGACGGCAGCCGCAGTCCAAAAAGTTCCCGCGCACTTCGTGTAGGGGAGCGCGCCCCGACGGCGAACCAATCGTCAGCATGCCCATGCCCGCAGACATCGAATCCCTCCGCGAACGGCTCCGTCGCGACTACGACGGGTTCAGCCCTGCCCAGCAGGCCCTGGCCCGCTACGTCGCCGACCACCTTGCCGATCTGCCGCTGATGTCCGCCCACGAGGTCGCCCGCGCCGCACACTGCAGCCCGGCGACGGTGGTGCGGTTCGCCCAGGCCATCGGCTACAACGGCTACCCGGACCTCCAGCAGCTCGTGCGGCGCGATCAGCGCCCCTGGCTTCCGGTCGCCGCGCGTGAGCACAGGTTTGGGCTCATCGGCGGGGCCGACAGTGTCGCCTCGGCGCTCGCCGCCGAACGTCACGCCCTCGAGGACACCGCCGACCGCCTCGGGCAACGCGGCCTCGGACCGCTCGCTCAAGCGCTTGCCGGGCGGCGCCCCGTCGTCGTCGCCGGCGACGGTCATGCCCGCGTCGTGGTCGGATTGCTTGTCGACCGCCTTTCGCGCGTCGGCGTTCCCGCCGTTTCGGTCACCGGCCTGGACCTTCCCGATCGCGCCTGGCTGGAGGCCCTGACACCCAACGGTGCCGTGCTGGCCGTCAGCATCGGCCGCGAGGCGCAGGTCGCCCAGGCGGCGATCGACGCCGCCCGCGGTGCCAACGTGCCTGCGACCGCCCTGGTCGACTCGAGCCTGTCGGGGATCGCGCGCCTCCCGCTGGCGCGCGTCGTGCCCGCGGATATCCGGGCCGGTGCCCCGAGCCTGGTGGCCCTGGTGGCCGTGGCCCAAGCGCTTGTGGTCCTCGTGGAATCGGCCGTGCGCCGCGGGGCGTCCCGTCCGGACGAAAACGGGGAGCGGGAGCTCAGCGCCATCGGCGCGTAGGCCCCCGTTCGGCGGGATCGAGGTCGGCTACACTGGCCTGAGCGACCATGATCGTCCGAGAATAAGGGGAAGGTGTGGCAGATCAGGCCGGGGCCAACGGGCGCACGGGGACCATGCGCGTCAAGAGCGGGCTTGCGCAGATGCTCAAGGGCGGCGTCATCATGGATGTGGTGAACGCCGATCAGGCGCGCATCGCCGAAGCGGCGGGTGCGTGTGCCGTGATGGCGCTCGAGCGGATCCCCGCGGACATCCGCGCCGACGGCGGTGTCGCCCGGATGAGCGACCCCGATCTGATCACCGGGATCAAGGAGGCCGTCTCGATTCCCGTCATGGCCAAGTGCCGGATCGGACACTTTGTCGAGGCCCAGATCCTGCAGAGCCTCGAGATCGACTACATCGATGAGTCGGAGGTCCTGACCCCGGCCGACGAGGCCCATCACGTTGACAAACACGCCTTCGAGGTCCCATTTGTCTGCGGTGCGACCGACCTGGGCGAGGCCTTGCGCCGCATCAACGAGGGTGCCGCGATGATCCGCACCAAGGGCGAGGCCGGCACGGGCAACGTCGTCGAGGCCGTGCGGCACATGCGTGACATCCACGGCGGGATTGCCCGACTACGCGCGTGTCGCGGCGACGAGCTCTACGCGGCCGCCAAGGACCTGCGGGCCCCGTACGAGCTGGTCGTGGCCGTGGCCGAGAGTGGGCAGCTTCCGGTCGTCAACTTTTCGGCCGGCGGCATCGCGACCCCCGCCGATGCCGCGCTGATGATGCAGCTCGGCGCCGACGGCGTGTTCGTGGGCAGTGGCATCTTCAAGAGCGAAGATCCGGCAGCGCGCGCCCGAGCGATCGTCGAGGCGGTCACCCACTTCAATGACCCGGCCGTGCTGGCGCGCGTCTCGGCGGGACTCAAGGATGCCATGCCCGGCATCGAGATCAGCTCTCTTGGGGAGGGCGAGCTCCTCCAGACCCGCGGCTGGTAAGTCGGCGCCGATGGCACGCCACCCGCGCATCGGGGTCCTGGCCGTCCAGGGCGCCGTGGTCGAACATGAGCGTGCGCTCGTCGACGTCGGCGCGGCACCAGTGCGGGTCCGCGATGCCCGCGGGCTTGCCGACCTCGACGGACTCGTGATTCCGGGAGGTGAGACGACCACGCTGCGCCGGGTCGCCGGTGATTCCGGCCTGATCGACGCCCTGCGCGCCACGCGCCGCGCAGATCTGCCGATCCTGGGAACGTGTGCTGGGCTGATCGCTCTGGCCGACGACATCGTCGGTGGTGATCCGACGCTCGTCGGTGGCCTGGACATCAGCGTGCGCCGCAACGGCTACGGCCGGCAGGTGGCGTCGTTTGAGACCGAGTTGGTTGTTGACGGGCTTGGCGACGGGCCGCTCGAGGCGGTATTCATTAGGGCGCCGGTGATCGTGCGGGTCGGGGAGGATGTGCGTGTCCATGCGACCCATCACGGCCACGCGGTCATCGTCAGCGCCGGACCGCTGATGGGCTTGAGCTTTCATCCGGAGCTGACGCCGGATCGGCGGTTTCACGAATGGTTGGTCGACTGCGCACGGGCATACGCCCGCCGGTCGGCACGGCAGACCAAGGAGGGGCTCGGTGTCGGGGCATAGCAAGTGGGCGACCATCAAGCGCAAGAAGGGCGCCGCGGACGCCAAGCGCGGGCAGCTGTTTTCCAAGCTCGCGCGGGCGATCATCGTCGCCGCAAAGGAAGGCGGCCCCGATCCGGAGTCGAACGCGACCCTCGCGAACGCCATCCAGAAGGCGCGCGACAACTCGATGCCCAAGGACAACATCGAGCGCGCCATCGCCCGCGGCGCCGGCTCCGGCGATGGGGAGGCCTACGAGTCGATCACCTACGAGGGCTACGGCCCCGGAGGCGTCGCGATTCTGTGTCTCATGCTCACCGATAACCGCAATCGGGCCGCCTCGGATGTCCGGCACATCTTCTCCAAGCACGGTGGATCGCTCGGAACCCCGGGCACCGTGGCCTGGCAGTTCGAACGCAAAGGGATCATCCTGGTCGATGCCGACACCACAGACGAGGACACCGTCATGGAGGCCGCACTCGACGCCGGGGCCGAGGACATCACCCTCGACGGGACGCAGTGGCAGGTCGCGACGGCGCCCGCGGACTTCGCCGCAGTGCGCCACGGCCTCGAGGCGGCCGGACTGGCGTATGCATCCGCCGACCTCACCATGATTCCCAAGAGCACGGTCGAACCCACCGAGCCCGAGGCACGCCGGCTGCTCAAGCTCGTTGATGCGCTCGAGGACAATGACGATGTCCAGGAAGTGTTTGCCAACTTCGACATCTCCGAGGAGATGCTGGAGGCCGTTGCGACCTGATGCCGCGGGGGACCGCGGGTGATTCTCGGAATCGATCCCGGCCTCGCCTCCACCGGGTACGCCGTCGTGGAACGGGCCTCGGGGCGCGTGCGCCCGGTCGACTGGGGCGTGATCCGCACGATGCCGGCCGATCCCCATCCCGAGCGCCTGCTGGCGATCTACACGCGGGTCACCGCGCTCCTCGAGACCCACCAGATCGAGGCCGCGGCGATCGAATCGTGGTTCGTGCACCCGGTCAGCAAAGCCGCGATGGGCATGGCCGAATCGCGGGGCGCGATTCAGGTGGCGATCGCACAGGCAGGCATCACCATCGTCGAATACTCACCCAACACCATCAAACAGGCCGTCACCGGAAGTGGCCGAGCCGACAAGGCCCAGGTGCGCGCGATGGTCGCGCGGCTCAGTGGCGTCGACCCCGGCTCCGACCACGCGGGCGACGCGCTGGCGGCGGCAATCTGCCATCTGTCCGGGTCGAGTCTGGCCGCCGCCATCCGGCGCGCGCGCTAGCCTCGGACGCGATGATTCGTTCGGTCCGCGGGACCCTTGCCGCCGTCGGCGCCGACGGAGCTGTCGTGGACGTCGGGGGGGTGGGGCTCCTCGTGCACGTTTCGGCGCAGACCCTCGGGCGGCTGCCGGCCGTCGGCGGCCGGGTGGACCTCGAAACTCATCTGGTTGTGCGGGAGGATGCGCTGGAGTTGTTCGGGTTCGCCACGGCGGCGGAGCGCGAGCTGTTTGTCGCCTTCATCGGCGTCAGCGGCGTCGGCCCGCGCCTTGCGAGTGCTATCTGCGGGCTCTCGGATCCGGAGGCCCTGCGCGAGACGATCCAGCTCGGCGACCCGAAACCGCTCCAGCGGGCCCCCGGCGTGGGCAAGCGCACCGCCGAGCGCCTCGTGGTCGAGCTGCACGATCGGCTCGGACCCGTGACTGAGCGCGCCCGACCCATAGGGGGCCGGTTGCCCGGGAGCGGGCCCGTCGCCGAGGCTCAGGAGGGGTTGCTTGCGCTCGGGTTTACCGCGGAGGAGGTCGGCTGGGCGCTCGCCGACGCCCCCGAGGGCATCTCCAGCGGTGAGCTGGTGCGGCATGCGCTTGGCCGATTGCGTCGCGGCTGATGGACGACCCGCGCATCACGACCCCGGACGAGCGCCCGGGCGAGGCCGACTTCGATCGCGCGCTTCGGCCGCGGAGCATCGGCACGTTCATCGGGCAGGAGTCTGCCCGCCAGAAGCTGGGCATTTTCCTCCAGGCCGCAACCCAGCGCGACGAATCTCTCGACCACGTACTGCTGGCCGGGCCGCCGGGACTGGGCAAGACCTCCCTGGCGCGCATCATCGCGACGGAGCTGGATGTCGGGTTCCACGCGACCAGCGGGCCGGTCATCGAGCGCAAGGGCGACCTCGCGGCCATCCTGACGGCGCTCGAGCCACGCGACGTGCTGTTCATTGACGAGATCCATCGCCTGGGACGGGCCGTCGAGGAGGTGCTGTATCCGGCCATGGAGGACTTCGAGATCGATGTCATCATCGGCCAGGGTCCCTCGGCCCGGACCTTGCGTCTGGATCTGCCACCGTTCACGCTCGTTGGCGCCACGACACGGACCGGGCTGCTGTCGGCGCCCCTGCTCGGGCGCTTCGGCGTCGTTGAGCGGCTCGACTACTACACCCATCCCGAGCTTGCGCGCATCGTGCGGCGCTCGGCAGAGCTGCTGGACCTCGAGATCGACGAGACCGGGGCGCTCGCGATCGCATCCCGGTCGCGGGGCACACCACGGATCGCCAACAGGCTGGTACGGCGGGTGCGCGATGTCGCCCAAGTGCGCGGGATGCGCGTGATCGATGCCGATCTCGCGCGCACGGCGCTCGATCTGCTCGAGGTGGATGCACTCGGCCTTGAGGAATTGGACCGTCGCATCCTGCGGACGCTGGCATTCTCGTTCGAGGGTCGGCCCGTCGGTCTCGGCACGCTCGCCGACAGCGTGGGGGAGGCCTCGGACACCATCGAGGACGTCTACGAGCCGTATCTGCTCCAGGAGGGCCTGATCGCACGCACTCCGCGCGGGCGGGTTGCCATGCCGAAGGCATACCGCCACCTGGGTCTCGAGCCGCCGGCCGAACCGGCATTGTTCTAGATACCGCGCTGCGGGGACCTGGGCGCCGCGCGTGGCGGCTATCGGCGGCGCTTCCCCTTGGGCAGCCGGCGATGCGGCAGGGGTGCCGGCGCCCGATCGAGTGCCTCGGCGATTCGCTGTCCGACGAGCCCGACCGCAACCGAGGCGGGCACGTATGCGAGCGCCGCCGCATCCTGGTGGGCGGCGTCCTCGGCGGCGGCGTAGCCCACCGCCGGCGATTCGGGTTCATGCAACGCGGCCATCGCCAAGCGCAGCGCCTGCACCTGCGCGGAGTCCTCGCACTTCGACAGGCCCAGATGCTGGAGCTGGTGGGCGAGCTCCGTCTGCGCGCTGTCGCCGCCGGACGGTCCATGGGTGAATGCCTCGTGCAGCAACATCAGGCCGGACCGCGAGGTAAACGTGCCGCCGGCCTGACGGGCGATCCGCCAGGCGATCTGCGGCTCCCATTCATTGAGCTCCTCGGCATGTTCGGCGAAGATCACATCCAACAGCGCGTGCTGGTGGGCGTGGGCGTCGTCATCATCCGTGTCATCCGTGTCATCCGCGTCGTGCTCATGCTCGTGGTGACTTGCCTCCCGGCAGGCCGCGCAGCCGGCCGCGAGACCGAGGGCTTCATGGGCGATGTCATACAGCGGGGCGATCTCGTCGTCGTCGGCCTCGGCGTCATCCTCGGAATCGTCCGGCACGGGCGATTCCGCTTCGGCGCGCAGCAGCTCGAAGGCCTTCTCCAGGTCGATCCGATCGTCCTCGCCACAGGCGTCATCGAGCAGGTCGGCCAGCACCGGCGCGACGTCCAGCGGGGTTGCCGCCGAGAGGATCGCGATCTCGGTATCAAGCGAATTCAGGTTGCGCAGGACCTGCGGCGGCGTGTTGTCCAGCCGCGTGATCAGGTCACCGCCGGGGATGACGCCCGTCTGTTGCGCGAGTGAGCGGAGCAGCCATTCCGCCAAAGACCATTCGTCCAACACATCCCCCTGCGGTTCGTCGCGGTCATCCCGTCGCGCTCGGCCAGGAAGCTGGGCGGTCGGGCGGGTCGTATTACATCAGCAATGCGCGAGAGTGTCGCCAGCGACCACGGCCGTTCAACTGCGCATGGCAGACGCCGTCCCGACGCGCAGGTCGACGCCCTTGCTCTCGAGCACCTCGATGTAGATCTCTTCGATTTGCCGCGCGACGATGGGCCACGCGTATCGCTCCTCGGCAACCGCCCGCCCCCGGCGGCCCCAATCCTCGCGCAGGCCGGCATCGTCGAGGACCGTGGCGAGCCCGTTGGCGAGCGCCTCCGGGTTGTCCCCGGGCACGAACTCCCCGGGCGCACCGTCGCGGATGACTTGACGGAACCCGATGTTGTCCGCGCACACGACCGGGATTCCGCTCGCAAACGCCTCCAGCAGAATCACTCCAAACGATGCGAGCGTGCATGGCGCGGCAAGCACGGTCGCCTGGCGGTAGAGCTCGGGCCGCTCTTCGTTGAGCAGGCCGAGCCACTTGATCCGGTCCCAGACGCCGGCGCGCTTGGCGTGGTGCTCGTACAGCGGACGCGCCGGGCCATCGCCGACCACCTGCACCTCGAACTCGTAACCGCGCTCCTGCAGGATGCGGGCGGCGTCCAGCAGGGTACCGAGCCCGTTGCGGGGATCGAACCGCCCGACAAACAGGATCCGCGGCGGCCCCGGTAGGCGTTCGTCCGCGTGCTCGAGGGGATGGAAGAACTCGGTGTCAATCCCGTTCGGGACGATGTCGAAGACCTCGTCGGGAAAGTACTGACCCGTGGAGACCACGCACGCGTTGGAGACGGCGATCTTGCGGTCCGCGTTGCCCAACGTCGTCGCGATGTATTGGTGCAAGGTCCGGTACGCGATGTGCCCGCCGTCGAAATAGGTGTGGAACGTGCCGACCGTGCACAGGGCCTTCGACGCGCGCAACGACCACAGCGCCATGAAGGGTCCCGCCAAGCCCTGGGCGTGCACCACGTCCATGGGGGCCTGAATGCGCCCGAGGCGCCGCTTGATGGAACGCCCCATCGTCACCCGGGCAATCGAGCCGTTGGATACCACCGGCACCGAATGTCCGATGCGGACCGTGCGGTATCCCGCGTTGACGCGGTGGTCGGCGTCGGCGAAATCCGCGGCGGCACGCATACTGCGCGGCGGATTCGAGGTCACGACGGTCACGTCGTGTCCGAGATTGGCCAACTCCCGAGACAGGAAGTGAACGTGCTCGGAGATGCCTCCAAGCACCGGATATGCATACTCGGTTGCCATTGCGATGCGCAACGGTCGGATCATGCGCTTCCTCCCGCGCGTTGACGTACGGTGCCGAGGGTATCTGTTCGCTCGGCCGGCGTGGTCGCCTGCCAGGGGCGTGGGATGTCGGCCGCCGAGATCCAGTTGACGATCGCCAGCGCCGTCAGGATCGCGACCACGCCGCCGACCCCGTCGAGCAGGTAGTGGTTGGCCGTCGACATCGTCACCCACGCCATCCACACCGGCAGGATCCACCACACGTTTCGCCACAACCCCCAACCCGCGCACAGCCAATAGAGCGTCAATGCATACAGGAACGACTGGCCGATGTGCAGTGATGGCATCGCCGCGTACTCGTTGCGCAGGTGCTGGAACCAGTCGAGCGCCCCGCCCAGCGTCAGCGCGTGCTTGGTCGTATCGATCAGGCCGGCCTTGGCGAGCCGCGGCGGGGCCAGCGGGTAGGCCCAGAAGACGACCAGCGCAATCCCATGTGCCATCCAAAACCAATTGCGCACGAACGCGTAGTTGGCGCGGCGCAACAGCCACATCGCGACAAAGAAGCCGATGAACAGGGGGGTGTAGGCGAGCGTGTAGTACCACGTCGTCACGAACCGGCCCCCGGCGATCGCACCCGTGGCGCGCTGGCTCCACGCCTCCATCCCAAGCCCGAGTGCCGCCTCGACTCGCAGGACGTTGTGGGCGTTGGTGACCGCGCTGCGGATCGCCGAGGTATCCGGCGCGATGAGCGCGCGGATCGTCTCGTAGAGGAGGTCGAGGAACGCGAAGAACATGAACTCGCAGTAGACCGGCCACTGCGCCCGCCAGGCCCGCGAGCCCTGCCGTCGTATCCACTCCTGCATCGTGGGGGCAACCTAGCAGGGCCGGCGTGCGCAACCGACCCGTCCGATCGAACCGCTCACCCGGCCGCCTTTGGGCTGCCGCGACTCGGGGCAGGCGAGTGACCGAGCTCGGCGCCTATGATCGGACTCATGCCCGTCACAGTGCATGAAACCGCCTCTGCTAGGGTCCTCCGGTCCATTCGTCCCTGCCGAGAGGCCGTCCTGTCGTGAACGCAACCGCGCTGGTGTTCATCGTCATCGTCTTCGGCGCGGTGTACGTGTTCTTGGTCCTGCCGCAGCGCAGGGCTCAGCGAGCGCAGAAAGAACTGCTCAACAAGCTGACACCCGGAACCGAAGTGGTTACCACGGGTGGATTACACGGGACCGTGACGGAGATCGAAGATGGCGACACCGTGTTGCTTGAGGTCGCGGAGGACACCGAGGTGCGGGTCGCACGGACGGCAATCGCGCGGACGATCACACCTGCGACACCCCCTCCCGAGCCCTCTGGCGACTCCGGTTCCGTCGACGCGGACGCCCACGACACCGACGCCTAACGCATGAGCCGGCGTCGCCGCTCCCTGCTGCTGCTCCTGCTGGTCGCCGGGCTTACGCTCGCATCGCTCGTCGCGATCGCGGTGCGCCCGGTGGTGTTGGGGCTCGATCTGCGCGGCGGGGTCCAGGTGATCCTGCAGGGCAAGCCGACTGCCGACTCGCAGGTCACCCCGGCGTCGATCCAGCGGTCGGTCAGCATCATCAACAACCGCGTCAACGCCTTCGGTGTCGCCTCGCCGTCGATTCAGACGCTTGGAACCGACCAGATCTTGGTCCAGCTGCCCGGCGTCAAGAACCCTGACGTCGTCGTCACCAACCTGATCAAGCCCGCGCAGCTGGCGTTCTACGACTATCAGAACAACGTCGTGACGGGCACGCCGTACACCAGCCTGTACAGCGCGGTCCTGCAGGCGCAGAAGACCGCGGTGTCGGATCCCACCCAGGGTGCCGAGACGCTGTATGCGTTCGACAAGACCACGCACCAGGTCACGGCCGGTCCGGAGCCGATCACCCCCGGCGAAACACAGGTGCAGGCGACCAAGGCGCTGCGCGACACCGTCGAGGGTGCCGGTCTGAATTGGTCCAACCAGGTAGTCGAGTCCGTCCCCAAGGGCCTGACGATCGTCAGCCAAGAACAGACGCTCGCCACCCGTCACAACCAGGGCATCTCGACATATCAGATCTTTCAGGACCGCCCCGCCCTGACCGGTGCGGACATCAGCTCCGCCTCGGTCCTCGCCAACTTCGGCAACGGCGGCAGTGGCCAGCCAGTCGTCACCATGCAATTCACCGGCAAGGGCGCGAACGATTTCACCAACGTGACGCGCCAGTTGGCCGAGCGCGGACGGATTCAGCGGTCCAACCAGAGCTTCGCGATCGTCCTTGACGGGCAGATCATCAGCAACCCGACGGTCGACTACAACCAGTACCCAACGGGCATCGACGCCAGCAACGGCGCGCAGATCCAAGGCAACTTCAGCCAATCCCAGGCGAACACCCTCGCCGACCAGATCAATTCGGGCGCGCTGCCGATCCGCTTGGTGCCGATCAGCGAGAGCCAGGTCTCGGCGACACTCGGCGCGCAGTCGCTGCGCCAGGGCCTGATCGCCGGCATCGTCGGCTTGATCCTGGTCCTGATCTTCCTGATCGCCTACTACCGCCTGCTGGGAGTCGTGGCGGCGCTCGGCCTGATGATCTATGCAGCGCTGTTCTATGCCGTGGTCGTTCTCTGGCCGATCACGCTGACGCTTCCGGGGATCGCGGGTGTGATCCTCACGATCGGTATCTCCGCAGATGCCAACGTGGTGATCTTCGAACGCGTGCGCGAAGAGGCGCGCTCCGGCAAGAGCCCCGCCGCCGCGCTCTCGGCCGGCTATCGGCGCGGCCTCGCGGCGATCGTCGACGCGAACGTCGTCACCCTCGCGACGGCGATCATCGTGTTCATGTTCGCGACGGCGGGACCCAAGGGTTTCGCCTTTACGCTGGGCGTCGGCGTCCTGATCTCACTGTTTACCGCCGTGGTCGCCACGCGTGCCATCTTCGGCGTGCTGCTCGACAGCAAGGTCATCCGCGAGGACCGCTTCATGGCCCTCAAACAGGGCCGTGTCTTCAAGTTCGACTGGGTCGGGCACTGGCGCTGGTGGGTCGCCATCTCGACGATCCCGGTCGGCATCGGTCTGATTTGGCTGAGCATCTTCGGCCTCAACCTGGGTCTGGATTTCACGAGCGGCACTCGCCTGAGCACCACGCTGCAGCGTCCCGCCTCCGAGGCGAGCCTCAGCCAGACGGTGTCCGCGGCCGGCTTCCCGAACGCCACCGTGCAGACGTTCACCCAGCAGGTCCAGGGCAAGACGGTCGACGGCGTCCAGATCGAGACCAAGGCCCTCGATCAGCAGCAGATCCGCACCTTGCGCGAGGCGCTCGATTCGAAGTACGGCGTCAATACCTCGACGTTCAACCTCGAAGTGGTGGGCCCGACCTTCGGCCGTGAGGTAATCCAGAACGCGATCTACGCGATCATCCTGAGCTTCCTCATCGTGCTGGGATATCTGATCATCCGGTTCGAATACCGATTGGCGCTCCCGGCCATGCTCTCGGTCGTGCACGACGTGGCTCTCAGTCTCGGCGTCTATGCGATCACCGGCCGCGTCGTCACGAGCGACACCGTCGCCGCACTGCTGACGATCCTCGGGTATTCGCTCTACGACGTGGTCATCGTCTTCGACCGGATCCGCGAGAACGTGCCGCTGATGCGCGGCTCCCGCTATCGCGCGATCGTCAACCGCTCGATCAACGAGACGATTACGCGATCGGTTATCACCTCGCTGACCACGCTGATCCCCGTCCTGTGCCTGTTCATCTTCGGTGGACCGACCCTCAAAGACTTCTCGTTCGCGCTGCTGGTCGGAATTCTGTCCGGTGGCGTGTCGTCGATTGTCATCGCCGCACCGCTCGCATCGTGGTGGAAGGAACGCCAACCCGAGCATCGCAAGCAACAGGCCAAGCGCGCGAAGCGCCGGGAGCTCGAAACCCGCGACGCCGATGTGGTCGATGTCGCGGCGCTCCAACGTGCCGAGCGGGAGGTCATGGGTCTGCCGG
>JADGPF010000067.1 GCA_017882585.1 Thermoleophilia bacterium
ACAACAAGGAACGATTCGTGATTGACGAGCAGTCACCTCGCATGACCTACGAGCCTGTCTCCGACACGCTCGGCATCTTCGAGGTTGAGCCGCTGGACCGCGGTTTCGGCCACACCTTCGGCAACTCACTGCGCCGCGTGCTGCTGTCCTCGCTCGAGGGCGCCGCGGTGACGTCGGTGCGCATCGAAGGTGTCCAGCACGAGTTCACGGCAGTGCCGGGCGTGCGTGAAGACGTCACCGACATCATCCTCGCGCTGCGCCGGCTGGTCTGCCGCCTGCACGGCGAGGTCTCCGAGATCGAGGTGGAGCTGTCCAAGTCGAGCGCCGGCCCGGTGCTGGCGGGTGACATCAGCTGCCCGGCGGATCTGGAGATCCTCAACCCGGACCTCGAGATCGCCAATCTGGCCGCCAACGCCAAGCTCGAGGTCGTGCTGACGATTTCCCGCGGCCGTGGCTACGTCCAGGCCGAGGGCAACAAGGGTCCGAACACCGTCATCGGCGTGATCCCGGTCGACTCGAACTTCTCGCCGGTGCGCCGCGTGCGCTACGAGGTCGGTTCGGCGCGCGTGGGCCAGCGCACCGACTACGACAAGCTCATCCTCGAGGTGGAGACCGACGGCAGCATCGACCCGCGCACTGCGGTCGCCGAGGCTGCCGAGACACTGATCCACCGCTTGGCACTCTTTGCCGATCCGGACGTCGTCAAGACGCTCGGCCAGCCGGAGCCCGAAGAGGAGCGCCCCGGCGGTAGCCTGCACGACATCATGATCGAGGAGCTCGAGCTCGGGGTTCGCTCGTACAACTGCCTCAAGCGCGTCGGCGTTGAGACCATCGGCGATCTCGTCTCGAAGACCGAGGACGAGCTGTCGGCGATCCCGAACTTCGGCAAGAAGTCGATCGAGGAAGTCAAAGAAAACCTCGCTGCGCACGGGCTGAACCTGCGCGCCGAGTAGTACCCGCCGTTCATAAGGAGACGTACCGTGCGCCATCAGCGCTCAGGACCCAAACTCAACCGTTCGAGCTCACACCGTCGGGCGATGGGCGCGAACCTCGCCACCGCGCTGCTGACCCACGGCCGCATCCAGACCACGGCGCCCAAGGCGCGGCTGGCCCGCAGCGTCGCCGAGCGGGCGATCACCCTCGGCAAGGCCGATACCCTGCACGCCCGTCGTCAGGCCATCGCCCTGCTGCGCAACAAGCAGATCACGTACCGCCTGTTCAATGAGATCGCGCCCGCGTTCAAGGACGTCAACGGCGGGTACACGCGCACGCTCAAGCTTGGTCCGCGTCAGGGTGACGCCGCCGAGATGGTGCTGCTCGAGCTGACGCGCGAGCCCGCGAACACCGCCGCCTAGATCGATGGGCCCCCGGCGCTGCGTCGGGGTGGATTGGAGCGGTGCGGCCGGCCGGCAGGCCGCCGCCCGCGCCATTTGGCTTGCGGTCGTCGAGGAGGGCCGCCTGGTCGCCCTCGAGACCGGGCGCGATCGCTCCGAGACCGTCGACCGTCTGACCGAACTGGTCGGCGAGGAGCCCGAGACCGTGATCGGGCTCGACTTCTGCTTTTCGGCCCCGGCGTGGTTCCTGGACGAACGCGGCATGCGTTCGGCGGGGGAGCTGTGGCGCTGGGCCGCCGCCGGCATCGCGCGCGATCCGGGCTTCGTGAGGGGTCTCGGTCCGCCGTTTTGGGGCCCCGGGATCCGTCCGCGCCCCGTGATCGCCGGTGACCCGCTGCGGCGCACCGAGCATGCGGTGCGCCGGCCGGGGGTGCAGCCCAGTTCGTTCTTCAAGCTCTCGGGTCCCGGCAGCGTGGGGTCCCAGGCGCTGTACGGCATGCCGGAGTTGATGCGGCTGTGCGATGTCGGGGTTGCGGTCTGGCCCTTCGACGAACCGCGGCTGCCGGTCGCGGTGGAGGTGTTCCCGCGACTGCTCGCGCGCCTGCTCGCCCCCGACGCCGAGCGGCGCACCGGCGCCGGTCTACGCCAGGCGGTCGTCGTGCACGAGGCCGAGGCGCTCGGTCGACACGCCGGCGTCACCGTGCACAAGCAGGACGCGTTCGACGCGGCAATCACGGCGCTCGGGCTGTGGCGGGCCCGCGATCTGGTCGGCCAACTCACCCGTGGACGGGCGGCGGCCGATCCGCGTGAGGGTGCGATCCTCGAACCGGAGCTCGGCTGAGATGTCGGTGGTGCGGCTCGAGATCGAGTACGACGGGACCCGATTCTCCGGGTGGGCCGAGCAGCCGGGTCGGCGCACCTGCGAGGGGGTGCTCGCCCACGCGTTGCGGGTCGTCCTGCGCACCACGATCGATCTGCATGTCGCAGGTCGTACCGACACGGGTGTCCACGCCACGGGCCAGGTGGCCTCGTTTGTCAGCGGCGCCGAGGTGGATCTGCGCCGCCTGGTCAAGAGCCTGGCCGGGGTCTTGCCGCCCGACATTGCGGTGCGCAGCGCGGCGACCGCCCCGCCGGGTTTCGACGCTCGCGCGAGCGCGATCGGGCGCAGCTACGAGTACCGGGTGCTCGTCGGCGCCCGCTCGCCGCTGCGGCGGGACCGGGTGCTGCACCATCCTCAGCCGCTGGATCTGCAGGAGATGAACGTCGCCGCTGCGGCATGCGTCGGCCAGCACGAGTTCTCGGCATTCACCCCGACCAAGACCGAGCACGTGTTCTTCGCGCGGACGGTCCGCGACTGCGCGTGGGAAGCCCGCGGCGACGAGTTGGTGTTGGTGATCGAAGCCGACGCGTTCCTTCGCAACATGGTCAGGATCCTGGTGGGCACGATGCTGGAGGTTGGCCGCGGCAGCCGTCCGGCCGATCAGATGCGGGACCTCACGGCCGGAGCGCCCCGAGCGGCGGCGGGCCAGACGGCGCCCGCACACGGGCTCACGCTCGTCGGGGTCCGGTATCCGGAGCCGGTCGACGGCGCCCCTATACTCGGTGCTGCCGAATGACGCACATCCTGGTCACCAACGACGATGGCGTCTTCTCGCCGGGGCTGCTGGCGCTCAAGCGCGCCCTCGAAGGCGTGGGCCGGGTGAGCGTGATTGCCCCCGACCGCAATCGCAGCGCGATCGGCCGCGGGATCACGATCCACGATCCACTCCACGTCGAGCAGGTCGAGCTCGAGGATGGATCGCTCGCCTACGCGACCGACGGGACGCCGGTCGACTGTGTGCGCTTCGCGATGCTGGGCCTCGTCGGCGAGGTTCCCGACCTCGTGGTGAGCGGGATCAACATGGGCCTGAACCTCGGCGATGACGTCACCTACTCGGGGACCGTGGCCGCCGCCCTGGAGGGAGTGCTGCTCGGCTGGCCCGCGATCGCGGTGTCCCAGCAGCACCTGGGCGCGCCGGACGACCGCTGGGACGGTCGGCACTACGATTTTGCGGCGGTCTGCGACTTCGTGCCCAAGCTGGTGCCCCTGGTCACCGAGCACCGGTTCCCGCGGCCGGTGCTGTTGAATGTCAATGCGCCCGCGCGTCCGGCTCATGACCCCCCGCGGGCGCGCGTGACCCGCCTGGGCCGGCGTGTGTACAACGACGCTCTCGTGCTGGAGGGCACCGACGGGCCGCGGCGGCGTTACACGATCTACGGTGAGCCTCCCGGGTACCACCCGGCGCCGCGCACCGATTTCGCGGCACTGGAGGATGGCGAGATCTCGGTCTCGCCGTTGCACTTCGAACTCACCGACGAAGAGGGGATGGATGCCTTGACCGGATTGCTGGCCGACTATGGGCTGGGACGCCACGGGGAGGGTCGGTGAGCCGGGGGTTCGATCCGATCCTGTTCGATCTCGACGGCACCGTCGTCGACACCGTCGTGTTGATCCGCGAATCGCACCGCCACGCCGTACGGGCGGTGCTTGGCCAAGAGCTCAGCGACGAGCGCTTGGTGGCAAACGTCGGCAAGCCCTTGCTCGAACAGATGCAGGCCTTCTCGCCCGAGCGCGCCGACGAGCTCTACCGGGTCTACCGGGAATGGAACCACGCCCACACCGCCGAGCTGATCGCCTCCTATGACGGCATCACGGAACTCCTGACGCGGCTGACGGCAGCCGGGCGCCAACTCGGCCTGGTGACCTCCAAGTCGCGAGATGCCGTCGAGCTCGCGTTTGCGAGCCTCCCCGTCGGGAACTACTTCGACATCGTGGTCAGCGCGGACGACTCGGAGCGCCATAAGCCGGATCCCGAGCCGTTGCGGGTTGCGCTCGACGGCCTTGGCCGGACGGCCAACGGCGGCTGCTACGTCGGCGACTCACCCTTTGATATCCAGGCCGGCCAGCGGGCCGGTATGGCGACGATCGCGGTGACGTGGGGCTTCTTCGGCCGGACCGACCTCGAGGCCGTGCGGCCGGACATCGTCTGCGACACCGCGACGGAGCTCGGCCAGGTGCTGCTCGGCGTGCCATGAGTGATCCCGGCTCCCGCGTCCAGGCGCTGCGTGAGCTGATCACGCAGGCCAGCGTCGACTACTACGTCCACGACCAGCCGACGGTCGACGACGCCGTCTACGACGCGTGGGTGCGCGAGCTGGAGGCGCTCGAGGCGGCGCACCCGGAGCTGATCAGCGCGGATTCGCCCACGCAGCGCGTCGGGGCTCCCGCCGCGACGCAGTTCTCCGCGGTGACCCACCGCGAGCCGATGCTCAGTCTGGCGAACGCTCGCGGGACCGACGAGCTGGTGGAATGGCATCGGCGTCTGCGCGACGCGCTGCGGGCCGCGGGGCACGAGGATGCCGCCGACGAGTTCGTGGTGGAACCGAAGATCGACGGCCTGGCGATTTCGCTGACCTACCGTGACGGCCGGTTCGTACGCGGGGCGACGCGCGGGGACGGCACCGTTGGCGAGGATGTCACCCAGAACCTGCGCACGATCACCGCGATCCCGGCTCGCCTCGGGACGGACGGGCCCGTGCGCGGAATCGTCGAGGTCCGCGGCGAGGTCTACCTGCCCCTGGCCGCGTTCGCGGAATTCAACGCCGCGCGGGCGGCGGCGGGCCTGGCGACGTTCGCAAACCCGCGTAACGCGGCGGCGGGGAGTCTTCGGCAGATCGACCCGCGTGTCACTGCCGAGCGCCCGCTGTCGCTGTGGGCCTACGGGATCGGTGGCGCCGAGGGTCTCGCGCCCGCGACCCAGATCGACCTGCTGGACTGGCTGCGCCAAGCCGGGTTTCCGGTGAACCCGGATATCGCGCTGCATGAGGGTATCGCGGCCGCCGCCGCCGCATGCCAGTGGTGGGAGGCCCAGCGATCCGAGCTTGATTTCGACATCGATGGGGCCGTGGTCAAGCTCAACCAACTTGCCGCGCAGGCCGCGGCCGGCGCGGTGGCGCGCGCCCCGCGTTGGGCCGTCGCCTTCAAGTTCGCGCCGACGACCGCGACCACCTGTTTGCGCGAGATCCGCGTCAACGTCGGGCGCACCGGTGTGCTGGTGCCGTACGCGGTGATGGACCCGGTCGAGGTCGGCGGGGTGACCGTCAGCCGGGCGACGTTGCACAACCACGAGGACATCGCCCGCAAGGATCTGCGGGTCGGTGACCGGGTTGTCGTCCAGCGAGCCGGGGATGTCATCCCGCAGGTCGTCGCGCCGTTGGTCCAGGACCGCACCGGCGCTGAGGTGCCGTTCGCGATGCCCCTCCACTGCCCGGCGTGCGGAACCCTGGTCGTGCAGCCCGAGGGAGAGGTGCAGATCCGCTGTCCGAATCGCTCATGTCCCGAGCAGATCGTGCAGACGATCGAACACTTCGCCTCCCGGGGGGCGATGGACATCGAGGGGCTCGGCGCCAAGACCGTGGTGCGGTTCTTCGAGACCGGCCTGGTGCGCAATGTCGCCGACATCTACGCGCTGGCCGAACGTCGCGACGAGTTGTTGGCCCTGGAAGGCTTCAAGCAGACATCGGTCAACAATCTGCTCGAGGCGATCCAGGCCTCGACCGTCCAGCCGTGGGCGCGCGTGCTCTACGCGCTCGGGATCCGCCACGTGGGCGAGGTCACCGCCCAGGCCCTGGCCGACGTGGTGCCGTCGCTGGACGCGCTCTTGGCGGCCACCACCGAGCAACTCGCCGACGCGGACGGAGTGGGGCCGGTCATCGCGGGATCGGTGCGCGAGTACCTGAGCTCGGAGGCCAACCTGGCGACACTCGATCGCCTGCGGGCCGCTGGCCTGCAGATGCGCCAGGACGCGCCGAGCCGGTCGGCAATCGGCCCGCTGGCGGGACTGACCGTGGTGGTGACCGGTGCGTTGGACGGGATGACCCGCGAGGAGGCTCGGCGTGCGATCGGCGCGGCCGGCGGGTCCGCGACCGACAGCGTGTCCAACAAGACCGACCTCGTGATCGCCGGTCCCGGGGCGGGCTCCAAGCTCGCGACCGCCACCCGGCTCGGTGTGCCGGTGATCGATCAGGCACAGTTCACACAGGTCCTGGCCGGAACGCACCCGGCACCGATCCGCGACGCCGGAGCGGACGGGGCCTAACCCCGGGCGCTCCGAGCGGCGGGAAGGATCACGCGGTGAGGCCGACGCGGGGTGCGGCGCGCCTCACGCGTCGTCCGGGGCCGACGCCTACCCCGGCGCGAGGACGGCGTCATCGAGCGCCTGTACGCCGTCTGGGAGGCGACGCCCGGAGGCGGCCATCGTCTGGACGAACAGCGTCTTGTCGATTCTGCCGTGGAAGACGGGCACGCCTTCCTGCACACAGAGACTCAGCAACGTCTTACGCGAGATGCCGAGCGCGTCGGACAACTCGTCAGGCGTGAGGTGATTGGCCATATTGGACCTCCTCGACGTGGTTGCGACCCGTCAGGACCCGCTGGGCTCGCCGAGACCGGCGGCATCGCGGCGGATCGCCTGCGCGGGTGCCGGGACGCATCATGCGCCTTCGGTCGCCCCGGGAATTCCAGCAATCATGCATCTGAGGGTAGCGCGGCGCTCCGACGGCCTCCATCCCCCGCGCGCCGAACTCTGCGGTGCGAGCGCACACATTGGCGGCGGGCGCACCGGGTCCGCGCGCCTGCGGCGAGGCCGCTAGTCCGGTGCGCGCAGGGCGGCGGCGGGCACGGTTGTGGTGCGGCCGGCGAGGCGCACGGCGGTCGGACGCAGGCGCGGCCAGGCGATCATCCAGACCTGGACGACCACAAAGCCCGCGGCGATGACCAGCGCTCCGACGAGGCTGTCGGAGATGTAGTGGTTCGCCGTCCCGGTGATGGTGATGAACACCAGCGTCGGGTAGGCCAGCGCGAGCACCCGCAGCGCCCAGCTGTTGACCAGGATCGCCGCAACGACCCCGATCATGAAGGCGTAGCCGAAGTGCATCGAGGGCATCGCGGCGTCCGCGTTGAACCACTTCGACAACACGCCCCCATGGAGGTTGATCTTCGAGACACCGGCCAGGGTGTCGACAAAGCCCATATCGGTCAGCAGGCGCGGCGGCGCCACCGGGAAGACGATGTAGATGATCAACGCGATGCCGTTGGCCGCCAGGAACGCGTTGCGGATATACGGGTACAGCGTGCGTCGGGAGCGGTAAATCCAGATGAAAAACAGTGGCGTGACGATCCAGTGGGCCAGCATGTAGAACTCGTTGAGAGCCTTGGTAATGTCCAGGTGGTTGA
This sequence comes from Thermoleophilia bacterium, assembly GCA_017882585.1. Classification (GTDB taxonomy): domain Bacteria; phylum Actinomycetota; class Thermoleophilia; order Miltoncostaeales; family Miltoncostaeaceae; genus CAITWD01. The sequence goes on from JADGPF010000067.1 coordinate 7,609, forward strand.
GCAGCACCTGCTGGATCGACAACTCGACGAACAGCCCCGAACTCTTTTCCCAGTTGATGATTCCCGTCGCGTTGGTGACGGCCAGCGATGCATCACCGATGACCAGCGCGCGGCTGCCTTCATAGGTCACCAACGCGACGAGGAAGATCAGCCATTCGCGCAGCCATGGGAGACGGCGGAGGATCCCGCGAACGCCTCCGGGGTGGCGGAACTCAGGCGGCGATGCCGCGGAAATTGATGTCGTGGACTCCGTCGACACGCGCAATCAATCCTCGGGGACGAGCATTCTGCCAACGCTACTACGAACCGCATCCGTGCAGCAACTCGCGGAACCGGACAAAAACGCGACTGGGTGGCACCGGATGCCTAGAACCTTGACCGGCGGATCGGCTAGCATCGCGGGGCGGTTTGGCGGGGTGTGGCGCAGCTTGGTAGCGCGCTCCGTTCGGGACGGAGAGGTCCCCGGTTCAAATCCGGGCACCCCGATCGCAGTCGCCGATCGCGGCACGCGAGATCCGCGAAGGGCCCGCCGGCATCGCCGGAGGGCCCTTCGCGTCAGACCGTGATGACGCCTTCGACCTCGGGGATCTGGCGCCGGAGCTCGGCCTCGATACCGAGCGAGAGGGTCGCCGTCGACATGGGGCATCCGCCGCAGGCTCCGTGCATTTCCAGGTGGACGAACCCCTCTTCGTCGAACTCGACCAACTCGACGTCGCCGCCGTCGGCATGCAGTGCGGGCCGGATGGTGTCGAGGACATCCTCGATCTGCGCCAGAATCTGCGACGACATGGACTTCCCTTCGATTGTGACCGAGCACCGTGGATCGTAGCGCCGCGCGACCCCTTCGTGCCGCGGTCCTGCAGATGACCAGCGGCGCGGACGTCACGGCCAACCATTCCGTCGCCGATCGTCTGGTGCGCCAGGCCGTCGCCGAGGGTGCGCGGCTCGTCGTGCTGCCGGAGACCTGGAACTTCATGGGCGGTCCGTCACAGGTCGTGGCCGGTGCCGAGACTCTGAGCGGACCGTCGCTCGAGTTGGCGAGGACCTGGGCACGAACGCTTGGGATCACGGTGGTCGCGGGCAGCATCGGCGAGCGCGTTCCCGGACGCCAGCGCGTGCGCAATACCAGCGCCCTCATTGGTCCGGAGGGCGAGATCAGCGCGATCTATCGCAAACTGCACCTGTTCGACGTCGATATCGGCGGACGCAGCTACCGTGAGTCGGACACCACCGAGCCCGGCGAGGAGATCTGCGTGGCCGAGGTCGGTCCGCTGCGGCTCGGGATGTCGGTGTGTTATGACCTGCGCTTCCCGGAGCTCTATCGGCGCCTGGTCGACCTCGGGGCGACCGCGGTTGCGGTCCCCTCGGCGTTCACGGCACGCACGGGCCGTGACCACTGGGAGGTGCTGCTGCGGGCGCGCGCGATCGAAGACCAGGTCTTCGTCCTTGCGTCCGACCAGACCGGCAGGCACCCCGACGGCAGCGAGTCGTATGGGCACAGCATGATCCTCGGCCCGTGGGGAGAGGTTCTGGCCGCCGCGCCCGCGGGCGAGGGGATCGCCGTCGCGGATCTGGACCTGGCCGAGCTCGCCCGGGTGCGGGCCGAGCTTCCCGCCCTGACCCATCGCCGCCGGCGGGTGCTGGGGGAGTGAGCCCGCGTCCCGGCCATGTGGTGCGGGCGACCTAGCGGTACCAGTGCGGACGCCGTCGCCAGATCCACGGCGTGACGGGGCGCGCCGCGAGCATGCAAGCGATGCGGCGCTGCCCGATGGTCGCGGCGTGTGAGCTGCCGCGGATACGGCGGCGGGTACGGCGGGGGTCGTGCTTGATGCGGTACGAGCGGGCGGGCACGGGCGCGATACCTCCGGCGTGGGCGGGTTACATGTCGGTGCGTGGGTCCGGACGGGGGTCGACGCGAGCGCGGGACCCGGAGCGGTGGGACGAGACGCTCATGCGTGGCCACCGGCGAGGAGCCGCCGGGCGGCACGAGCGGCCACGATCTCCTCACGCGTGTGGATGACGTGGACCTCGACCGCGGAGGCCGCCGCGTCGATGCGCGTATCGGCGACCGCGGCGCGATTCTCGTCCTGATCCAACGTGACCCCGAGGTATCCCAAGCGGGCACACACGCGCTCGCGGATGGTGGCGGAGCCCTCACCGATCCCGGCGGTGAACACGATCGCGTCGAGTCCGCGAAGGGCTGGGGTCATGGCGGCGATCGCCGCGGCCAGTCGGTGGACGAACACGGCCAGCGCGAGCCCGTCGTGAGCTTCGATCTCGCGCATGTCGGCCGAACCGCCCAGACCGACCATGCCGGATGCGAAGTTCAAGTCGTGTTCGAGCGCGTCGAGTGCGACGCCCGATGTCCGCAGGGCGAAGATGATCGCCTGCGGATCGATGGATCCGCAGCGCGTGGTCATCGGAATGCCATCGAGCGGGCTGAAGCCCATCGACGTGTCGACCGAGCGCCCGTCGGCAACCGCCGTGACCGAGCAGCCCCCGCCCAGGTGACACACGACCAGACGTGGCACCGGCACGCGTTCGGCGCACCAGGCGACCGACAGTCCATGGAATCCGAAACGGCGAACACTCCACTCCTCGCGCCAGCGTCGCGGCAGGGCATAGGTGGAGGCCGCCTCCGGAATCGTGCGGTGGAATCCCGTGTCGAATACCGCGACCTCGGGAATGCCCGGCAGCAGGCGCCGGGTCTCCTCGATCGCGCGCAGCGCGGGCGCGTTGTGGATCATGTCGACCGCCTCGAGGGCGAAGATGGCCGCCCGGACCTGGGCGTCGATTACCACGGGATCACGGAACGTCGCGCCGCCGTGGACGACGCGATGGGCGATCGCCGTCACCTCGCTCGCGCGGACGTCGGTCAGCGCGGCGATCGGTTCGGCGGTGTCGTCGTCGACGACGCGATGCAGTTTGAGCGATGTCGATCCCGCATTGACGACGAGGATCGCCGGCATCAGGCCCCCGGCCAGGTCCAATTGCTGATGGCCGGATCATCTTCACCGTGATCTCGGGTATAGGCCCGCGCGCGCAGGCGTGCATCGACCATGTCCTGGCGCAGGCGCCCGTGTTCCCCCGGGGGGTCCGGGAGTCGGTCGAGCACGTCGATGACCAGGTGGAAACGGTCCAGGTCGTTGAGCATCACCATGTCGAACGGCGTCGTGGTCGTGCCTTCTTCCTTGTAGCCGCGGACGTGGAAGTTGTCGTGGTTCGTGCGGCGATAGGTCAGGCGGTGGATCAGCCACGGATACCCGTGGTAGGCGAAGACGACCGGGCGATGCGTGGTGAACAGCGCGTCGAATTCCGCGTCAGCGAGGCCGTGCGGGTGCTCGACCGCCGGTTGGAGACGCATCAGGTCGACGACGTTGACCACGCGTATCCGCAGCGTGGGCATCCGCTCGCGCAGAATCGCCGTGGCCGCCAGGATCTCGAGGGTCGGTACTTCGCCGGCGCACGCCAGCACCACGTCGGGTTCGCCGGACCCGTCGTTCGAGGCCCACTCCCACGCACCGATCCCGCGCGTGCAATGCAGCACCGCTTCATCCATGGCCAAATAGTCGAGTTGCGGCTGTTTGCCGGCGACGATGACGTTGACATAGCCGCGGCTGCGCAGGCAATGGTCGCCGACGGAGAGCAGGCAGTTGGCGTCCGGCGGAAGGTAGACGCGGATGATCTCGGCCTTCTTGTTGACCACATGGTCGATGAAGCCGGGGTCCTGGTGGGAGAAGCCGTTGTGGTCCTGGCGCCAGACGTGGGAGCTCAGCAGGTACGTCAATGAGGCGATCGGTTGCCGCCAGGGAATCTGGCGGGAGACCTTGAGCCATTTCGCATGCTGGTTAAACATCGAATCGACGATGTGGATGAACGCCTCATAGCAGTCGAACAGGCCGTGACGGCCGGTGAGCAGGTATCCCTCGAGCCACCCTTGGCACAGGTGTTCCGAGAGCACCTCCATCACGCGTCCGGTGTGTGCGAGGTGCTCGTCGGTCGGTGCCAGCGCGACATCCCACACGCGGTCGGTCACCTCAAAGACCGCGTCCAGGCGGTTGGAGGCGGTCTCGTCCGGGCCGAACAACCGAAACGTCTCCGGGTTGCGGGCGATGACATCGCGCAGGAACCTACCGAGCACGCGCATCGCCTCGGTACTGACCACCCCGGGCGCGTCGACCGTGACCGCGTATTCCCGGAAGTTGGGCAGCGACAGGTCCCGCAGCAGCTCGCCGCCGTTGGCGTGGGGATTGGCGCTCATGCGCCGCGTGCCACGCGGCGCGGCACCGGCGAGCTCGGCGATCAGCGCACCCTGCGCATCAAACAGCTCATTCGGGCGGTAGGAGCGCATCCAATCCTCGAGGATCGCCAGATGCTCCGGGATCTCGCGCACCCCGCTGACCGGCACCTGGTGCGCGCGCCAGGTGCCTTCCACCGGCAGTCCGTCGACCTCCTTGGGGCAGGTCCATCCCTTCGGCGTACGCAGGACGATCATCGGCCAGCGCACGTGCTCGAACCGGCCGCCGGTCCGGGCCCCGTGTTGCGCGTCGGCGATCGCATCGAGGGCCTCGTCGAGGGCGGCGGCCAGTTGGCGGTGGACCACGCGCGGCTGGTCACCGGCGACCACGATCGGACGCCACCCGTATCCGGCAAACAGCGCCGCGAGCTCGTCGTCGGGGATGCGCGCGAGGATCGTCGGGTTGGCAATCTTGTACCCGTTGAGGTGCAGGATCGGCAGAACCGCGCCGTCGACGGCCGGGTTCAGAAACCGGGTGGAATGCCAGCTGGCTGCCAGTGGACCAGTCTCTGCCTCGCCGTCACCGACCACGCACGCCACGACGAGGTCGGGATTGTCGAACGCCGCGCCGAACGCGTGGGCGATCGAGTAGCCGAGCTCGCCGCCTTCATGGATCGAACCCGGCGTTTCGGGTGCGGCGTGGCTCGGGATGCCGCCCGGAAATGAGAACTGGCGAAACAGCGCACGCAGGCCGTCGGCGTCCCGAGTGATGTGTGTGTAGCGCTCGGAGTAGGTGCCCTCCAGGTAGGCGTTGGCCACCAATCCGGGGCCGCCGTGGCCGGGCCCGGCGATGAAGATGGCGTCGAGATTCCGTGCGCGGATCAGCCGGTTGAGGTGGACATAGACGAGGTTCAGTCCGGGCGTCGTGCCGAAGTGGCCGAGCAGGCGCGGCTTGATGTGCTCGCGGGTCAGCGGCTCGCGCAGCAGCGGGTTGTCCAGGAGGTAGATCTGGCCGACCGACAGATAATTCGCGGCCCGCCAATAGGCGTCGATCAGCTCAAGCTCGTCATCGGTGATCGGCATCCCCGACTACGCTGACAGATTGCGCGGTCACCTCGGCCCCGATCTGCGAAACATCACGGTAACGGGCTCGCCTGACCCGGACCGCGGGGGCAATGCACTCAGCTGCCCCGCGGCGCGGCGGAGGCGTAGCGGATCGCGACGACCGTATCGTCGTAGGTACGGGAGTTGACCAGACGCAGCTGGTGGCGATCGGTGATGCCGGCAAACAGCGGCGTTCCGTCACCCAGCACGACCGGGTGGACGAACAGTTGGTAGTCGTCGACGAGGCCGAGGCGCATCAGCGTTGCGGCGAACCTCGGCCCGCCGAACGCGACAACGCCGTGTCGGCTGCGCGCGACAAGGCCCCGGATCGTCGTCGCGACGTCGTCACGGACGACAGTCGTGTTCCATCCTGGGTCCGTGAGCGTCTGCGAGAACACGTACTTGGCCATTGGAAGCCAGACTCGGGCGAACTCTCGGGCCTCGGCGGGAGCGCCCGGATTGGCGTCGACGGCAGGCCAGACGGCGGCCATCATCTCGTAGATGTGACGTCCGTAGACGAAGGCGTCGGCGTGGCGCAGTTCGTCGAAGAACGCGCGCTGCAGCCTCGGGCCGACCAGCGGCCAGTCGAAGGCGTGGTCTGGGCCCTCGGCGTAGCCGTCGAGCGACATCTGCATCCAGAGGGTGAGTTTGGCCATCGGTGATCGGGTCGCCGGCGTCCAGATGGGGGCCGCGGCGATGCCGGAACCTGAGTATAGGACGGACCCCGCGGCTGCTACGGAGCCGTCGGACGCCCGCTAGGACAGATCGATGCCGGCGAGCGGGTCCTGCCAGGCGACCGTCCCGCCGAGCAATGTCGCCCGCGGGCGCAGGTCCCGGTCGAGGATCACCAGGTCCGCGGGGGATCCGGGTGCGAGCGGGTCAGGAGCGCCGAGCAGCCGTCGGGGCGCCGTGATCGCCGCACCGAGTGCGGCGGCCCGGCTGCGTCCGGCGGCTCGCAGCGTGATCGGACCGTCGGCAAGGGGCCGCGCGCTGCCGGCGAGATGACCCGCATGATCCCGGACGACCCGGCCGTCGCTGATCACCCGCCGACCGCCGAGCTGGTAGGTGCCCGCAGGCGCGCCCGCCGCGGCCACCGCGTCGCTGACGGCGATCAGGCGCCGCCCGGCGGCGCCGGCAAGGGCAGCGAGCGTGGCGGGTGCGAGATGGATCCCATCGGCGATCACCGCGATGTGGGTGCCGGAGGCGGCCAAGAATGCGCCGACCGGGCCGGGTTGGCGCGCCGAGATTCCCGGCATGGCGTTGAACGCATGGATCAGCAACCGCGCCCCGTGTGCGATCGCCCGCGCGCACAGCTCGGCATCGGCATCGGTGTGCCCGATTCCGGCGACGATCCCCGCGCGTCGCAGGGCGGTGACGGCGGCGAGCGCGCCGTCGAGTTCGGGTGCGAGGGTCACGATGCGCGGCCGAAAGGCGTCGACCAGCTGCGCGAGTCGCGCCGCTTCCGGCAGGACGAGGGCCGCGGTCGGATGGGCGCCGGGGCGGGTAGGGGACAGGAACGGGCCCTCCAGGTGAACGCCGAGGTTGCGCGCGCCCTGGGCGGGCCACCGCGTGGCAGCGAGTGCCACGCCTGCGCGCCGGTAGGCCGCCGGCGACCGGGTGATCACCGTCGGGCAGAACGCAGTTACCCCGTAGGCCGGCAGCGCCGCCGCGACGCGGGCGATTTCGGCGTCGTCGTCGCCGATCTCGGCACCGGCGACGCCGTTTACCTGTAGGTCCCAGAACCCCGGCGCGACGATCCAACCGTCCGGAAGCCGGAGCCGCCGTGCCCCGGTGCCCGCCGTTGGGCCGATGGTGCCGTCGCGCACGAGAATCTCGCCCGGCACGATGCGCCAGCCCGCCAGGACGGACCCCGTGATGCTCCAGCGTGCGGTGGACGTGCGCGGCATGCGGACCGCTATCATCGACTTCCCGTGGCCCGACCGCAACGCGATGACGAACTCGAGCTGGACGTCGACTCGCTGGCCTTCGGCGGATTGGGCGTCAGTCGCAACGACGGATTCGTCGTGTTTTCGACCGACACGGCCCCCGGGGACCGAGTGCGTGTCCGGGTCCGCAAGGCGCGTCGCCGGTGGGCCGAGGCCGACCTGATCGAGGTTGTGGCGCCGGGTCCGGCGCGCGTGGTGCCGCCGTGCCCGTACGTTCCGGCCTGCGGCGGATGCCGCCTGCAGCACGTTGCCTATGCCGCGACCCTTGAGGCCAAACGGGCACACATCGCCGACCACCTGCAGCGCATTGGCCACCTGGAGGGGATCGAGGTCCGCTCCGTCGATCCGGCCGTCGCGCAGTTCGGGTACCGCAACAAGATGGAATACTCCGCCGCCCCGGGCACCGATGGTGCCCTGCGGCTGGGGTTCCATCGGAGAGGGCGCTGGGACGAGGTCGTCGACATCGATGCGTGTCTGTTGGCCACGGCGGCCGGCAACGCCGCACGTGAGACGGTGCGGGCGTGGGCGCAGGAACTCGGGATTCCCCCGTACGATCAACGCGCGCAAACCGGGATGCTGCGCCACGTCGTCGTCAGGGAGGGGATCGCGACGGGGGAGCTGTTGGTCACGGTCGTCACCGCACCGGGCGCCGAGGCGCTGGTCGACGAGTTGATCGGTCCGATGTGCGCCGCCCACCCGAACCTCGTGGGGCTGCTGCACGCGGTCAACGACGGCGTCTCGGAGACGACCCAGGGCCTCCCGACACGCGTGCTGTGGGGGCGCGACCACTTCTTCGAGGAGATCCTCGGCGTGCGCCTCGCGCTCTCGTCCCAAAGCTTCTTCCAGACCAACTCCCAGATGACCGGACACCTGTACACCCGCGTTGCCGAGGCGGCGGGGCTGGACGGCAGCCAAGTCGTCTACGACCTGTTTTGCGGTGTCGGCAGCATCGGGCTGACCGTCGCGGCCCATGCGCGGGAGGTGATCGGCGTCGAGATCATGCCGGAGGCGGCCGCGGACGCGGCGCGCAATGCGGCCGCCAACGGGGTCACCCGGTACCGAGTGCTGACCGGCGACGTCGGTCGCGTGGTGCGCGAGCAGCGCGAGAGCCTGCCGACGGCCGACGTCGCCATCGTCGATCCGCCGCGCGGGGGCCTGTCGGGTCGTGCGATCCGCCGCGTGCTTGACCTTGAACCCGCCGTGCTTGTCTACGTCTCCTGTCACCCGGCGACCTTTGCGGAGAACGCGGCGAAGTTCGTCCTGGCGGGCTACGACCTGGAGTACGTCCAGCCCGTGGACATGTTTCCGAACACCCCGCACGTCGAGGCGGTGGCACGGTTTGTCCGCGATCCGACGAGGGTGGCCGAGGTGCGTGCCGCGGCCGACGCGGCCGCGTCGGCCGATCGCGGCACTCGGCCGGCCGGCCCGCCACCCCCGTCCGATCAGTAGGGCGGCTGGGCCAGGTACCACTCACCGAGGGTGCGGAAGGCGGCCCAGAAGGCGCGCTTGGCCGACTGCTCGTCGAGGGACTGGTCGATGTCGGGGACGACGATCGCCTCGATCGTCGGCGTCCAGCGCTGGACGACGCCGAGGGCGTTCTCCAGGGGCGTGCTCCCGGGAAACGTGAGTGAGTTGACGGCCTCGAGCGCCGCGTCGCCCATCGGCATGATCAGCTTCGGCATCACGATCTGCAGCTCGCGGGTCAACCACTGCGGTTGGTAACCGGCCTCCGGGAGCTTGACGCACAGCGTGCCGTAGAGCGCAAGCGGCTCGACACCCAGGCGCTGGACGCTCTTGAGGATCGCGGATCCCGCCCGTCCGAAGAATGCGACGCCTTCCTGGCGCTCAGCGAGGCTGGGCCCCCACTTGATCATGGCGATCTCGGCCTGCGGGGCGCCCGAACTGAGCACCGGCAGGGCCGAGGCCCCCTGATGGAGTGCCCAGGCGGCGATCTCGTCGTTCAAGGAACCGAGCTCGGCGATGGCCCGCTTGAGGTACGCGTCCTGGATATCGTCGGGGGCGCCGGGCGTCTCATCGGGGCCCGGCGGGCGGAGTGCGCGGACGCGGTTGCCCGTGCGTTTGGGAGGAGGCTCTGAAGTCATTTGCGAGCTAGATATTTAGCGGCCAAACCCGGACTCCTGCGCAGCAGTGTTTCAGGATGTGCGACGCGCGGCGCGAGTACGCCGCGCGCGGCGGCGCCGGGGCCGTATGAGCTCGCTCTCGGCCAGCGCCTCGATGAAGTCGCGTCCGTCGCCGAATGGTCGCATCTCTACGCCGACCGTGCCGAGGCCATCGGCGCCGTCCGCGCCGCTGCCGGCACTGATGACCAGCCCGAGCTGGCGCGCGGCGCGCAGCACCGCGCGCTGGGACGGCCCGCCGGCCGGGTTGGCAAGCTCGACGCAGTCCACGCGCGCCGCCTGCGCACGCAGTAGATGGGCAGGCGGCGTCTGCGCCGCAGCGGGGTGCGGGATGACCACGACGCCGCCCTGCGCGTGGATGAGGTCGGCGGTCTCGGTGAAGCTGCGCCCGGAGGGCACGTTCTCGCCAAGGAACAGTCCGACGATCGTCCCGTCGGCGCTGGCGATCTCCTGTCCGCGGATGACCGTCAGTTGCGGCGGCGCGGCGCCGGCGATGGCGCCGGCGACCTCCACGCCGTCGGGGCTGGCAATGGCCACGACGTCGAGCCCGGCCTCCCAGCAGGCGGCGGCAAGGCGGCCGGGATCGGCGCCGGAGGCCGGGCGGATTCGCAGGTCCGCTACGACCCGGTCCTCGGACGGCGCGGTGCCACGGCGGTGGCGGCCGAGGGCGTCGGTGTAGGCCTGCTCGAGCGCTTCGGCGATCTCGTCCCAGGACGTGCTCACGGCGACCGCCTGGTGTCCGAGCGACCTCCGGCCCGCCGGGTCGGCCAGCAGTTCCTGGACCGCGCCGACCCAGGGTTCGCGGACGAACGGCGCGAGGATGACCGCATCGACGCCGTCCTCCAGGCGTGCATCGGTCTCGGGGCCGCGTGGTGCCACGACAACCCGACCATCGGCCATTGCCTGCGCCGCGACAGGACCATCGACGTCGCCGGGCGTACCCAACAGCACGATTGCCGCCGGATCGAGCAGCTCTCGCCACGCCTCGGGACCCGTGTCGTCGATGATCTGGATGTCCTCGCGCAGGGACTTCGGCACGGCCGTCCGAACCCGCCAGGGTGCCTCCCGGGCGCCCATCAGGGTGACCGGCCCGCGCAGTTCGCGCGGCAGCGCGCGGGCGACGGCGACGGCGAAGCGCAGACCGGCGCGGTCCCGGCCGCGGGCGACGATCGCGATGCCCGCAGCGGGCGGGCGCGGGACGGCGGGGTGGCTGCCCCACGGCATGACCGCAAGACTGCCGCCGAGGATCTGGGTCACCGCCAGTTCCACGGTCTTCGACGTGGCGATGCGGACGTCAACGCGTGCCATGGCACCCAGCACCAGCGACCCCATGAACGCGGCGCCCGTCATGGGGTCCGGCCGATGAAACGTGGTGGCCGTCACACCGCGTGCGTGGCGGAGCACCGAGAGCCCCGGCGACGGCGTCAGGGGCTCGTGAACGTGGACGACGTCGAAGTCGCCGTGGGAGATCGCCGCCTCGAGTTGGGAGGCCGCGTCGAACGGACTGATCCCGAGCCGCGAACCGGTGCGCCGCGCGCGCCCGACGATGAGCACGCGGGGGGTGCCTGGGACGGCGTGGATCTCCGTGGCGTGCCCGGTACCGGCGCGCGTGATGCGGGCGGTTCCGTCGCGTACGTCGCCGGCGCGGGTACCGGGCGCGAACACCGTGACCTTGTGTCCGCGGCGCGCGAGGGCGTGGGCCTCTTCGTGCACGCGCCAGGCGATGTCGTCGCCGGGCGGCCACGCCGTCGGGCACACGATCGCGATGGCCAAGGGTGCGCTCACGCTACCTCCGATGACGCGGGACCGGGTGCCCGACCTGCGGGTACCCGGTCCCGCCGGTCGATCAGGCGCTGACGGGCCCCTCGGGGGCCACGACACGACGATCTTCGCCGGAGATGAACGTCTCCGTCAACTCACGCGCGACATCGTCTGGATGCTGGATCGGCGGACTCTTCATGAAGTAGCTCGACGGGCCCTCCAGCGTGCCGGCGATACCGTTGTCCAACGCGATCTTGGCGCAGCGTACCGCGTCGATCACGATGCCGGCCGAGTTCGGGGAGTCCCAGACCTCCAGCTTGAGCTCGATCGACATCGGGACGTCGCCGAAACCGTCGCCCTCGAGCCGGATGTGGGCCCACTTGCGGTCCTTGAGCCACGGCACATAGTCACTGGGACCGATGTGCACGTCATCCTTGTGGATCTTCTCCGTCAGGATCGAGGTCACCGCGTTGGTCTTGGAGATCTTCTTGGACGCCAACCGCTCCCGTTCGAGCATGTTCAGGAAGTCGGTATTGCCGCCGAAGTTGAGCTGGCTGGTGTGCTTCAGGCGTACGCCGCGCTCGTTCATCAGCCGGGCCAGCGTGCGGTGCACGATCGTCGCACCAACCTGGCTCTTGATGTCGTCGCCGATGATCGGCACGCCGTGCTCCACGAAGCGGCCTTGCCAGTACGGCTCGCGGCCGATGAACACCGGGATGCAGTTCACGAACGCACAACCGGCGGCGAGGATCTGCTCGACGTACCACTTGGTGGCCTGCTCGGACCCGACCGGAAGGTAGCTGACGACCACGTGGGTCTCGGTCTCCCGGAGGATGCCGGTGATGTCCGCCGTCGGCCCGGGGGCCTTCTGGATGACCTCGCTGAGGTACTTGCCCAGGCCATCATGGGTCATTCCGCGCTGGACCGGGACACCGACGTGCGGAACATCCGCAAACTTCAAGGTGTTGTTGGGTTCGGAAAAGATCGCCGCGGACAGGTCATGTCCGACCTTGCGAACATCGATGTCAAACGCCGCGGTGAAGCGGATGTCATTGACGTGGTAGCCGCCCAGGTTGACGTGCATCAAGCCCGGTACGAACTCGTCGGGCTTCGCGTCGCGGTAGTACTCGACACCCTGGACGAGCGACGAGGCGCAGTTGCCGACGCCGATGATTGCGACGTTGACCGTTTCGCTCACGGTTTTGTGCTCCCCTGATTGATTGCGGATGCGGGCGCCGGCTGGAGCGCCCGGTAGACATGCCAGATACGGTGCACCATCGTGATCAGACTGAGCGCCGCCAGCACGACGATCACAGCCTCCAAGACTGACCCGAGGGACCCCAAGAAGATGCCCGCTCCGGTCAGCACGAGCCGTTCGGGACGGCCCATCAGCCCACCCTTGTTGGTGTCGACCCCCAGGCCTTCGGAACGGGCTCGGGTGTAGGACACCAGAAACGATGCGGTCAGTGCGATGAAGCACGCACCGACGATCCACCCGTTGCCGTTCTGGGCAAAGGTGATCCCAAGCGCGCCGAGGATGACGCCCTCGGCGAGTCGGTCGAGGGTGGAATCCAGGAACGCGCCGAACGGGCTCGCGCGACCCTGGGCGCGCGCCAAGGTCCCGTCGAGGGAATCCCCGAGGCTGAACGCGATGTACAGAAACCCGGCGACCACCCACTGGCGCGTGATGATCAGCACGCCAACCAGGCACACGCCCGCGAACCCCAGTAGCGTCAACGAGTTGGGTGTGAGCCGCAGCGCGTTGGCGATGCCCAGTAGGGAACGACCGAACGCGCCACGCGGTGGCGCAATGGGATCTGAGATCTCGTGGAGTCCTGTTGAGATGAGCGCGCCCCTCCTGGCGGCCTGCGGGTGAGGGACACTGAACCGGTGGCGGCTAGAATAGCCCGGCATGCGTCTTTGTAGGTACCTTGACTCCAACGCCCCCCGCATCGGGCGACTCGAGGGCGACACCATTGTGCCCACGCGTCTCGACGACATGTACGCGGTGATGCGCGGAGCAGACCTGACACCCGACGGTGCCCCCGTGTCGCTCGGCGACGTGACATTACTCGCTCCGCTACGTCCCGGGAAGCTTTTGGGCGTCGCAAAGAACTACGCCGACCATGCCGCAGAGATCAATGAAGGGGTGCCGGCAGAGCCCTCGATCTTCACCAAGCTGGTCAGCTCGGTCACCGGTCCGGCCGGACCGATTGTACGCCCGCACTACACGCGCCAGCTCGACTACGAGGGCGAGCTGGCCGTGGTGGTCGGGCGCACCCTGCGCGACGCCTCGCCGGATGATGCCCTCGCCGGCATCTTCGGCTACACGATCATCAACGACGTCTCCGCGCGCGACCTCCAGGCGGCCGAGCCGCAGTGGACCCGGGCAAAGGGGGGCGACACCTTTGCTCCGATGGGCCCGTGGATCGTCACCGTCGACGAGATCCCTGACCCACAGGACCTGGCGGTGCGCACCTGGGTCAACGACGAGCTGCGCCAGGACGGTCACACGAGCCAGATGATCACCCCGGTCGCCGATCTGCTGTCGTGGTGCTCGGCCAACTTCAGGTTGGAGGTGGGCGACGTCGTCGCGACGGGCACGCCGGCCGGCGTCGGTCGGGGCTTCGATCCTCCGCGGTACCTGGTGCCCGGTGACCTGGTGCGCATCGAGGTCGAGCGGATCGGCGTGATCGCTCACGAGGTCCGGTGACCGAGCGATCACCGGATCGTGCCGCGCAGGTCGCCGCCCGCGTGGTGCGGCGCACGGGCCTGGGATTTCCACGCGGCATGCTGGGTGGAGACGTCGCGCGCTTGGCGGCCGCCTTGGACGAACCGGGAGCCGACGGCGCCGGCGTTGAGGCCCTGGTGACCGTGGCGACGCGGGGGCTCTGGACGGATCTGCAGCCCTCGACGCGCGCGGCCGTCCAGATGCACCTCGCGCGCGCGGACGGCCAGGATCTGGAGGACCTGACGACCGTGCTCGCCTGGGCCGAGTCCGAGGACGCCGACAACCCGCTGGCCCGCGCAATGACCGTGCGTGCCGCCCAGGAGCTCGCCGCTGCGCTGCGGAACGCTGAAGACCATCTGCGGGCGGCCGAGCCCGCCGTCGCCGGCGGCGGGCGCGATGGCGCGATCGCCGCCGCTCGTGCGCTTGGGACCGCGGTCGTTGTGCTGCTCGACCTCGATCCGGAGGATTTCGCCCCCGAGATCGTCGACTACGTGGATCGCGACCAGGGGTCCGAGGCGCTCGACGAGCTGGCGCGGGCGACCGGCGATCTCGAGACGCGGCTCTGGGCCCGCGAGGTCCTGAGCGCGCTCGACGTCGCCGGTGCACCCGCCGCGAGCGAGGCCGTGCGCAGGTTGGCCCGTGGATATCCGCCCGACGATCCCGCCGCCGATGCGGTCTGGGTCCCTGCGATTCTCGCGCTCGCCCAAGAGGGCCTCGAGCGCGCCGTCGCCAACGAAGCCGACACCGCCGGCTAGTTACTCCAGAACGATGTCCCCGTCGTCGGTCGCGATGCCAACGCTGGCGATGCCGCGCCCGGGCGTCGCGGTGTGGTTCAGGGGCAATTCATGGTCGCCGAGCCAGGCGTCAAGGTAGTCCGCCGGTTCGCGGACCTCGACGAACGAGAACGTACCCGGCGCGCAACCATGATGTGCGTCGGCGACGCGGGCCTTCCACAGCTCGATGCGGGCGGCTGGCGTGCCGCTGTAGTCGACAAAGAATGGCAGCGGGTAGCGCGGCATTCCGGCGGTGCGAAACGTGGTGGTGATCCCCGACGCCATCGCCATTGTGCCGACTTGGATCGGCAGGCCGCGCCGGCGGGCGGTCTCGTCGAGGTCGCTGACGCCGAGCACCCACCACAGCACTCGGTCCTTGCCGGCGAGCGTCTGCTCGAGCCAGGCGCCGTCGGCAAGCGACGTGTCGCCGATGCCGATGAGCTCAAGGAACGTCGGAGGCTCGAGCGGGATCAAGAGATTGGTCGTCCCACCGAGGTGATTGCCCCCCGGAATGCATCCGAGACCGTAATCGTCGCGCAGGCGCATCGCCGTCGCGTCGATGTCGACGGCTCCGTAGATCACGTGGTCGATGTAGAAGCCCTCGCCCACCATCGGCCGCCCCCTCTATTCGTTTCATGACGAGGCCATCGTGCCTGCATGTGGCCGTAAATCCCACGATAGATGGGCGTAGTCGCATGCGCGATCAGGGGACCACGGAAGATCGTCTCCGTGAAAACCCCGACACGCGGTGCTGCGTCTGGGCCTTAGGATCGGTCGCGTGCGTTCGAACCTGCTCTCGGAGCGACTGATGGCCGTCTCTCCGCTGCGGAACCCCGAGATGATCGCCGCCTTCGAGCGGTACGAGCGACTCGGGATTCCGGAGCTGGACGCCGCATGGGACGCGGTTAACGCGGAATTCCGGCAGTGGGTCGAGGTGCCGGAGAACGCCGGCCGGCCGATCCAAGAGGCGCCCCAGTACTGGGATCGCATCGCGATCGGCTCGCTCCAGGAACGGCGGACCTGGTGGGAGTAGCGGCTCGGCGGGTCTAGACGACCGGGGCGTCGCCCGTGCGGAGACCGGCACGGACGAGGATTTCCGGGACCGAGCGCTCCCAGGCGACGGCCATCACGTGGCAGCCGGCCACGCCGTCGAGCTCGCACAGCCGCTGGATGATCTCGACGCAGATCTGCTTACCGGTCTCGCCCTCATCGTCTGCCGATTCCATGCGCGACACCAACGCGTCCGGGACATCGACCCCCCAGACGTTGTCGCGCATGTGGAGGGCCATCCGCAGGTGCTTGAAGGGGCCGACCCCGATCAGCAACCGCGGCCAGGCCGGCAAGTCGGCGGCGCGCAGCCGGTCAAGAAACGCCGCCACGCGCTCGGGCTGATAGCACAACTGCGTCTGAAAGAAGTCCGCCCCGGCGTCCATCTTGGCCCGGATCTTGGAGATCTCCACGTCGGGATCCTGCGCCATGGGGTTGGCCGTCGCGCCGACGAACAACGCGGGGGGCGTTCCGCGCATGGGCTCGTGGTCATCGTTGGCGAAGTGGCCGTCACGCAGCGCGTCCTGTAACCGCAACAGGGCCAGCGTGTCGATGTCGTTGACCGCTTGGGCGGTCGGATGGTTGCCGATGTGAATCGGGTCGCCGCTCATCGCCAGCGTGTTGTGCAGCCCGAGCGCGGACGCGCCAAGCAGGTCCGAGGTGAGCGCGAGGCGGTTTCGGTCACGGACGGTGATCTGCATCACGGGCTCGACGCCGTTGTCGAGCGCGATCCGTCCGGCCGCCAACGGCGCCATGCGCGACTGGGCGGTCTGGTTGTCGGTGACGTTGGCCGCATCGACCCACGGCGCCAGGAGGCGTGCCGTCTCGGCGAATTCCTCGGTCCCGGAGTGCTTCGGAGGCCCGAGCTCGCTCGTGACCGCGAACTCGCCGCGTGCAATGACGCGTGCGAGGAGGGTGATGCCGGACTCGTGCACGGGCAGGAGGTTAGCAAGAGGGCCCGAGCGGGAGCCGCGGGCACCCTCGACGTCGTCGCATCTCGCGCGCCGAGCGCGCGAGATGCGACGACGATGGCCGGACGGGCCGCTGGGATCGTGCGTCCTGATACGATCTAAGGCCACGCCGACAGGCGGCACCGCACGTGACTCGCCTGCGAAATCGTCAGAAACGACTTCAATGAGGACGCGAGGATATGGCCGACTGGAGTGACTGGTACTCAAACGAAGATCCCACCAACTGGGTCTTGGCGGAGATCTTGCGCGGGCGCGCCCAGGCGGCCCCCGATCGGCAGTTTTTAAAGTTCGCCGATGATCCGTGGATCAGCTACGGCACCGTCAACGCCCAGGCCAACCAGGTCGCAAACGCCCTTGTCGCCCGCGGTGTCCAAAAGGGCGAGTCGGTCTCGGTGATGTTGCCCAACTG
>JADGPF010000008.1 GCA_017882585.1 Thermoleophilia bacterium
CCTCGATCTCCCGGCGCATGATGTGGTACCCGGGCTGGTAGCTGGCGATCGGTGCGACCGCGGCGGCCGCCTCGAGGTCCGCCACGGCATAGTTCGACACGCCGATGTGCCGGATCTTGCCGGCCTGCCGCAGCTCGATGAGCGGACCGAACGTGTCCGCCGGGTCCACGCCGGCGACGGGCCAATGCACCTGGTAGAGGTCAA
This sequence comes from Thermoleophilia bacterium, assembly GCA_017882585.1. Taxonomy (GTDB): domain Bacteria; phylum Actinomycetota; class Thermoleophilia; order Miltoncostaeales; family Miltoncostaeaceae; genus CAITWD01. Next base: position 205 of record JADGPF010000008.1, read on the forward strand.
CGTGATCGAGCCCCAGTGCCAGCAAGCTGCGATCGAGCGCGTGGCGCAGGTAGTCGCCGGACGCCTCACGCCAGATGCTCAGGCCGCCGGCGCCAACCTCCCCGGCCACGCCGCCTTTCGTAGCGACGACAACCTCGTCGGAGCGCTCGCGGACGACCGCGCCGACGATCTGCTCCGCGCGGCCCTGCCCATAGATGTCCGCGGTGTCGATCCAGTTGATGCCCGCGTCGATCGACGCGTGACACGCAGCCGCCGAGTCGGCGTCGTCCGCGCCGCCCCAACGACCACCGAACACCCACGTCCCCAGCCCGATCACCGATAGCGCGAGGTCCGTGGTCCCAAGTTGCCGTCGCTCCACCGTCTGCCTCCTGGCCGCGGGTCGCTATTCGTCGTCGTCGTCGTCGGTCGCCAGCCGCGGTGTCACCGCGACCAGCAGACCGCCGTCGCCGTCATAGGCGGGAAAGAAGTCGGCGGTCACCGGCTGGTCGTGGTCGACCCCGGCCGGCCGGAACGTGCAATCGACGTTGAGCTGGCGCACACCCCACTCCATCGCCGTGGCGGCGGGGTCGCCTTTGGGAAAATTCCCCAGGCCCAGGCGGCTGACAACCTCGTGCCCGATCAGGTCGCCTTCGCGGAATCCCGTCACCGGGGTCGCCGCATGTCCGGCAGCGATGATGCGGCGCTCGGCGTCGCAGACGATCAGGGCGGTGGCTGGCCCGGCGTAGTAGTCCTCGAGCAGCTCGAACAGGAACCCGAACCCGCACTTGGAACAGCCGAGTGGCTGCCCGTTGTCATTGCGCTCGGACGACGCGGATCTCCGCGCGCAGTTAGGGCAGATGAACACCGGCATTAGTGGCAATCATAGCGAGCCACGCGTGCAGATCCGATGGACTCGGGTTGCGCCCACGGGTCCCAGGACGCCGGCGATGTCGGGAACTGCCTAGGGGTGGTGGGCGGTCACGTGGTGCTCGCCGCACGGGCACCAGAAAATCAGCTGCCCGCGAGCGGACCGGCCTACGCACCTGCAGTCGCCGCCGTGGTCCGGGCATGGGCGGTGCACCCCGGCAAGCAGTCCGCCAGACCGGACCGGAACCGCACCCGCAGGCAGCTCCGCGGCTCGGGGTCGTGTGAGTTCTTGCGTCGTCACGTGTCTGCCTCCGTACTCGTGGGCTCCTGCAGATATCGATTTTCGTCCTCGACGCGCTGCTCCCTGCCTACCCCGAGCGTCGACCACAGAACCTCGTCGACGCCTTGGTCGTCCCGGGCGGCGACCCGGCGCTCAAGCTCCGTCAGCCCGGCCTGCAGCTGGTCGACATCGAGCGACGGACGCGTCGCGCGCATCACCTTGCCATACCGCGTCGGACGTACATGTTCATCGACGTTGAACAGCTCCTCGTGCAGACGCTCTCCCGGACGGATACCGATGATGTCGATTCGGATGTCCCGGCCTGGCTGACGCCCAGACAGCTCGATCATGCGGTGGGCCAGATCGATGATCCGCACCGGCTCACCCATATCGAGTACAAAGATATCCCCTCCCTCGGCGATTCCGGTGGCTTCGAGTACCAGCTGAACGGCCTCGGGGATCGTCATGAAGAAACGGGTCATCTCGGGGTGGGTCACGGTGACCGGCCCGCCGGCCGCGATTTGGCGTTGGAAGATCGGCAGCACCGAGCCCGAGCTGCCGAGGACGTTGCCGAACCGGACCGCCGCGAACCGCGTCCGTGAGGACTGGGCGCGCGTCTCGATGACGCGCTCGGCCAAGGCCTTGGTCGCACCCATGATCGTCTTGGGCTCAACCGCCTTGTCGGTCGAGATCAGGCAGAACCGCTCAACGCCGAAGCGCTCGGCCAGGTCGGCCAGCAGGTTCGTGGCCAGCGCGTTGTTGGCGATGGCCTGCAGCGGGTTGTGCTCCATCATCGGCACGTGCTTGTAGGCGGCGGCGTGGAACACGATGTGCGGCCGATGGTCCTGGAAGCATTGCGCCATCGATGCCTCGTCCTTGCAGTCGGCGATCACCGCGGTGAGGCTCGTCGGCCCGTGATCGCGCAGCTCCAATTCGATCTCGAACAGGTTGTTCTCGCCGTGGTCGACCATCACGAGCCGGCGCACCCCGAGGGCGGCAACCTGACGACACAGCTCGCTGCCGATCGACCCGCCCGCCCCGGTCACCATCACGGTGCGCCCGTTGAGATAGCGGGCGACCTTGGCGAGCTCGACCTCCACGGGGGCACGACCCAACACGTCCTCGACCCGGACCTCGCGCAGACGTCGGACGGTGACATCGCCGGTGATCAGCTCGGGGAGCCCCGGCAGCGTCGTGCACTGCACTCCCTGCTTGCGGCAGGCATCGACGATCTCGCGCCGCACCGCACCGGGCGCGCTCGGCATCGCGATGATCACCTCGTCCACGCGCTGCTCGCGCAGGATGCGCGGCAGCTGTGCGCGCGTGCCGCGGGTCTTTACCCCGTGCACCCGCAGCCCGCGCTTGCGCGGATCGTCGTCGATGATCCCGACCGGGATGTAGCCCAGCATGCGGTTGCGCTGCATCTCGCGGATCAGAATGTTCCCGGCCTCGCCGGCGCCACATACAAGCACTCGCCTGCCCGTGGCGACCAGCTCGCCCCGCGGAGGTCGCTCCATGATGCTGCGCACCGCGAACCGTGCCCCGCCGATGAGCATGAGGTTCAACACGAGGCTGATGAACAGCACGCCGCGCGGAACCGACGGCGAGTGGATCGGGTGCCAGCGGCTCAGGATCGTAATGACGACCAGGCCGCCGATCACGACGCCCAGGAAGATCGTCTGTAGGTCGCGCAGGCTCGTGAACCGCCACCACTTGGTGTAGAAGCGCATCGCGACGAACACGATCATGTTCGTGAGGATCACGACCCACACCGTCTTGCCGTAGAGCGTGTCGAACCGGTGCGGCACGCTGTCGTCGAAGCGCAGCTCGAACGCCAGCCAGAAGCTGAGCGCGAGCAGGAACGCGTCCACGGCCGCCTGACCCAACCGATGTATTAGCGTGCGGGCGGCCCAGCCTCCTGCGGTGTCGGCGAAGTCGGTCATTGTGTCGCTTTCGCGACGGCCAGCATCAGATCCACGAGCACCTCCGGATCCCGGCGCGTCGGCGGCACGCGGCGGTCCCGCTTTGCCAGCACGACGGCTTGGGCATCCTCGAGGCGGCGCAGGCGGCCGTCGGCGATCAGGTTGAGATCGACCGCACCGAGCCGACCCGCAAATGGGCTGTAGGCGGGGACGCCCAGCGCGGCGGCCTCACGGTTCATCGTCCCGCCGGCGCTGACGACCAGGTCGGCGGCCGAGACAAGACTGGGCCCGTCGACGGGTCGTTCGGGCACGATTGCGACACCGCCCTCGAGCTGCGCGCGCTGATCGTCGGTGCGCGGCAGCACCACCGTCTGGACGGCCGGGGTCGCGTCGAGCAGGCGCGCCAGCGTGGCAGAGAACACGTCGCTGGACAGGCCGCGGTGGTAGAGGGTCACCTCCGGCGGCGGGCGCAGGACGGCGATCACCCGCGACGCGTCGAGGCCCAGTTCGTCCATCACACCTGGATCGAACACGTGGTCGGCAAGGTAATACTCCTCCTTGAGCCCCGGATACCGGACCAGCTTCGGCGCTCGGATACCGTACCGCCACAGCGCCCACTCGGGAATGGCGCTGGGCACCAACACGCGCGTTGCGAAACGCCCATTCCAGTGGTGCATGGCGCTCGCGTACTCGTAGTCGAACATCGTGACCTGCGGTGTTCCGGCTGCATACGCGGCCGGCGGCTGGTCGGTGCTCCCGTGAGCGATCGCGAGATCAAAACGCTCGCGACGGGCAAAGCGGGTCAATGCGGATGTCCGCGACGCCATCGCGCGCGCTTTGCCCGTGCGTCCGGCGCCGCCATGGGCGCCGAACACCTGATGCGGGATCCCGTATCGCTCAAGCAGCCCCAGGGTCTGGGCGAAATCACGCGCGGTGACGGTGACCTGGTGACCGCGGGCGATCATCCTCGCGATCAACGGGCGGAAGATCACCACATGGGGCGAGTTGGTCATGTCGACCCAGATCCGCAGCGTACGCGGACCCTCCAAGATCGCCTCCGGCACCACCGCCGGTTCCGCGAGCAGCTGACTCACCCGCGCGCCGGCACCTGTCCAATGACTTCGGCCACCGCCGTCACGACCTCCTCGACGTGTTCGGTCGTCAGGTGGGGATGCATCGGGAGGGCAAGCGCGCGCGCGGCGCAGGCCTCGGCGACGGGCAGGTCGCCGGGGCGGTATCCCAGGCGTGCGAACACCGGCTGCAGGTGCATCGGGATCCCGTAGTAGACCGCCGAGCTCACACCACGCGCGCCGAGCCCCTTCGCCAAGGCGTCGCGATCGTCGTGGCGCGCCATGTACAGGTGGTAGATGTGCCGCACCCCCGCCCGCTCGGACGGGAGCCGCATGAACTCCCCGAGCCCGGCGGTCGCGTACGCATCGGCGGCCGCGCGGCGGCCATCATTCCAGTCGTCGACGTGCCGCAAGAAGATGCGGATCACGGCCGCCTGAAGCTCGTCGAGTCGCGAGTTGTAGCCGACCTCCTGAAACACCACCTTGTCCGCCGACCCGTGAAAGCGCAGCCGGCGTACGCGCGCGGCAACGTCCTGGTCACGACACACGACCATGCCGCCGTCGCCGATGCCGGGCAGGTTCTTGGTCGGGAAGAAACTGATCGTAGCGATGTCGCCCAGGGCGCCGATCGACGCGCCGTCGCAGGCGCCGCCGAACGCTTGAGCCGCGTCCTCGACCACTGGAAGCCCGTGGCGCGCACCGATCGCGCGGATCGCGGGCATGTTGGCCGCGTGGCCGAAGATGTGGACCGGCAGGATCGCGCGGGTGCGCGAGGTGATGCGCTCGGCGATCAACTCGGGATCGATGCAGAAGTCGTCCGGATCGATGTCACAGAACACCGGGGTCGCCCCCAGACGAGCGATCGCCTCAGCGGTGGCGTAGAACGTGTAGGGGGTGGTGATGACCTCGTCTCCCGGCCCGACGTCGAGCGCGTTGAGCGCGATCACAAGCGCGTCGGTCCCATTCGCAACGCCGACGCAGGGGCGCCCGCCGAGCCGCTCGGAAATCTCGGCCTCGAGGCCGGCCACGTGCGGCCCGAGGATGAAACGGCCACTGTCCAGCACCCCGGCGATCGCGGCATCGATCTCGGCGCGCAGCGGGCCGTACTGGGCACCAATGTCCATCAGCGGAACGCTCAAGCAAACTCCTTGGCGGCGGGCAGAAGTGGGCGCGCGACAGCCAGCGGATCCGGGGCTTGCCCACGCGGGGCAGCCGCGCGCCAGTCTAGCGCGTCGTTCTCACAGGCGCGTCGTTACGGGCAGGGGTGTCGGCGACGGGCGCCGTGCGCAGGGCCACCGGCATCCGCACGACCACGGTCGTGCCGAACCCTTCACGGGAACGTGCCTCGGCGGTGCCACCCGAACGCTCAGCGATGTGCTTGACGATCGACAACCCGAGACCCGTGCCTCCGAGCCGCTTCGAACGCGAGGCGTCGGCACGGTAGAACCGCTCGAAGATGTGCGGCAGATGCCGCTCGGCGATGCAGGGGCCGGTGTCGCGGCAGCTCAGCTGAACCCAGTCCCCGTCGTCGGTGACCGAGGCGCGCACGTGCGTCTGCGAGCCCGGCCCGCCGTACTTGACCGAATTTTCGACCAGATTTTGTACCACGATGGTCGCCATCCGCTCGGTCAACGGAGACCACGCGGCGTCGTCGGCGTCCACGGTGATCGACACATCATGCTCGGCAGCGACGTCACGCAGCGCCTCGACGGCATTGGCGATCGCCACCCGCAGGTCGCTGCGTCCCGACGGGCCGACCTCCTGGGTGGCCTCGAGCTCGGACAGGAACAGCACGTCGGTGATCAGGGCAACCAGGCGCTGGATCTCGCTCGAGGCGCGGTCGACGAACCGGGCGTGGGTGACCCGATCGATCTCCGGGTCGCCGAGGGCCTCGATGAGCCCCGCCAGGCCAGTCAGTGGCGTGCGCAGCTCGTGCGACACGTTGGCCGAGAACTGGCTGCGCAGTTCCTGGTAGGCGACCGCGTCGGTGAAGTCGGTCATGAACACGAAGACCCCGTATCCGGCCGCGGCGTCGATTGGTTCGACCGAGACACGGAAGGTTCGGCGCTCAGCCGAAAAGAGGCGCAGTTCGAACGACCGGGGCTCCCCGGTGGCGATCGCCTGGGCGACCTCCTCGGCAAACCGGTGCTCGCCGAACGACGCGAGGATCCCCTGCCCGGGGGCGACATGCGGGAACTTGTCACGGGCCAGTGCGTTGATTTCTCGGATCGTTCCGGACCCGTCGACACGGAGCGCGGCGACCGGCAGGTGGTCGAAGGCGGCCGTCCGCAGGCGCTCGTCGGCCTCGGCAGCGGCCCGCGAGCGCGCAAGGTCGGCCGCGAGCCGGGCATTGCGCTGGCGGGTGCGGCGGGCGAGCGCCTCAGACACAACCGCGACGGCAAGCGCCGCCGCAAGCAGGACCACGATCGCGATGATCACGGGACGCAGTATGACGCCCCGGTGCAGGTTCTGGCCAGTCGCGGCCCAGCGAGCCGTGTCACACCGGCCGCATCCCATGGTGCGACGACCGTGGCGGGCGTGTGTCGCGGGCCCCCTCGGCCCGCGCGCCGCCGGCTATTCCTGTTCGAGCGTCGCGATCTCGGCCTTCGTCGAGCGGATTTCCTCGACGACCCGGATCACTTCCGAATCCAGGCCGGCCTCGCCCTCGTGCTGGCGGTAGACCACGTGGCCAAGCTGCTCGGTCTGGGTACTGAGCGACCGCTTGAGCGTGAACAGCCGTCCGGCGTCTTTGGCGTCATCAAGGCCCTTCTGGCCCGCATCTTTCGCGACCTTCGCCGCGTCCTTGGCTTTGTCGACGATCCCCATCTCGCATACCCCCCGTGGCACGCCACCGTGAGGTGAGTCTAACGCCGGCCCTCCCGCCAGACACGCACGGCGAAGACGGTCGCGACCAGGGCGGCCAGGAACGCCACCACGAGCCCCCAATCACGCCCGGTGCCGCCGCCGCCGATCAGGTCGGACGCGGCGAACCACAACGGAATCGAGGATGCGTACGCGCCGACCCCCAACGGGTCGAGGCGCAGCGGCAGGGCGATCCCGTTCACTTCGGCGAACAGGCCCGCGATGGCGACCAGCGACACAATCATGATCAGCAGCGGCACGGGCAACACGCTCCAGCCACTGACACTGTCGTAGGAACCAAGTGCAAACCACGGCAGGAACAGGCTCACGATGAACACGATGTTCGCCCCTGCGGCGATATAGATCTGACGCTGGCGTACGGCCGCCCGGGTGCTCACGTTGTCCCCCGCTGGATCGGCGCGTAGTGGCCGGGAATGATCAATGCCGGATCGAGCCGGGCGATCTTGTCATAGGCCGCGATGTGCTGTGCCCGATGTTCCAGGCTGGCCGGCGGATTCCGATCGGCGAACCAGCCGGGGTCCGGTCCCATCGTGTCGCCGGCGACGACCACCCGGCCGCCCTCGGTCTCGATGACCACCGCGATGTGGCCGGGACTGTGGCCGGGTGTGTGGATCCAGGAGATTCCTGGGCGGATCTCGCCGCCCGCACCGTCCAGGGTGCGCACCTCGGCCGCGTCCAGCAGGCCACGCTGACGTTGCCCGTACGGCGTCGCCAGCTCGTCGTCATGGACGTAGAGCACGACCGGACCCAGCTGCGGAACCGCCGAGATGTGGTCCGGGTGCAGGTGGGTCATGACCACCGTGCCCACGTCGCCCGGCGCGAGCCCACGCCTGGCAAGGGCGCCGTTGAGCATGTCTCCTTGTGTCTGATACCCCGGGTCGATGATGATCGGCTCGGCCCCGGTCACCAGGACCGTGTTCGGCCAGGCGATCATCCCGTGGACCGCGTCGGGCAGCGCCCGGTAGGTCCGGAACGTCGACGGCCCGTCATCGCCGCGAAGCTCGACGACGTCGTCGCCACGCAGCGCCACCACGATGCGGTGGGCCGGGATGAGTACCTCGGCCCGCCAATGGCTCACGGCAGCGCTTCCGTGTGCCCGGTCAGCTTGTCGGCACCTTCGGTCGGTCCGCCGCGCTCGTAGCACGGTGCCGCGCAGAAGGGCGCCACGGGATCATGGCGGTAGGCCAGTGCGGCGAGCCGTGAGCGCACGCCGAATCGCAGACGCGCGGCCAGCGGGGACGCGGCCAGCACCGCCACCCCGCCGGCGACAAGCAGGCCGCCGGTCGTCTTGCGCCTCAGGTTCATCGGCGCTGGGTCACTTCAGCAGCGCGAGAAACTCGTCGACGGGAATCGCGGTCAGCGTTTGGAAGTGCGCGGTGCCGCGGGCCGCCAGCTCCACCGAAACACGGGCGATCACCTTCTCATCGTCGGCCTCGACGATGTTGACGAAGTCGTACGGGCCCAACACCGCCCACTGCTGGACGACCTTCGCGCCCATCTGTTCGATCTCCGCGTTGACCTCCTTGAGGCGCAGCGGGTTCGCCTTCAGGGTGCCCACACCATGCGGGCTGAGCGTGCTGAGCAAGATGTACGTTGGCACGCAGGCCTCCTTCACAACCAACTCGGATCGACGTTGTTCGAGCCTAGCAGTCCGCCACGACCTGGTTCACGATGATCGCGGCCGCGGGCGGCCGACACGTCCGGGCGCCCCCGGATTCCCGCAGCGCCGGTACGCTAGACCGATGCCGAGGTCCCGATCGCTGCTGTCCCCATCGGTCGTCACGGTCACCAGCGCCCTGGTCGTGGTCGTCGCCGCGTTCATGCCCTGGTATCAGACGGCCATCGGCCCGGTCACCGCTCCGGACACGCTGTCCGGATGGGACACGACCGCCTGGGCCCGACTCGCCGTCGCCGCCGGAGCGATCTGCGCGCTCAGCTCGCTCGCGGTGGCGCTCGATATCCGCGGCGAGATCGCCCTACACGGCCCCGTGCGTCGGATAATGGCGGGCATTGCGCTCGGCGCGGCGCTGATCGTCGCGGCGTGCGTGCTGTACCGCCTGGCGGTCCCGCCCGATGCGGCGATCGGGATCACCCGCCAGCTCGGGGTGATGCTCGCGGCGCTGGCCGCCCTTACGGAGCTTTGGGGCGCGGGGGCGCAATTCTCGCGCACGTTTCCGGAGCGTCCGCGGCCTGTGCCGCGGCGTCGGCGTCGGCCCGGTCCCGGGGCGGGGCCCGCACCCGATGCCCCGCGCTAGCGTGTAGTCGCGATGTCGGACGCCGAACTACGCATGTGGGCCGCCTCGAGCGGCTGGGAGGGCCCGTTCCAGCACGAAGAGGTGATCGTGCTCGCCGCGGATCAGGACGGCGCGCGTCGCGCCGCCGAGCAGGCATTTGCCGGCGTCGCCCAGCCGATCTGCCGGGCCAAGATGCATATTGCCGACCTCGGACCGGTACATGCGGGCGCGGTGACCGCACCGCGGCGCCACGGTGCATCGTTCGCTGCGGGCGGCGTGCCGCTCGATGCGCGCTGCGATCCGCCGACGGCCTCTGGGACCGCGACCGCCTGACGCTTCGTCTCGGGCGGGCAGACCCCGCCCGCCCGAGACGCAGACCGGCTAGGCCGCCTCGGCGCGGACCTCGTCGTCGACGGTGAACGTCAGCGCACCGGCGACGTTGGCGTCCAGACGCACGGTGTCGCCCTCCTGGAACGCACCGCCGAGGAGCCCGCGGGCGAGCTCATCCTCGACGCGCTTGCGAATCACCCGGCCAAGCGGCCGCGCACCGTACGCCGGGTCGTAACCCTCGTCGCCGAGCACCCGCCGAGCCGCCGGGGTGACGACCAACTGCACGCCGCGCGCGGCGACCCGCTCGATCACCGTCTCAAGGCGCATGTCCACGATCGCGTCGATCTGCTCCCGGGTCAGGCGTCGGAACACCACGATTTCGTCGATCCGGTTGATGAACTCCGGGCGGAAGCTCTCGCGCAACGCGCCCAGCGCGCGCTCGGCGGCGATCTCCTCGTCGATGCCGTCGGACAGAAATTGACTGCCGACGTTGCTGGTCATGATCACGACGACGTTTTTGAAATCGACAACGCGACCTTGGCCGTCGGTCAGCCGACCATCGTCGAGCAGCTGCAGCAGGACGTTGAACACGTCCGGGTGCGCCTTCTCGATCTCGTCGAGCAAGAGCACCGCATAGGGCCGTCGCCGCACGGCCTCGGTCAGCTGTCCGCCCTCCTCGAACCCGACGTATCCGGGTGGTGCGCCGATCAGCCGCGCGACCGAGTGCTTTTCCATGTACTCGGACATGTCGATGCGGACCATCGCCCGGTCGTCGTCGAACATGAACTCCGCAAGCGCCTTGGCGAGCTCGGTCTTGCCCACGCCGGTGGGCCCCAGAAAGATAAACGAGCCGATGGGCCGATCCGGGTCCGAGAGGCCCGCACGGGCGCGCCGCAGAGCATTGGCCACCGCCTCGACCGCCGCGTCCTGGCCGATCACCCGCTCGTGCAGGCGCTCCTCCATATGGACGAGCTTCTGCAGTTCGCCCTCCAACAGGCGCGACACCGGGATCCGCGTCCATGCGGACACGACCTCGGCCACGTCTTCCTCGTCGACCTCCTCCTTGAGCATGCGCCGTTCGGCCTGGTTGCGTTCCAGGTCGGCATTCGCGTCCACAAGGGCGGTCTCGAGCTCGGGCAGGGTGCCGTACCGTAGCCGGGCGGCGCCTTCGAGATCGACCTCGCGCTCGGCGCGCTCAAGCTCGAGGCGCGCCTGCTCGATCTGCTCTTTGAGCTCCCGGATGCGGGTGATGGCACCGCGCTCCAGCTCCCAGTGCGCACGCATGCCGCCGGCCTCTTCACGCAGTTCCCCGAGTTCCTGTGCGATCGCCTCCCGCCGCGCCAGCGAGGCCGCGTCGGTCTCCTTGGCGAGTGCCTGCTCTTCGATCTCGAGTTGGATGATCCGCCGCTGGACCTGATCCAGTTCGCTCGGCACCGAGTCGATTTCGATCCGCAGCCGCGAAGCGGCCTCGTCGACGAGGTCGATGGCCTTGTCTGGCAGAAACCTGCCGGAGATGTAGCGGTCTGACAGCTGCGCGGCCGCGACGAGCGCCGCATCCTGGATACGGACACCGTGGTGGACCTCGTATCGCTCCTTGAGTCCCCGCAGGATCCCGATCGTCGCCTCAACGGATGGCTCGCCGACCATCACCGGCTGGAAGCGGCGCTCCAGGGCGGCGTCCTTCTCGATCTGCTTGCGGTACTCGTCGAGCGTAGTGGCCCCGACGGCACGCAGCTCCCCACGGGCGAGCATCGGCTTGAGCAGATTTGCGGCATCGACCGCGCCCTCGGCCGCCCCGGCGCCCACGATCGTGTGGAGCTCGTCGATGAACAAAATGATCTGGCCGTGCGCGGCGGCGATCTCGCCGAGCACGGCCTTGAGCCGGTCTTCGAATTCGCCCCGGTACTTGGCCCCGGCGATCAGCGACCCCATGTCCAGTGCGATCACCCGCTTGTCGCGCAGGCCATCGGGGACGTCACCACTGATGATCCGCTGGGCAAGCCCCTCGACAATGGCCGTCTTCCCGACGCCCGGTTCACCGATCAGGACCGGGTTGTTCTTGGTCCGCCGTGACAGCACCTGGATGACACGACGCACCTCCTCGTCGCGTCCGATCACCGGATCGAGCGCCCCATTGCGGGCCGCGTCGGTGAGATCCCGCCCGTATTGCTCGAGCGCCTGGAACTTGCCCTCCGGATTCGGATCGGTGACGCGCATCGATCCGCGCAGGTGCGCGAGCCCCTCCCGGATTGCGCTCTCGGTCACTCCGCCCCCACGCAGCGCTTCGCGGGCCGCCGACGGCTCGATGACGAGCCCCAACAGCAGGTGCTCGGTGGAGATGAACTCGTCGGTCAGGCGCTCGGCCTCCTGGCCGGCGCGGCGGATCACGCGCTCGAACGCGGGCGACAGCTGCTGCTCGACGTTGCCGCCGCGAACCTGCGGGCACTTGTCGACCGCCTGTTCGGCCGCCGCCCGGACCGCATCGATGCCCGCGCCGGCCGCGGTGATCAGCGGATCGATCAATCCCTCGCGCTGACCGAGCAGCGCCAGCAGAAGATGTTCCGGCTCCACTCGTTGGTTGGATCGGTCCGCCGCAAAGCGCACCGCGTCCGCGAGAGCGGCCTGCGCCCGTTCGGTCGGACGTTCAACTGGCATGCATGCTACCTCCCCCGATTCCGCGTGGGCGGGCGATCCAGCGGGACCAACGCGGTCTCGCCGCGAGTCACCAGCACCACCTCGGCGCGCATCGACCGTCGCGCGCGCTCCATCTCCGCACGGTGTTCCGTGCGTTGGGTCTCCAGCTGCTGGTCCAGTGCCGCAAGCGCCTGACCGGCCTCGGCCAGCTGCTGGTCCAGTGCCGCAAGCGCCTGACCGGCCTCGGCCAGCTGCCGCTCAAGCTCGAGCACCCGCTCGATTCCCGCGATGTTGAGTCCTGCTTCCGACAGCGCCTGGATGCGCCGCAGACGCGCGAGGTCCGCGTCGGAATAGCGGCGTGTGTGCCCCGCGCTGCGGCTGGGCCGGATGAGCCCCCGACGCTCGTACAGGCGCAGCGTCTGCGGGTGCATGCCGGCGAGTTCGGCCACGATGCCGATCAGATACACGCCGCTGGTGGTCTTGTCGGTACTCATCCGAACAGCCCCGTTCGCGGATTCGACCCGTCGAGCTCGGCGAACTGCTCCAACGCCGCACGCTGTTCGGCGCTGAGCGACTCGGGCACCCGCACACGCAAACGCGCGATCAGATCGCCCCGGCCGGAGCGCTTGAGCTTGGGCGCACCCTTTCCCGGCACACGCAGTGCCCGTCCGTCCTGTGAACCCGGCGGAACCTTGAGCTTGACCCGCCCGTCGATGGTCGGGATTTCAATCGGCGCGCCGAGCGCCGCCTCGGAGATGGTCACGGGCACGTCGATCGACAGGTCGTCGCCGTTGCGCTCGAAGATGCGGCTGGGCGTCACCCGCGTGATCACGATCAGATCCCCTGGCTTGCCGCCCCGCAGCCCTGCCTGGCCCTTCCCCGCCTGTCGCACCCGTGTGCCGTCCTTGACCCCAGGCGGAATCTTGACCGTGTAGCGCTTATGCTCGGCCACCGTGCCCGCTCCCGCGCAGGTCGGGCACGGGTCATCGATGATCGTCCCGTTGCCGTGGCAGCGCGGGCAGGTCTGGCCAAGCGAGAACCCGCCAAGATCGCGCCCGACAACTCCGCGGCCGCGGCAGTCCGGGCACAGCCGCGGACTGGTCCCGGCCTTCGCGCCCGATCCCGCACACGTCGGGCACGTCGCGTTGATGTCGGCGGTGACGACGATCTGTGCGCCGTTCATCGCCTGCTCGAACGAGAGCGTGACCTCGACCTCGACGTCCTCACCGCGCGGCGGCGGTTGGTTGCCCGCACCGCGGTTGCCGCCGCGCCGGAACATGTCGCCGAAGATGTCGGCGAAGTCCCCGAAACCGGCTGCGCCGCCCGAGCCGCCCCCCGGCGGTGTTCGGCCTCCACCGAACACGCGGGCCGCGTCGTACTCGCGACGCTTGTCGGGGTCCGACAGGACATCGTGGGCGTGCGAGACCTGCTTGAAGCGCTCCTCGGCCGCGGCATCGCCCTGGTTGCGATCGGGGTGATACTTGCGCGCCAGCGATCGGTACGCCTTCTTGATGTCATCCGCGCTGGCGTCCTTGGCGACGCCGAGGGCCTGATAGAGGTCGTCGTCGGGCATATCGTCGTGCCGCTAGTCGGCGCTGGAGGTCGGCGGCCACGCCGCGACGACCACCTTGGCCGCACGGACAAGCTCGGTGTCCGTCCGGTATCCCTTCTCGACGACCTCGACGACGACGCCCTCGGGGTAGTCGTGCGACGGTACCGAGGCGATCGCGTCATGGACGGTCGGATCGAACGGGCGCCCGACCGTGTCGACCTCGATCAGGCCGAAGCCGGCGAGCAGCTGCGCGAGCTGCGCGCGCACCATGTCGACACCGCCGGCAAGATCCGGATCCTTGGACGCAAGCGCGGCCACCGCGCGTTCGAGATTGTCGAGGACCGGAAGGATCTGCTGCATGACGTCGCGGACCACCGCGACTCGCTGGCTCTCCCGTTCCCGTTCGGTACGGCGACGAAAGTTCGCGAACTCCGCGCGCTCGCGCTGCAGCTGGTCCAGGTACGCGTCGCGCTCATCGCGCAGCTTCACGAACTCCTCGTGGGTCGGCAGGGGCTCGATCTCCAATTCGAGCTCGTGCGCACCCACCTCGGGCTCGACGGGCGACGTGGCGTCGGGGTCCGGCGGCGTGCCGAACGGATCATCGAAGCCTGCGGTGCCCATCACGCGTGCACCGTGCCGCTCGGACTCCGGCCCGCGCCGGGGGTGCGGTCGCGAGCGGCCGCACCCGTCGGTTTCATCGGTGTCATTGAAGCCCTCCCGGATCAGGCGTGTGGCGACGGCTCGTCGTCGACGATCTCGTACTCGGCGTCCTCAACGGTCTCGCTGTCCTGAGCGCCCGCCGCGCCGTCGGCGCTCTGCTGCGCGCTCGCCTTGCGGTAGATCTCCTCCGACATCTTGTGCAGCGCATCGGTCAGGGTCTGGGTCGACGCCTCAATCTGGCTGACGTCCTCGCCCTCGGCCGCCGTGCGTGCCGCGGCGATCGCCGACTCGACCTCGCTGCGTGTCGACTCGTCGATCTTGTCTCCGTTGTCCTTGAGCTGGCGCTCGGCTTCGTGCACCCGCGCCTCGGACTGGTTGCGTGCATCGGCGACCTGGCGCAGGCGCCGGTCATCGTCGGCGTGCGCCTCGGCGTCACGGACCATCTTCTTGATCTCGTCGTCGTTCAGACCCGATGACGCCCGAATCTCGATCTTCTGCTCGTTGTTGGTGCCCAGGTCCTTCGCGGACACGTTGACGATGCCGTTGGCGTCGATATCGAACGTGACCTCAACCTGCGGGACCCCGCGCGGCGCCGACGGGATGCCGACAAGGTTGAACTTGCCGAGGGTCCGGTTGTAGACCGCCATCTCGCGCTCGCCTTGGAGCACGTGGATCTCCACCTGGGTCTGGTTGTCGTCGGCGGTGGAGAACACTTCGCTCTTGCGCGTCGGGATCGTCGTGTTGCGCTCGATCAGCTTGGTGAACACGCCGCCCTTGGTCTCGATGCCGAGCGAGAGCGGGGTAACGTCCAACAGCAGGACGTCCTTGACCTCACCGGCGAGGACGCCGGCCTGGATGGCGGCGCCGACCGCGACGACCTCGTCCGGGTTGACGCCCTTGTGGGGGTCCTTGCCGGTGATCTCGCGCACACGGTCCTGGACGGCCGGCATGCGGGACATGCCGCCGACAAGGACCACGTGGTCGATCTTGCTGCCGACGCCCGAGTCGGCGACCGCTTGACGGGTCGGGCCCATCAGCCGCTCCAACAGCGGCCGCGTCAGCTCCTCAAGCTTGGCGCGCGAGAGCTGCAGCTCCAAGTGCTTCGGACCGGCCTGGTCGGCGCTGATAAACGGCAGGTTCATCTGGGCCGTCATCGTCGTTGACAGCTCGATCTTGGCCTTCTCGGCCGCCTCGTAGAGCCGCTGGAGGGCCATCTTGTCCGCGCTCAAGTCGATGGCCTGGTCGCGTTTGAACTCGGCCACCATCCAGTCGACGATCGCCTTGTCGAAGTTGTCGCCGCCGAGGTGGTTGTCACCCGCGGTGGACTTGACCTCGAACACGCCATCGCCGATCTCCAGCACCGAGACGTCGAACGTCCCGCCGCCGAGGTCGAACACGAGAATCGTTTGGTCGTGTTCCTTGTCCAGACCGTAGGCGAGGGCCGCCGCGGTCGGCTCATTGATGATTCGCTTGACCTCGAGCCCGGCGATCTTGCCGGCGTCCTTGGTCGCCTGGCGCTGCGCGTCGTTGAAATACGCCGGCACGGTGATGACCGCGTCCGTGACCGTCTCTCCCAGGAAGGCCTCTGCGTCGGCCTTGAGCTTCTGCAGGATCATGGCGCTGATCTCCGGCGGGCTGAACTCCTTGCCGTCGGCGGAGATGCGTGCGTCGCCGTTGGGCCCCTGCACGACCTCATACGGAACGATCTTCATCTCTTCGTCAACTTCGCCGTACTTGCGGCCCATGAATCGCTTAACGCTAAAGACGGTGTTCTCCGGGTTGGTCACCGCCTGCCGCTTGGCGACGGTGCCGACCAGCCGCTCGCCCGTCTTCGAAAAACCCACGACCGACGGAGTAGTGCGACCGCCTTCGGAGTTCGGGATGACCTCTGGCTCGCCACCCGTCAGAACCGCCATGCACGAGTTGGTCGTACCCAGGTCAATGCCGATCGTCTTTCCCATGCGCTGTATCGCCTCCTGGACAGGGCCACCGGGGGGCCCGTCGATGCCGATAGATCAACTGATCAGATGTTAGATCTTAGTCGGTTCATGTCAAGTCATGATTTCACATACCTGAGCGATCATGACTCAGATTTTCGCGCAGCGTGCGGGAGCGCCGCGCGCACCCACCGATACCGCCCCCCGACGGGCACGGACCGACAGGCGCATTGCTGACCGCTCCCGCACCGACGGCGGGTCAGTCGGCGAGCACCCCGTCCAGCAGAACGACGTGCACCCGCTTGGGCCCGTGGACGCCGACGATCAGCGTCTTCTCGATGTCCGCGGTACGGCTCGGGCCAGTCTGAAGCGCCATCATCGAGCCCGCCCCCAGGCGCGGGGCAAGCCGCATGAGGCTTGCGAGGCCGTCGACGAGGCGCCGCGTCTCGACCACACAGACATGGGTCGGGGCGACCAGCGCTCCAGCGCGTCCGGCCCCAGTCGCGCCGGTGACGATCGAACCGGTGGCCGCCACGGCAGCCAGGCACCCGGTCACGGTGGCGTCAAGATCGCGGACCGCCGCGCGATCGTCGGCGATCGCGTCGTAGTCCACGACGTCGTAGCGGGCGATTTCCAGTGCCTGAGCGATGACCGGCCGGGCATCACCCAGATCCGCCGTCAACGCGATCCGGTGCGCGCCCGCGGCCGCGAGCGTGGCCGTAATTTCGCCGACAAGCTCGCCCGGACCGACAGAGACGCTCGATCCGCCGGCGCGCTCAAGCTCCGCCTGGAACCGCGTGAGCGCGTCCTCGTGCGGGGCGAGCTCGGTCGGGGCCATGCGCCACAGCTGGGTCCGGTCAGACATCGCGCTCGCCGCGGGAGTGAAACGGGCGCCGCGCCGGCGTGGGGATCGTGCGTCCGCGCGCCCAGCGGCCCAGCGGCCCGAGACTGCTCATCAGACCGGCCGCCGCCATCACCCGCACCACCCCGCCGCCGATGCGCGTCACCACGCGGTACCGCCGCGGTGACGACCACGCCCATGCCCAAAGCTCGGCCGCCAGCCGCTCGCGCCATGGCGCGGCACCGTCGTCCACGCGGGTTCGGCGCAGTTGCAACAGCAGGTCGTGCAGCGGGATCTTGACCGGGCAGATGTCGTCGCACGCCCCGCAGAGCGAACTGGCCTGGGGCAGTTCTCCGCCGGCCTCGGTGCCCAGAAACAGCGGTGTCAGAACCGCTCCGATCGGGCCACCGTAGACCCAGCCGTAGGCATGGCCGCCGACCTGCCGGTACACCGGACAGACGTTTTGACAAGCGCCGCAGCGGATGCAATGCAGGACCTCCTGATACTCGGTCCCCAGCAGCGCGCGCCGCCCGTTGTCCAACAACACGACGTGCATGGCCTCGGGCCCGTCCGGTTCGCCCTCGCCCCGCGGCCCAGACAGCATGCTCACGTACGAGGTGATCAGCTGGCCGGTGCCCGCGCCGGTAATCAATGGGAGCATGACCGACAGGTCCTCGAGGGTCGGGATCACACGCTCGATCCCCATCAGCGCGATGTGGATCCGCGGCATCGAGGTGCACATCCGGCCGTTGCCCTCGTTGGTGACCAGCACGATGGTCCCGGTTTCGGCGACCCCGAAGTTGGCGCCACTGATGCCGACATCGGCGTCCATGAACGCGTCCCGCAGGCGCTCACGCGCGAAGTCGGTCAGCTCCGAGGCGTCATCGGGCAACTCGCGCCCGGCGACACGCGAGAGGGTCTCGCGCACCTCGGCCCGCGTCTTGTGGATGATCGGCGCGATGATGTGCGAGGGCCGGTCGCCATCGAGTTGGACGACGTATTCGCCGAGATCGGTCTCGGTGACCTCGAGCCCGTCGGCGACGAGCGCCGGGTTGAGGGCGATCTCCTCGGTGGCCATCGACTTGACCTTCACCACGCGAGTGGCATCTGACTCGCGGCAGATGCGGCGGATGTGCTCGCGCGCCGCGGCCGCGTCGGCGGCGTGATGGACATGGATGCCGTTGGCAACCAACGCATCGGTGAGCGTGGCAAGGGCGTCCTCGAGGTCGGCCATGGTCCGGGCACGGATCTCGCGCCCCAGCTCCCGCAGACCGTCGTAGTCGTGCCCGGCGAATCGCTCGCGCAGGTCGCGGACCGCGATGTCGGTCGCCCGCGGCACCGCCTCGCGCAGAAACGGCTTGGCCAGTTGGACCCGCGCGCGCTCGGCGAACGTGGACGACGTCAGCGGGTCCTCGCTCACCGCAAGCCTGCCTCGTGCAGCAGCGTCGCGATGTGGATCACGCGCGGTGTGTCGCCGGTGCGCTCGGCGCGGCCCCCGAGCTGCATCAGACATCCGGGATCGGCGGAGATCAGCACGTCCACGCCGCGTGAGCGGGCATCGTCGAGCTTGCTGTCGGCCATCGCGACCGACACCTCCGGATACCGCACCGAAAAGGTGCCGCCGAACCCACAGCACCGGTCCGCGCTCGCCAGCGGCACCAACTCGAGGTCGCGCACACAGCCGAGCACCGCCCGAGGCTCACCGCTCAGGCGAAGTTCGCGCAGCATGTGGCAGGAATCGTGGTATCCGGCCGTGCCCGGCCAACTCAGATGACGCCGCTCGAGCACGTCGAGATGAGTGGCCAGGACGGCACTGAACTCGACGACGCGCCCTGCCACCTGACGGGCAAGCTCGGCGTCGCGATCGCCGGCAAACAGCCCGACCCAGTGGCGGCTCATCATCGCTGCACACGAACCTGCTGGTACGACGATCGGCCCTGTCGTCTGCGCCAGCGCACGCACGCTCACGCGGGCCACGCGGCGGGCGTGAGGGTGGAAGCCGGCGTTGAAGGCCGGCTGGCCGCAGCAGGTGCCGCCCCGCACCGGCCGAACATCCAACCCGCAGACACCCAGGGCATGTTGTGCGTGCTCGACCGTGTCCGGCATGACGAGGTCTCCGAGGCAGGTCGGAAACAGAGCGACTGTGTCAGGCAGGTGTCCACCCCTCGTGGTGTCGGCGCCTCCGCGGATGCCGATCATGGGCCGCTCACGCGGTCGTCGGAGTACGCCTGTCCATCGGCGCCCAACCGGGTCAACATGACGATCGGGTGCAGCGACCCGGCCCGGGTCGAAACCGCCCGAGCCGGGTCGAACGCTACGACGCGCGGGGCGGACGCCCGTGCGCGTCGCACAGCTCCGGGTGCCAGCGTGAGAAGTGCTGCTCGTGCTGGTTGGTGACCGCGCCGCCCGGAAAGTAGTGCTCGTAGAAGTCCAGATCCAGGTGCTGGGCCTGGCAGGTCAGCCGCTGATACATCGGGTCCATGTACGCCGGGAACCGGCCGTAGGTGTCCCACACGTACTGGCAGTACGCCTTGACCATCTCGACGGTCTCGTCATGGGGGCGCGGGATGGCCTGCACGAAGCTCTCGCTGTCCTTGTACGGCTTGGCGACACCGGGGTCCATGGCCGACCACTTGAGGTCCATGAACGCGTCGACGGCCTCGTGCATGTCCGTGTAGTACGGCGGCACGAACGCCTCGACGACGCCGTCGCGACCGACGGCAAACCCGTTGCCCTGCGCATCCTTCTCGAAGCGGAACCCGAGACCCGGAACGTCACCGCCGCCCATCACGAACTTGGGCAGGTAGCCGGTAAAGGTCCAACCGCCCAGACCCATCGCCTGGAGGGCAAGGTTCATGTTCTGGCACGTGAAGGCCTGCTCGACGACCAGCATCGACAGCACGCGCTGCTCGAGTTCGACCATGCCCATCTTCCGCGACGCGTTGACGCGGCCCGAATCAATCCACGCCTGCAGACCCGCCGAACGCCCCCCGTGCTGCTCGTCGACGATCGAGAAGGCGTAGCTGCGGGCCAGGTAGATGAAGAGGACGTTGATGTACTCGAGCGTCATGTTCGTGACCGGCACGAAGAGCGTCGTCCCGGGCTTGTTGGCGTTCCACTGGTTGAAGTCGAACAACCCCGGCAGGGTCGTCGGCAGCTCGGCGCGCCCGTCCTTGAGCTTCACGCGGGCCCGCCGGAACATGTCGACCAAGATGTCGGCCTGGCGTTCAAGCGACAGTCCGGACAGCATCGAGATCTCGCCCGGCTCGGGCACCATGCCGAAGATGTTGAGCCACCACAGTCCCTCATCGTTCGACCAGAACAGCTCCGTGCCGTGGTTGCTGCACGCACTGGGCCAGGTCCGGTTGGTCCACTGCACCAGGGTGGACATGCCGCGGACCGGATCGAGATCGGCGAGCGCGAGGCCGTTGAGCCCGGCGCCGGCCATGACCAGCAGCGTTTCCTCGAGCTCGGTGAGCGGAACGGGCTCGTATGGGCTCTCGTATGGGATCACCTCCGAGCCGACCGTCATGCCGAGCCCGACGCGACGGCTCTTGCGGTCAAACACACTCTGGAAGTACGGGTACGTCAGCGCGTCGGCCAACCCGTCGGCGGCGCCCTGAGACAGCCCCGCTCCAGTGGTACCCGGTGTTTCGTCGGTCCTCACAGGGATCATCCTCCTACGCGCGGATTGGTTCGATGCAATGCCGCTCCCCTAACGCTTGACCACGATGCCCGCCGCCTCACGATCGAAGGTGTCGGCGGTGATGCCCTCATCGCGCAGCTTCACCTTTTGGACACGCTCGGTCGGGGTCTTGGGCAAGGTGTC